>JACRPU010000053.1 GCA_016223025.1 Nitrosomonadales bacterium | reverse complement strand
GGGCGTCGCACTCACGAGCAGGCTGGGACATTGCCCGCATTGCAATTGGGTAAGCGCAAAGTTAAGTATATGACACAGTAAGACTAGCAGCCTGTCTGACTTGAAGAATCGAAGCGAAAATTCGGCTGGGCGAGGGCAGATTTTGACGATTTTGCAGGTCAATAGTCGTTCTATTGACCAAAAAAGCGGCGAAATATGCACCGGCCTGGCGGATTTGCAGCCGATTTCCTTTAAGTCAGACAGGCTGCTAGCCATTCCACTAGGCTGTCAAAAGACACCAGCCAAGTGGCTGGTTATGGCCGTGTACCCGGATGATGCCTTCGCTCGTTGTGTACGCTCCGCTTTGCCCAACCTACATACCTACCCCTTGCGGGTATTGTGCTCTGCGCGAGTTGACACACGATTGGTGTTTTAAGGAAAACAACATGCCCACATTCAGCAAATTCAAGATGAGAACGAAGCTGATCTTGATCGTTCTCGTTCCGTTGCTCGGCCTCCTGTATTTTGCGACCGGCAACACCTTCGAGAAATCTGCCGTCAGCCGCGAAATGAGCAAGCTGGAATCCCTGATTGAAATATCCGTCAAGGTCGGCGCGCTCGCCCACGAGATGCAAAAGGAGCGGGGCATGACCTCCGGTTTCCTGAACAGCCGGGGCGCCAGGTTCGCCGTCGAGCTGGCGTCGCAACGGGCTGTCACGGACAAGAAAGCCGGTGATCTGAAACAGGCGCTGGCCGCTTTCGATGGCGACCAGTTTGTCCCGTCCCTGAGGAATTCGCTGAACGAAATTCTGCGCGATCTGGGCGAAATTGCCGCCGTGCGCAATGCGGCTTCCGCCCAGACCATTCCCGCCCAGGATGCGTTCGGCTATTACACCCGGACCATCGGCAGGCTGCTCGATATTCCCGCCCAGGCCTCCACGCTCAGCAGCGACAGCCGGGTAGCGCGGCTGGCATCAGCCTATTCGGCACTGCTGCTGGCCAAGGAGCGCACCGGGCAGGAGCGCGCCATACTCACCGGCGCATTCGTGGCCGACCGGTTCACGCCCGAACTCTTTGCGCGTTTTCTTTCCAATGCTTCCGCCCAGGAGGTGTTTATAAAAGTTTTCGATAATTACGCCCTCGACGAGCAGAAAGACTTCTACAAAAACAAGGTCAGGGGGCAGGCGGTGGAGGAAGTGGCCGCCATCAAGAAAACCGCCCTGGAGAGGGCGAACGAAAAAAGGCTGGGCACCGACAGCGGCCACTGGTTCAGGTTGATAACCGAGAAAATCAACCTGCTGAAGGAGGTGGAGGACAAACTGTCGGACGATCTGCTGAAAACCACCATGCACCTCAGGGGGCAGGCCCGGATCATGATGTTCTTCTATATGTTGATTTCGGTGGCGGCGCTGCTGGCGGCGGCAATCATCGGCTACCTGATCGTGCGCAGCCTGATGAAACAACTGGGCGGCGAGCTGGATTATGCGGCAGATGCGATCGGCAAGATTTCCGCAGGCAATCTCACGATGCGCCTGGCGCTCAAGGAGGGCGACAACAGCAGCCTGCTGTATTCGTTGAGCGCCATGCAGGACAGCTTGAAGACCTTGGTGGGCGACATCAAGGGCGCGACCGATTCCATCAGCACCGGCGCCAGCGAAATCGCGGCGGGCAACAACGACCTGTCCCAGCGCACCGAAAAACAGGCCGCCTCGCTGGAAGAAACCGCGGCCAGCATGGAGCAGTTGACCGCCACCGTGAAACAGAACGCCGGGAACGCCCTGCACGCCAGCCAACTGGCGCGGGACGCCAGCGGGATCGCCGCATCTCGGTGATAGACGGCATCGCCTTCCAGACCAACATCCTGGCGCTCAACGCGGCGGTGGAGGCGGCGCGCGCGGGCGAGCAGGGGCGCGGCTTCGCGGTGGTGGCCTCCGAGGTGCGCAACCTGGCGCAGCGGAGCGCCACGGCGGCGAAGGAAATCAAGGCGCTGATCGGCGATTCGGCGGCCAAGGTGGAAAACGGCGCCCGGCTGGTGGCCGACGCCGGCAGGACCATGGAAGAAATCGTGGACGCGGTGACGCGCGTGACCGACATCATGGCGGAAATCTCCGCCGCCTCCAGCGAGCAGAGCGCGGGCATCGAGCAGATCAGCCGGGCCGTCACGCAGATGGACGAAACGACCCAGCAGAATGCGGCGCTGGTCGAGCAGGCGGCAGCGGCGGCGGAATCGCTGGAAGAGGAAGCGCAGCACTTGTCTGCGGCGGCGGGCGTGTTCAAGCTGGATGCTCCGGCGCGCGGGGCGCCTCCGCCCGCGCGCGCCGCCTCCATTCCCCGGCGCCCCGCAGGCAGGCAGGCGGCCAGGCAAGCGCTGGCGCCGCCGGATAGAAAAGCGGCCAGACCCCAGGCGCTGCCCGCAGGCGACGAGAAAGAGGAGTGGAAGGAGTTTTGATTGATCCTTAACTCTAAATTTGGAGTGCGGGAGCTTGCTCCCGCTTTACAAAGCGGCGGCAAGCCGCCGCACTCCAAAAGTACGCAGGTTGGGCAAAGCTCTTGTAGGGCGCAATAACCAACGGGCATTGCACCAAAGGTAGGCAATTCTCTAAGCTCTCCGAGCTTGAGAAATTGACACCGCCGAATGTGTTCCGCCTGCAGGGGGTGAGTTTTGGCAATCAACCGGATAGGCTGGGAATAGAGATCATGGCAAACGAAGAAACATTCCGGGATAAGAGCGGGCGCGAATTCCACTTCACCGCCAGGGATTTCGAGCGCGTGCGCAAGCTGATTTACGACCATGCCGGAATCTCTCTGAGCAACAGCAAGCAGGAGCTGGTATATAGCCGCCTGTCGCGGCGTTTGCGCGCCACCGGCATCCGGGTGTTCGAGGAGTATCTCGATCTGCTGGAGCGGGGAGATGCGGCAGAGTGGGAAGCGTTCACCAATTCGCTGACGACCAACCTGACCTCGTTCTTCCGCGAGCCGCACCACTTTCCCATTCTCGCCGAACATCTGCGCCAGCACCGGGGCAAGGAGCCGGTCGCATTGTGGTGCTCGGCTTCTTCCACCGGCGAAGAGCCCTATTCGATGGCCATGACAGCGGTGGATGCCTTTGGCAGTTTCACTCCTCCGGTGACCATTATCGCCACCGATCTCGATACCGGCGTGCTGGAGACGGCCAGGGCGGGTATCTATCCGGAAGACCGGGTGGCCAAGCTGGAGCCGGATCTGGTCAAGCGCTTTTTCCTGCGCGGCACCGGCAGCCAGGCCGGATTTGTCAGAGTACGCCAAGAATTGCGCGACATGATCGTTTTCCGCCAGTTGAACCTGCTGGACAGGGGCTGGCCGTTGCGCCCGCCGTTCAATGCCATTTTCTGCCGCAATGTGATGATCTATTTCGACAAGGTCACGCAACTGGCGATACTGAAGAAATTCGTGCCGCTGTTGCAGGACAACGGCCTGCTGTTTGCCGGCCACTCGGAAAGTTTTTACCATGCGGAAGAATATTTCAGGCTGCGCGGCAAGACGGTGTACCAGTTGACGCCTCAGGCCAAACAGAAAAGCGGCGCGGGAACGACATGAACAGAAACCGTGCGGATTTTGAAGAGGTTCTGTCGCCCAACCTGTATTACGACAAATATTTCGGCATCGAGGCGGCCAAGCTGCTTCCCGGCGAATATTATGTGACCGCGCGCAATATGGTGCTGGTGACGGTGCTGGGCTCGTGCGTCGCCGCATGCATCCGCGACCGCTCCTGCGGCATCGGCGGCATGAACCACTTCATGCTGCCGGGCGAGGGCGGAGACCTGTTGAGCAGCTCGGCGCGGTATGGTGCCTACGCCATGGAAAAGCTGATCAACGAACTGCTCAAGATGGGCGCCAGGCGCGGCAACCTGGAGGCAAAACTGTTCGGCGGCGGCAACGTGCTGCGCGGTTTCACGGCGGCCAACGTGGGGGAACGCAACGCCGAATTTGCCATCCACTACCTGCGCACCGAAAGAATCGCGATCGTGGCACAGGACTTGCTCGATATTTTTCCGCGCAAGGTCTATTTCTTCCCGGAAAGCGGCAAGGTGCGGGTGAAGCAGTTGCGCAGCATGCATAACGACACCATCATCGAGCGCGAGCAGGAATACAAGGCGCGCATCAAGGTGGCCGACATGCAGGGCGAGGTGGAGTTGTTTTAATGCGAATCTCGCGCAGCGAGTGCATACCGTACCCCTCTCCTTTTGGGATAGGTGGAACGAGGGTGAGAGAAGCAGGCCGGATCGAAAAAATTATATGTAGAGAAGACTGTTTTAGCCGAGGTGCCGATAAATGAACCCTGCTGTCCCCGCACGCAAGATCAGGGTGCTGATCGTTGATGATTCTGCGCTGATCCGCAGCATTCTCCGGGAAGTCATCAACAGTTTCCCGGACATGGAGGCGGTAGGCGCGGCAACGAACCCGTTGCAGGCGCGCGAGATGATCAAGGCGCTCAACCCGGACGTGCTGACGCTGGACGTGGAAATGCCGGAGATGGACGGGCTGACCTTCCTGGATAAACTGATGCGCCTGCGCCCCATGCCGGTGCTGATGGTTTCCAGCCTGACCCGGCAGGGGTCGGATGCGGCGTTGCGCGCGCTGGAGCTGGGGGCGATTGATTTCGTGGCCAAACCCAGGATGGGCATCGCCGATGGCTTGCAGGGCTATGACGGCGAGATCGCGGAAAAAATCCGGGCGGCGTTCAAGGCGCATGTGGCGGCGCCCCGCAATGCGGCGGCGCAACCGCCGCGCGATGCTCTGCCCGCGCTGGGCAACCCTATCCTGGCGACCGGGAAGGTTATTGTGATAGGCTCTTCCACCGGCGGAACCGAGGCGGTCAAGGAATTCCTCGTGCGCATGCCGCCAGACGCGCCCGGCATCCTGATCGCGCAGCACATGCCGGAGGCGTTCACCCGATCCTTTGCCGACCGTCTGGATGGCTTGTGCAAGATCAAGGTCGCGGAAGCTGCGGGCAACGAGCGCGTGCTGCCCGGCCACGCCTATATCGCGCCGGGGCATTCGCACCTGCTGCTCAAGCGCAGCGGGGCGAATTACCTGACCGAGCTGAGCCAGGCCGACCCGGTCAACCACCACCGCCCTTCGGTGGAAGTGCTGTTCCGCTCGGCAGCGCAGAGTGCGGGCGGCAACGCCATCGGCGTGATGCTGACCGGCATGGGCAAGGATGGCGCAACCGGGATGCTGGAGATGCGCCGGGCGGGAGCTTATAACCTGGCGCAGGACGAGGCGACTTGCGTGGTGTTCGGCATGCCGCGCGAGGCGATCGCGGTGGGCGCGGTGGACGAGGTGGCCCCGATACAGGAAATGGCGAAAAGGGTGATGCAGCGGCTGGTTGGCAACGGGGGCGCGGGTAACAGGATTTAACGAAAACTCGCATAGCGAGGGAAACGGGCATGGCAAGTTTCATCATTGCGGGCGGCATATTTGCCATGCCCGTCAGACCGGGAGAGAAGCGAAATGGAAATAAAACAAACCAGAGCGGATGACGTGGCGACGCTGTTCCTGAGCGGGAGATTCGATTTCAGCTCCCACCGGACATTCAAGGAAGCCTACTCGGCTTGTCTGGCGGATGCCGGGGTGAACACGCTGGAAGTCAATCTCGCCCACGTGGCCTACCTGGACAGCTCGGCGCTGGGCATGCTGCTGATGCTGCGCGAGCGCGGCGAGACCTTGAACAAGAAAGTCGTGTTGCGCAACCCGAACGAGATCGTTGCCCAGATACTCGACATCGCCAATTTCAACAAGCTGTTCACGATTGTGAATTCCTGAATTGGTTTCACAAGGTTCAATATCCTGCGCCCCGCCGCAGGCCGGATGCGCGCCGGAGCCGGTGGAATGGGAGCTCCGGTTGACCCTGGCGGCCCGGCAATTACAGCGCATTGATGTCCCCTCCTTCGTGATGCATGTTGTGGGACAGCTCGAACCGGATGATAAAAAACTGGCCGCCCGGCTGTTTCTGGTCATGTCGGAACTGGTCAACAACGCGCTGGACCACGGTTTGCTCAAAATGGAATCCGAGCTGAAACATTCCCGGCAGGGCATCGAGCATTATTTCGAGGAGCGCGCGGCGCGGCTGGGCAGGCTGGAGCAGGGCGAAATCCGGATCAGGCTGTGCAAGCTCGCGGACCCGGCGCGGCAGTGCCTGATAATTGACGTGCGCGACAGCGGGGAGGGGTTCAATCACGCCGAAGCGTTATCCGGTGCCGATAGTGGGGCGGGCCAGGCGCGGCACGGACGCGGCATGGCTCTGGTCAGAAGCATGAGCGGCATCATGCGCTATGACGGCAACGGTTCCTGCGTGCATGTCTGCCTGCCGGTCGGCGGGGCGCAGTGCGGGTATAGGAACGCGCAGCAAGACGGGGATGGCGCGCAAGTTCACCGGTAATTTCCGGGGTGCGGGAGCTTGCTCCCGCTTTATTCCAAGCTGCAATCAAAATGGCATTTTGAAGGGTGGGCACGCTTTCCCCCGCTACTCTTTCTGTGCCCATCCTGCGGTTCCGTTGATTCAGGGCTAAGGTTTTGCCATTTCTGGCCGATAAAAGCCAAACCCGTGCTGCAATAATCCATTGAGCGAATATTTCTTTCCCCCTGTACCTGCATGGGGCAGAGGCGGGCGCGGTTTTTATGGTGCGGACAACCTGTGGCTTGTGAAAAAATTCGTCACGAGCAAAGCCAGGATGACGAGCGCAGTAGAGTTTTTCACAAGCTCTATGGCCGGAGGAGTGATGGAACGCACACTGTTGCTGGTTGATGACGAGGAAAACATAATTTCCGCCCTGGCCAGGCAACTGCGCGAAGACGGCTACACCATCCTCCGTGCCGGCAGCGGCAGGCAAGGCCTGGAGTTGCTGGCCGACCACAAGGTCGGCGTCATTATTTCGGACCAGCGCATGCCGGAAATGACGGGCGTGGAGTTTCTCGGCAAGGTAAAAGGGTTGTATCCGAAAACCGTGCGCATGGTGTTGAGCGGATATGCCGACCTCGAATCGGTGAAAGAGGCGATCAACCGGGGCGCCATATACAAGTTCATCACCAAGCCGTGGGACGAAGAGACGCTGCGCGCCGTGGTACGCGAGGCGTTCGAGCACCATGACCTGATGCAGAAAAAAGAGCAGTTGGCGCTGGAAATCCAGTCCGCAAACGCGGCGATGGCGGATATCAGCCTGGATCTTTCCCGGCTGGTGGCGCAGCAGAACACCCAGATCGAGCGTATTTCCCGGTATGACCCGCTCACCGGACTGCCCAACCGGCTGTCGTTCCTGGACCGGCTGGATCAGGAACTGGCCCATGCGCTGCGGGATAACCGGATGGTGGCTGTCATGTTCGTTGACCTGGACCGCTTCCAGCAGATCAACGATTCGTTCGGCCACCCCGCTGCCGACCGGCTGCTCCATGCGGTGGCGGAAAGATTGAAAAGCTGCGTGCGCGCAAGCGACACCGTGGCGCGCATGGGAGGAGACGAATTCGCCTTCGTGCTGGCGGACATCAAGGACGCAAAGGACGCCGGCGAGATCGCGCGGAAAATTCTGGATTCGCTGGCGCGCGATCCCGTGACGGTGGGCGATAACGAGATTTTTGTCGCCGCCAGCATCGGCATCAGCCTGTATCCCTCCGATGGGCAGGATTCGATCGCGCTGATCAAGAATGCGGATGCGGCGCTGTATTACGCCAAGAATGAGGGGCGCAACAACTACCAGTATTACGCCGCGCAGATGAACGCCTCGGCGCGGCAGCGCCTGACGCTGGAAACCGAGTTGCGCCGGGCGCTGGAGCGCGAGGAATTCGTGCTCCACTACCAGCCCAAGGTCAATCTTGCCAGCGGGAAAATAAGCGGCGTGGAAGCCTTGCTGCGCTGGCAAAGCGCGGAGCACGGGTTGGTGCCGCCGGGCGAGTTCATCACGCTGCTGGAAGAAACCGGGCTCATCCTGCCGGTGGGGGAATGGGTTCTCCGCACGGTGTGCGAGCAGGCGCGCGCATGGAAACAGGCCGGTTTCCCCGCCACCCGCATTGCGGTCAATCTGTCGGCGATGCAGTTCAGGCAGCCGGATCTTGCCGGCGCGATACTGGAAATCCTGAGGAGGAGCGATCTGGATTTCTGCACGGGATCGCTCGAACTGGAATTGACCGAAAGCATGCTCATGAGAAACGTGGACAGGGCGATCACCACTCTGGGCAGACTGCGGGAAATGGGCGTGCATATCTCCATTGACGATTTCGGCACCGGCTATTCGAGTCTGAGCTACCTGAAACGCTTCCCGATAAACAGCCTCAAAATTGACCAGTCTTTCGTGCGCGATATTTCGGGCGGCAGCAACGACAGGGCGATTGTGGGCGCCATTATCGCCCTCGGGCACAGCCTCGGGTTGCAGGTCACGGCGGAAGGGGTGGAAACCGTGGAGCAGCTTGACTACCTGCGCAAGGCGCGCTGCGATGAAATGCAGGGGTACCTGTTCAGCCGCCCGGTTCCCGCCGAGGAAATCGCGCGCCTGCTGCAGGATGGGAAGAGCCTGGATGCGCTCGGGGAGGCCTGATGGAACGCACGCTGCTGCTGGTTGACGACGAGGAAAATATCGCCTCCGCCCTGACGCGGCTGCTGCGCCGGGATGGCTACCGGATCCTGCGAGCCAATAGCGGCAAGGAAGGGCTGGAGTTGCTGGCGCGGAACGAGGTCGGCGTGATCGTTTCCGACCAGCGCATGCCGGAGATGACCGGCGTGGAATTCCTGAGCCGGATGAAAGAGCTGTATCCGGATACCGTGCGCATCGTGCTGAGCGGCTATACCGAACTGAATTCGGTGACGGACGCCATCAACCGGGGGGCCATCTATAAATTCCTCACCAAGCCTTGGGAAGATGACCTGTTGCGCGCCAACGTGGAAGAGGCTTTCCTCCACCACGAACTGAAACGGGAAAACGCGCGGCTGAACCGGGAGCTCCAGGAAGCGAACGAAAAACTGCTTCTCATCAACCAGGAACTCGAACAGCGCGTGGAAGAGAAAACCCGCGAAGCCCTGCGCAATTTGAACGTGTTGCAGGTATCACAGGATATTCTGGAGCGCCTGCCGGTAGCGGTGGTCGGCATCGGGGAAGATGGCGTCATCGCCGTCGCCAATCAGGCGGCGCAACAACTGTTCGGGGCAGGCGGGTTGCTGGGCGAGGTGGCGAACGAGGTGCTACCGGAGGAATTATTGAGTTGTATCGCAAGCGCGGGTGATGGGGAGCAGGAACCCGGCAAGCTGCGCCTCGCGGACGGAAAGGAGCTTGTTGTGTGCCGGTGCAGCCGGATGGAGGGGGTTTCCCGATCCAGAGGGGTGGTGCTGACCTGCATGCCGGACCAATAGGGCAGGGGTAGAAAATCCCCTCCCGTCAAGGGAGGGGAAAACTAAAGCCCCCTCCCCGTCGAGGAAGGGGAGCAGAGTTGTGCAAGAAACCCAGCTTACCTAGCTTTTCGAACGAAAGGAAAACCATGCCAGCCGTAACCCAGGACGAAGTTCTATCCAGGCTGCACAAACTTCCCGCCATGCCGCTGGTGATCCAGGAAGTGGTGGCGAGCTTTGGGGACGACAATCTGGACACCTCGACTCTGGCGCACAAGATTGCGCAGGATCAGGGGCTGAGCGCAAAGATGCTGCGGGTGGCGAACTCGCCGTTTTACGGCCTGCCGCGCAGGATAGGCTCGGTGCAGGACGCGATCGTGGTGATGGGGTTCGCCAACACCCGCTCGCTGGCATTGGCCGCGGGGATGATGGGCGCATTCCCGCAGACGGCGGGCAGCCCGTTTGACCGGGGCGCATTCTGGCGGCGCAGCTTCCGCGTGGCCGGTTACGCCCAGGCATTGGCGGATTGTTTGCGGCAGGGCCAGCCAATGGCTTTCACTGCCGGCATGTTTCACGACATCGGGCAACTGGTGCTGGATGTGTGCATTCCGGAGCAGTTTGCCGCCGTGCTGCAGGAGCATAAGGCTTCCGGGCTGGACCTGATTGAAGCGGAGCAATCCCGGTTTGGTTTTGACCATGCCCTGATCGGCGCCGAAGTGGCCAGACGCTGGAATTTTCCGCCGGAAATCGAACAGGCTATCCGCTACTGGCGCACGCCGGAACACGAACCGTTCGATCCGGTTACCGGAGTGGTGCATGTGGCGGCACTGCTCGAAAGCGGGCGCGGCGGAGAGGATTTGATGGCGCATTTGCCGGAAAACCTGAGCGGCCGCTTGAAGTTAAGCTGGGAGCGTATCCGGGCCTGCCTGCCCGGCCAGGATCAGCTCGATGCCGTGTCCGATCTGATGCTGGAGGGGTAACGATACCAAGGAATTATTATGGCACTGGACAAAACCAACCGGCTTTCCTGGATTTACGACCTGTACCGCCTCGGCCAGGATGCGGCGCTGGGGAAAAACACTTCTGTCGTCTACCAGCAGATTCTGGTTCACATCGTGGGAGGGTTCAGCGCGAAAAGCGGTTCGCTGGTACTGCGCGACAACGATGGCAGCAACCGCCTCACCATCATTGCCGGCATAGATTTGCCCGCAGGCGTTGTCGGCAGCAAGGTGGAAATTGGCGAAGGCGTGCTGGGCTGGGTGGCGAAGGAAGCCAGGGCGTTACTGCTGAACGGCGATGTTTCCAGCGACCCGCGCTTCCAGTTGCGTCGCAGGGAGGGCGGCAACTCGAAAGCGTCCAACTCCGCCATTTGCTGGCCGCTGGAAATGGAAGGCCGGGTCATCGGCGCAATCAGCGTGAACCGCCCCGGCGGCATGACGCCGTTTACCGAAGATGACGTGTCGCAGGGCACGGCCATGCTGAACATGGCCAGCCTGGCCCTGGTCAACATGCAGTTGCACGTTGACCAGAAGCAACGTGTCGAGGAGCTGCAACAGGTGAACCGGAAACTGGAAGAAGTGCATAACCAGTTGGTGCAGTCGGAGAAGATGGCCTCGATCGGGCAACTGGCGGCGGGCGTGGCGCACGAGATCAACAACCCGATCGGCTACGTGTATTCCAACCTCGGCACGCTGGAAAAATATGTGCAGGATGTCATCGGCATGATCGAGCAATACGAGCGGGCGGAGGGCGCCATCGGCGACGAGACGGAGCGCGCGCAACTCCGCGCGGCGCGGGAAAGGCTGGACATCGCTTTCCTGAAAGAAGACCTGCGCGCGCTGATGAGCGAATCCAGGGACGGCATCACCCGCGTCAAGAACATCGTGCAGAACCTGAAGGACTTCTCCCACGTGGACGCCTCGGACGAATGGCACTACAGCGACCTGCACAAGGGGCTGGACAGCACGCTGAACATCGTCCACAACGAAATCAAGTACAAGGCCGACGTGGTCAAGGAGTACGGCGGCCTGCCGGAAGTGGAATGCCTGTCCTCGCAGCTCAACCAGGTGTTCATGAACCTGCTGGTGAACGCCGCGCACGCCATCGAAGAGCGCGGCACCATTACTATCCGTACTGGGGCCCTCCGCACCGGCCGGCAAAACGAAGAAGTGTGGGTGGAGGTCGCGGACACCGGCAAGGGCATCCCCCCGGAAAACCTGAACAAGATCTTCGATCCTTTCTTCACCACCAAACCCATCGGCAAGGGGACCGGGCTTGGGCTGTCGCTCTCCTACGGCATCGTCCAGAAACACCACGGGCGCATCGAGGTGCAAAGCGATGTGGGCAAAGGCACGACGTTCCGGGTGTGGCTGCCGGTGAGACAGCCGCAGGGCGAGGCTTAACGTCAGGTTCAAGGAAGAACATATGAGTTAACCTAACTTTCATGACGAAAGACGACACCCCTGATGATGAAATGTTTCACGATTGTGTTCCACGGTTATCAACAGGATAGATATCTGATGTGTAACGAATAAGCGTCATTTTGCGAAAGTTATTTCACGCTAAGCCGGACGAGCCGGAACCAAAAATGGGAAGCCGTCTTCTTGTCGTACTGCGCGAGTTTCACGTTAAGCCGGACGAAGCCGGAACCAAACGAACGTAGGTGCGAATTTACCTCTGCGAGGTAAATTCGCACCTACAAAAGCGGCATAATCCATTGAAATACCAGGATGTTCTTCGCCAACTGAGGTTTTTAGGGTTATGCAATGATTCGATTCCTGCCGACAGCGCCTGAGGCCAGCCTGCTTTACGCGGGCTCGTACAGCCCTGCGCTGGTCATCGCCTCCGTTCTGATCGCCATTCTTGCCGCATATGCCGCGCTGAGCGTGTCGCCGAGAATCGCGCAGGCCGGAAGCGGTTTGCAGAGAGCGGTTTGGGCCACCATCGGGTCGCTGGCGATGGGTGTCGGGGTCTGGGCGATGCACTTCATCGGCATGCTCGCCCTGAACCTGTCCTGCCCGGTGCGTTATGACCCGGTCATTACGCTGGTATCCATGCTGCCGGGGTTGCTGGCGAGCGGGGTCGCGCTGGGCATTATCGGCAAGCAAAACACGGGGAAAGGGCCGCTGCTTGCCGGCAGCGTGCTGCTGGCTGCGGGAATCGGCGCGATGCACTATACCGGCATGGCCGCGATGCGGCTGAACGGGCAGGTGTACTACGATCCCGCATGGTTTGGCCTGTCCGTTTTCGTTGCCGTGCCGCTCGCTTATGTGGCGTTAACCATCAAGGGAAGCACGCATTTCCTGAGCCGGGGGCGCGATCTGTTCAGCGCGGCCATCATGGGCGGGGCGGTATCCGTGATGCATTACACGGCCATGTCCGCCGCCTATTTCGTGCGCGGCGATGCCGCAGATATCCCCGCCCCCGCTTTTGGCGCGAACGACCTCGCCGTTGCGGTGGCGGCGGTTACGAGCTTGCTGGCAGCGGCGACCATCGCCGCCGCCACCGCGTACCGCAACCGGGAAATGGCCTATTCCCTGGGCGAGAGCGAGGAGCGCTTCCGCACGCTGGCCACCGCCACCAGCCAGATCGTATGGATGACCGATGCGAGGGGAGAAGCGACAGGGGACGTTCCGGCCTGGCGCGCATATACCGGGCAAAGCTTCGAGGAGATCAAGGGGTGGGGATGGGCCGCCGCCCTGCACCCGGATGACGTGGAACGGACGGTGGCCATCTGGAAACAGGCGGTGGAGACCCGCTCGATCTATAAAACGGAGTACCGCCTGCGCCGCCACGACGGGGTATATGGCTATTTCGGCGTGCGCGGCGCGCCGGTGCGCAACACGGATGGCAGCGTCCGAGAGTGGGTGGGGACCTGCACCGACATCACCGAACGCATGCTGGTCGAGCAGACCCTGCGTTTTGTCTCGCAACATGGATGGGCGGAGGCGGGGGCGGAGGCGGAGTTCATTCCCACACTGGCACGTTATCTGGCCGGGTTGCTGGAGGTGGACTTTGTCTTCGTGGGCAGGTTGTCGGGCGAAGATACTGTCACGGTGATGGCCCTGTATGGCAAAGGCGAGATCAGCGGTAATTTCATCTATTCCCTGCGCGGGACGCCCTGCGAAAACGTCGTCGGACAGACCACCTGCATTTACCCGCAGAACATCCAATCGCTGTTCCCGGGCGACCAATTGCTGGCAGACATGGGAATAGAGAGCTATGGCGGCATCCCGCTCCGGGATTCAAAGGGCGACGCGCTCGGCCTGCTGGCGGTCATGCATTCCGCACCCCTGGAGAATGTCGAGCGGGTGCGTTCCCAGTTGCAACTGGTGTCGGCGCGCGTGGCGGCCGAACTCGAACGCAAGGCGTTCGAAGACTCGTTGCGCCTCTCCTCGCTGGTGCTGCAAAACAGCAGCGAAGGCATGGTGGTCACGGACGAGAACAACCTGATCGTCGCCGTCAACCCCGCTTTCACGAGAATTACCGGCTACAGCTTCGAGGAGGTGCAGGGGAAAGACCCGAAGATTTTACGTTCCGGCCATCACGACAAATCTTTTTACCAGGCGATGTGGCAGGAGCTGAACAGCGCGGGCCAGTGGCAGGGCGAGATCTGGGACAAACGCAAGAACGGCGAAGTGCATGCCAAAAGGCTCATTATCAACACCATACGCAATGGAGCGGGCGGGGTGTTCTGCCGCGTGGCGCTGTTTTCCGACATCACCGAGAAAAAACAGTCCGAGGAACTGATCTGGCGGCAGGCAAATTTTGACGCGCTGACCGGGCTGCCCAACCGCCGCATGTTCCGCGACCGCCTGGAGCAGGAAACCGTGAAATCGGACCGCGCCGATCTCCCGCTGGCGCTGCTGCTGATAGACCTCGACGAGTTCAAGGAAGTGAACGACACGCTGGGGCATGACATGGGCGACATCCTGTTGAAGCAGGCCGCGCTCCGCATCACGGGCTGCGTGCGCGCAACCGACACCGTGGCGCGGCTGGGCGGCGACGAGTTCGCCGTGGTGTTGTCGCAGCTCGCCGATGCCAGCCACGCCGAAGACAGCGCGCAGAAAATACTCGCCGGGCTGGCGGAGCCGTTCCGCCTGGGCAGCGAGATCGTTTACGTATCGGCCAGCATCGGTATCTCCCTGTATCCGAGCGATGCCGCCGACATCGAATCCCTGATGAAGGAGGCGGATCAGGCGATGTACGTGGCCAAAAACCAGGGCCGCAACCGCTTCAGCTATTTCACCCCGGCGCTGCAGGAAGCCGCGCAGAAGCGGCTGCGGCTCACCAACGATTTGCGCGGCGCGCTTGCCTCCGGCCAGTTTCATGTCTATTACCAGCCCATCGTGGAACTGGCGACGGGCGATATCCGCAAGGCCGAAGCACTCATCCGCTGGCGGCACCCGGAGCGCGGCATGGTCAGCCCGGCGGAATTCATCCCTCTGGCGGAAAAAACCGGGCTGATTGTGGAAATCGGATACTGGGTGTTCAGGGAAGCGGCGCATCAGGTTAGCCGCTGGCAGGCGCGGTTCGGCGAAGCATTCCAGATCAGCGTGAACCGGTCGCCGGTGCAGTTCCGGGAGCACCTCGTGCAGAATCATCTCCCCTGCCTCGCCTATCTGGACGAGTTGCAGCTCTCCGGGCAAAGCATGGTTTTCGAGATCACCGAAGGGCTGCTGCTGGATAACAGCCCCGGCGTCGCCGACTCGCTGTTCAAGTTCCGCGATGCCGGGATACAGGTTTCGCTCGACGATTTCGGGACGGGCTATTCTTCGCTTTCCTATCTCAAGAAATTCGACATTGATTACCTGAAGATTGACCGGTCGTTCGTGGAGCACCTGGAAAACGACGCCAGCAACATGGCATTGTGCGAGGCCATTATCGTCATGGCGCACAAGCTGGGGCTGAAGGTGATCGCCGAAGGCGTGGAAACTGCGGAGCAGCGCAAACTGTTGGCCGATGCCGGATGTGACTACGGCCAGGGGTATCTGTTTTCCAGGCCGGTGCCGCCGGAAGAATTCGAGAGGCTGCTGGCGGGTGAATGGCGGAAGGTTTGGCGGTTAACTTGAGCCTAAAAAACTAGAGTTGGCGAAGGGTGTTCCGAAATTTCAATGGGTTATGCCGCCTTTGTAGGTGCGAAGGTATTCGCACATAACCGACTGTTCGTGCGAATGAATTCGCACCTACAAACCAGCCATTTTTTACACGAAAGGAGATTGATTATGATAGACAGCATCAGAACCATCCAGAACGAGCGGCGCGTGCATCATGAGGTCAGGGAGATTTTTGTGCGGGCGTGTACGTTGCTGGCGCCTTTTTTCAAGGATAATAAAGAAGCTCCCGGCGTGTCGAAGTTCGCCATGACGCACATGCTGAGCGATCATTTCCCCACGCTTTCCGGCTCGCAGACGCAGATTGTCATCAGCACGGTCGAGCGCCTGCACCGCGAGGGCCGGCTGCAAACGTTGCTGGAAAACCAGACGCGCGCGCCCGGAACCTGACTATGCGGCGCAGGATACTGTTTGATGGATGGATAGACACATGAGCGAAGCGCCAGACGAGACCGCGCCAGAGCCGGGTTTCACCCTGCTGTTCGTTGACGATGAGGCCAACATCCTGTCGGCGCTGAAGCGGCTGTTCCGCCCGTTTGGCTACCGCATCTTCACGGCGGAGGGCGGTGCGCAGGGGCTGGAAATCCTGGAACGCGAGGCCGTTGATCTGGTGGTTTCCGACATGCGCATGCCGGAGATGAACGGCGCGCAATTCCTCGAAAAGGTCAGGGAAAAATGGCCGGATTCGGTGCGCATCCTGCTGACCGGCTACGCGGAAGTCGGCGCGACCATCGAAGCCATCAACAAGGGCAGGATCTACCGGTACGTATCCAAGCCGTGGGACGACAACGATATCACCCTGATCGTCAAACACGCCTTGCAGCAGAAGCATCTGGAGCGGGAAAAACTGCGCCTGGAAGAGCTGACGCACAGGCAAAACGCGGAGCTGAAGGATCTGAACGCCAACCTGGAAGAAAAAGTCAGGGCGCGCACCGAGGAGGTGCGCCAGACCATGACATTTCTCGAGGACGCGCACGAGAAGCTGAAGAAGGGCTTTATTACCTCGATCCGGGTTTTTTCCAACCTCATCGAAATGCGCGATGCGGCGATGATGGGGCATTCGCGCCGGGTTGCCGAGATGGCCCGCTCCATCGCCCAGCGCCTGGGCATGAGCGGCGCGGAAGCGCAGGACGTGTTCGTTGCCGGCCTGCTGCTCGATGTCGGCAAGATCGGCCTGCCCGACCATCTGCTGAACAAGCCCTACGCAAACCTGACCCCCGAAGAGCGCTCCGAGGTGGTCAAATATCCGGTCAAGGGACAGATGGCGTTGATGGCGCTGGAGCAACTCCAGGGCGCGGCAAAACTCATCCGCAGCCACCGCGAACGGTTTGACGGCATGGGCTACCCCGACCGGCTGGCCGGGCTTGCCATTCCGCTGGGCGCGCGCATTCTGGCGCTGGTCAAGGATTATGACGCGGCCTTGATCGGGGCGATGTCCGCCGCGCCCCTGAAGCCGGAAGATGCGGTGCTGCTCATCCAGGATGGCAAAGGCAAGCGCTATGACCCGCTGGTGGTGGAAGCCTTCCTGAACGAACTGGGCAGCGCCCGCCCCGCAGCGCCCGGCACGGATGCGGAACGGGCGCTGCGCTCCGGCCAGCTCACGCCCGGCTTGGTGCTTTCCCGCGATCTGACGACCAGGTCGGGAGAGATGCTGCTGTCGAAGGAGCATGTGCTGACCGAACAGGTCATCGAGCAGATCAGGGGGTTCGAACGCATCGGCGGGGGCGCGCTGACGGTTTATGTCCATGCCAGGAAGTGATTCCGGAACCGGGGGCGCGATTATTATGGAGTGCGGCGGCTTGCCGCCGCTTTAATGGCTGGAGCTTGCTCCAGCACTCCAAAGCGGTAGCCAGGTAAACGCCGGCTTCATTCGGGCGATGTATCGGCGCGCGCGGCCATGGCGCGGTGCGCGCCGGCGAGCCGCCGCTTCGAAAGCGGGAGCAAGCTCCCGCACTCCGGAATCCGCGGTTCCCGCGATGGTTCACGGCTTTACCGGAGCGATGGGCGGCAATATAGCCCATCTGGGGGGCTGTCTTTACCCCATCTGGGGTATCGCTGCCCCCGGTTTAATAGACTAGCATCAACCCAACGCTGGAAATGGCGGCACCGTGTCCGGGACGCCCATACAACCGACCAGCGAAGGCGAGGAACAATGCTAGTCAACCCGCATGGCGGAGGCAAACTCCGCCCCCTGTTGCTGGAGGGAGATCAACTCGTGGCGGAGCGCGCGCGGGCGCGGGCGCTTCCGAAAGTCCGGGTCAGTTCGCGCGAAAAGGGCGATCTCGTGATGATGGGCATCGGCGGTTTTACGCCGCTGAACGGCTTCATGAATTACGCCGACTGGCGCGGGGTGTGCGCCGGGATGACCATGTCCAACGGGCTGTTCTGGCCGATCCCCATCACGCTTTCCGTCAATCGCGACACCGCGGATTCCTTCAAGACCGGAAGCGACATCGCGCTGGTTGACCCGGACGACAACAGCGTCATTGCGACCCTGGTGGTCACCGAGAAATACGCCATAGACAAGGCGCACGAGTGCGCGACGGTGTTCCACACCGCCGACCCCGATCACCCCGGCGTCAAAATGGTGATGGAGCAGGGCGAAATCAATATCGCCGGGCCGGTCAAGGTTCTCTCGCAGGGAGGCTTCCCGGAAAAGTACGGCGCGCTCTTCATGACGCCGCACGAGACGAGGAAGATATTCCAGGCCATGGGATGGAGCAAGGTTGCGGCATTTCAGACGCGCAACCCGATGCACCGCTCGCACGAATATCTCGCCAAGGTGGCGATCGAAGTCTGCGATGGCGTGCTGATCCATTCCCTGCTCGGCAACCTCAAGCCCGGCGACATCCCGGCGGATGTGCGCACCCGCGCAATTGCCGCGCTGACCGAAAACTATTTCGTCAGGAAAACGGTGGTGCAGGCCGGCTATCCGCTCGATATGCGATATGCCGGGCCGCGCGAGGCGCTGCTGCACGCGCTGTTCCGCCAGAATTACGGCTGTTCGCACCTGATCGTCGGTCGGGATCACGCGGGAGTCGGCAGCTACTACGGCCCGTTCGATGCGCACCATATTTTCGACAAGATTCCGAAGGGCTCGCTCGAAACGCAGCCGCTCAAGATAGACTGGACTTTCTGGTGCTACCGTTGCGGCGGCATGGCTTCCGGGCGCACCTGCCCGCACCGGGATGAAGATCGCCTGCTGCTTTCGGGCACCAAGCTGCGCAAGATGCTTTCGGAAGGGTCGCCCGTACCGGCGGAATTCAGCCGCCCGGAAGTGCTGGAGATACTGCGCGCCTACTATGGCGGGCTGGCGGAACACGAAAAAGTCGAAGTGAAGCTTTCCGGGCACTCGGCGAAGTAGCCTGGAACGCTGGGGTTCATGCTCCACCCCAGCCTACTACGGGCTGGCGGAACACTAGTGGTGTAGTGGTGTAGGCTGGGGTGAGCTTGCGAACCCCAGCATCATAGTAAAGTTCTTGCTTTTTTAATTACCGGGAGTAAACGAAATGCCAACCTTTGTACGTACCGATAAATGTGATGGCTGCAAGGGCCAGGACAAGACCGCCTGCATGTACATCTGCCCGCACGACCTGATGAAGCTGGACAAGGACGGCTCCGAGACCGGACATGCCATGAGGGCGTTCAACCAGGAGCCGGAGCAGTGCTGGGAATGTTATTCCTGCGTGAAAATCTGCCCGCAGAATGCCATTGAAGTGCGGCATTACGCCGATGTTGTGCCGCTGGGCGGCTCGGTGCAGCCGTTGCGCGGCTCGGATTCGATCATGTGGACCATCAAGTTCAGGAACGGGACGCTGAAACGGTTCAAGTTTCCGACCCGCACCACTTCGGAAGGCTCGGTTGACCCTTACGGAAACAAGCCAGCTCCGAAGATGGCCGACATAGGCAAGACCGGGTTCTTTACCAGTGACGTGATGGGCGGGTTCCGCGCGGGAAAACCCGGCGAACTTATCCGCAGAAAATAAATAAACCGTCGTTACATTATTAAACGAACATTACAAGGTGAACAAAATGGCTACAGGAACTTTCGGAAACCCGGAGATCGTCCAGGAAGAAGTGGATATCTTGCTGATCGGCGGCGGCATGGCTTGTTGCGGCGCGGCTTACGAGATGATGCGCTGGGCAGATGCCGCCAAGGCGGAAACCGGCACGGAACTCAAGATCAAGCTGGTGGACAAGGCGGCCATGGACCGTTCCGGCGCCGTGGCGCAGGGCCTGTCCGCGATCAACACCTACATCGGCCCGGAGCAGGATCCCGCCGACTATGCCCGCATGGTCTCCAACGACCTGATGGGCATCACCCGCGACGATCTGGCCTACGACCTGGGGCGCAACGTGGACGATTCGGTACACCTGTTCGAGGAATGGGGGTTGCCGATCTGGAAGACCGACAGCGAAGGCGTGCGCCATGACGGCGCGGAGTCCGCCAGGGAAGGCCTGCCCGCGCTGAAAGATGGCGGCAAACCGGTGCGTTCCGGCAAGTGGCAGATCATGATTAACGGCGAATCCTACAAGTGGATCGTCGCCGAAGCAGCAAAGAAGGCGCTGGGTATGGACCGCATCCAGGAACGCATCTTCATCGTACATCTGATCAACGACAAGAACGACCCGTCGCGCATCGCCGGCGCCGCCGGTTTCTCGGTGCGCACCAACACCATCCACATCTACAAGGCCAAGGCCGTGCTGCTCGCTGCGGGCGGCTGCGTAAACCTGTTTCGCCCGCGCTCGGTGGGCGAGGGTTCTGGCCGCGCCTGGTATCCGGTGTGGAATGCCGGCTCGACTTACGCCATGGCTGCCGAGGCCGGTGCCGAAATGACCATGATGGAAAACCGCTTTGTGCCGGCCCGCTTCAAGGACGGCTACGGGCCGGTCGGCGCCTGGTTCCTGCTGTTCAAGGCCAAGGCGACCAACGCCTACGGCGAAGACTACATGGCCAAGAACAAGGAAATGCTGAACGACTACCCGCCGTATGGCCAGGCCGCCGTTCCCGCTTCCTGCCTGCGCAACCACCTGATGCTCAAGGAGATGAAGGAAGGCCGCGGCCCCATTTATATGGACACCGTCACCGCCATGGCCAAGCTGCGCGAGACGCTGTCGCCGAAAGAGGTCAAGCATCTCGAAGCGGAAGCGTGGGAAGATTTTCTCGATATGTGCGTCGGCCAGTGCGGCGTCTGGGTTGGCGAAAACATCGAACCGGAGAAGAAGAACTCCGAGCTGATGCCGACCGAACCCTACCTGCTCGGCTCGCACTCCGGCTGCTGCGGCATCTGGGTGTCCGGCCCGACGGACGTGGGCGCGCCGACTGCGGAAGAAGGCGATTACGACGGCGTGCCGCCACACCTGCCGCGCGGGTGGAACTGGGGATACCGCTCCATGACCACCGTCAAGGGGCTGTTCACCGCCGGCGACGGCGTGGGCGCTTCCGGCCACAAGTTCTCTTCCGGCTCCCACGCCGAAGGCCGCCTCGCCGCCAAGGCGATGGTCAAGTTTGCGCTCGACAACAAGGGCTGGAAACCGGAGTTCGACGAGACGGCGGAACAGATCGCCGAGACCATCTACAAACCGGTGCGCAACTACCTCGAACACAAGGACTACACCACCGCCATTGACGTGAACCCGAACTACATCACGCCGAAGATGTTGCAGTTCCGCCTGCAAAAGATCATGGACGAATACGTCGCCGGTGTCGCCACCTACTACAACACCAACGACAAGATGCTTGCCGTGGCCGAAGAGAAGCTGGAAATGCTCAAGGAAGATTCGTACAAGATGCGCGCCAAGGATCTGCACGAACTGCTGCGGGCGTGGGAAAACTACCACCGCATCCTGACCGCCGAAGCGCACATGAAGCATATCCAGTTCCGCGAAGAGTCGCGCTATCCTGGCTTCTATTACCGTACCGACAAGAATTTCGTGGATGAAAAGAACTGGCATTGCTTCGTGAATTCCATCTACGACAAGAAGGCCAGAAAGTGGACCTGCTTCAAGCGCAAGCATGTTGATCTGGTGGACAAGTCGAAACTGTTCAAGATTCCCCCGCCCATCGAGCCGGCGACGGATAACGGCTAACGCACATGGCGCAGGCCACCCCGAATGATGAATCGTCTGCGCCATGTGCGTTTCCCTCACCCCCGTTCCCCCTCTCCCGGAAGGAGAGGGGTACGGTATGCCCTCGCTGCGCGAGATTCACGTTAACGGCAAGGTGAGGACGATCGGGAACTGCCCTTCACCCGTCCTTCGGCCGCCCTCTCCCCGCTTGCGGGGAGAGGGCGGGGCGAGGGGAATTTCAAGCCGAATGGCATGACAACCAGCGCCCCGGTCATACCGCAGACCTTCGACGGCGGCAAGGAAATCCAGTTTCGGTGCCGCGAGGGCATTGCGTGCTGGAACGCCTGTTGCAGCAACATAGACATTTCCCTCACCCCTTGCGACATCCTGCGCCTGAAGCGCCATTTCGGGATGGGTTCGGGCGAGCTTCTAAAACAGTACACCGTGCCCTACGAAATGGAACAGGGTGGCATCGCCGGCGTGAAGCTGCGCCCTGTTGCAAACGGCACCGCCTGCCGGTTCATGAAGCCGGAAGGGTGCGGCGTTTATGCGGACAGGCCGACCGCCTGCCGCTACTATCCGGTTGCTTTGCTATCCATGCGCAAACAGGGCGAAGCCACCGACCGCGATTCCTATGCTCTGGTGAAAGAGGAACATTGCCTCGGCCACAGCGAGCCGCGCCGGATCACCGTGGATGACTACCGCAAGGAGCAGGGTCTGGCGGAATACGACGAGCTCGCGCGCGGCTGGCGCCAGCTCATCCTCAAGAGAAAATCCTCCGGCCCCAGCATAGGCAAACCCTCCAGGCGCAGCCTGGAACTGTTCTTCATGGCCTGTTACGATCTTGACCGCTTCGCCGCGTTCGTGGCGAGCGAGGGTTTCAGCGATCTCTACGATGTGCCGGCAGACGAAATGCAGAAAATTCTCTGCGACGATACCGAACTGATGCTGTTCGGCTTCCGTTTTCTCAAGCAGGTGCTGTACGGCGAAAACACCATCCCGCTGAAGCAGGAGACCGCCGAAAAGCGCCGGCTGCGCTTGCGCGAAAAAATGCAGCAAGCAGAGCGCGAAGCGGCGGAAAAACGCGCGGCGGAACAGGATGAAATGTACCGGGATGAGGGCGAACAAGGACTCTGAAAGTTGAGCCTGTCAAGCTAGTCTCAGGGGGCAGTTTTTCAAGAAACCCAGTTGAAACCAATGGGCAATTCAGGAATGATTAAAGCAGCGTCAGCGTCTTTCCGTCCACCACGCCAAAACAAGCCACAAACCGCACCATTGCTTGATTGCTGCTTTTATACCTTTAGCCATACCAACATAAATACCAACAAATGTTAGCGGCTGGGGTGCAGGTTTCTATGCGGCGTGGCGCAGTTCGTAATCCGCTATCAGCACATCAGCGGGCAGCTTGAGTCCTTCCGACAGTCGCCGGATCATCGCCAGGGTAAGCGGTCGGGCGCGGTTCAGCACTTCGGCCACGCGGCCACGGCTGCCGATATACAGCTCTAAATCCTTGCGGGTCAGCCCGCGTGTTTCCATTGCGTAATTCAAGAAATCTATCGGGTCAGGCGCAGGGATGGGGTAGTGCCGGGCTTCGTATTTTTCCACCAGCATGGCCAGCACTTCCAGCCTGTCGGCTTCTGGCGTTTTGTCAGGCACGTCAAACAACGCCTCGATTTCGCGCAAGGCGGCCTTGTATTCGGCCTTGGTTCTGATCGGCTTGAGTTCCATCGCTATACCCTTCCTGCATCCAGCGCGTCATATTCGGCATGAGTTCCAACAAAACGGATGTACATCATGCCCCGGTTGTAATGCACCGCCACAATCAGGCGGTAATCGTTGCCCTTGATGTTGAACACCACGCGGTTGCTTTCCACGAAGCTGGCATTGCGGTGCGCCGCCTTGATGTCCGCCGGGTTTTTCCAATCCGCCCGGCTGGCATCGGCATACCATGCGCGCAGCGGCGTTTCCGCCTGCGGGTGCTTCGCCCAGAAATCGCGCAACGTGCTGACGGCTATCACTCGCATGGCAACACTCTACCATGCTCCCGTTTTGGGTGCAACGCTTAAGGTCGTTCGGGGGGCGGGGGAGGGGAAATTTGAAAATTTGTGTGTGATTGCCCCACCCCGCAAGAATTTTTTCTGCGGGATTTTCAGGTTCCCGGCAGGCGGCTTGTCATCGAACGTGACCTGGATGCGCCATATGTGCTGCAGCGGAAGTACGGTTCGTGGTGCGCATCGCACGCTTCAAGGAAACGATAGCCAATGCCAGGCGAATTGACATCGTCCGTGAAGCGAATAATTAGGAACGCTTGGGCAACAAAAAACCCGCTAGAGCTATATGCAATGCGGGTTATCTGGAATAATTAGGAATGCTTATAATGCCGTCAGCGTCTTTCCGTCCACCACAGCATCGCCCCTGCCAGCAGCAGGAACAGCATGGGCATCGCCATGGCGCTCAGCAAGGGATTCCATTCATTCAACGCGCCCAGGCTGGCAAACAGCCGCCCGACAAAATGGAAAGTCAGCCCCAGCACGATGCCGGCGAATACTTTGGCGCTGATTCCGCCCTCGCGCCGGTGGTGCGCGGCAAACGGCAGCGCCAGCAACATCATCACCAGCACCGCCAGCGGGTACAACAGCTTGTTCCACATGGCAATCTCGTAACGTGCGGTCTTCTGGCTGTTGTCGCGCAGGTGCTTGGTATACTGGTACAGGCTCCACGCCGACATCTGCTCCGGCACCACCAGCAGAACGCCCAGAAGATCGGGGTTGAGCGCCGACCGCCACTCCAGGCTGCCCATGCTGCTCACCGCCGCGCCAGCCTTGTCAAACAGGGTCCGGGTCACTTCTTCCAGTTGCCAGCGGTTCTCTTCCACGAAGATGGCGCGCTTTGCCGCCACGATGGAACGCAGGCGATAACTTTCATCGAACTCGTAAATGCTGACGTTCAGCAGCGAGGTATCCGGCAGCACATTCCTGGCGTTCACAAAACTGCGCTCGTCTTTTACCCACACGCCGGAGCGGAATTCCTTCAGCGTCACTTCGGCGTTCTGCGCCTTGAGCCGCAGCTTCTGCGCCATGCGCTCGCTGGGCGGCGCCAGCACATCCCCGCACAGGTAGCTCAGCAGCATCAGCGGCAAACCGATCCTGAACAGGGCGCCCACCATTTGCTGCAACGAAGCGCCGGATGAACGGTAAATCGTCAGTTCGGAATTTGCCGCCATCTGCACCAGCGCAAAAATGCAGCCGATCAGGATGGCCACCGGAAACAGGTCGTAAACATGGCTGGGCAATGTCAGCAGCACGAACAGCAGCACGTAGCCCAGGTTGTAGTTGCCCTGGCCCATCAGGCTCAACTCGTGGATCAGGTCCAAAAAGGCGAACAGCATGAGCAGGGCGGTAAATACCAGCGCAATGCTGGCGTAAATCTCGCGCGCCATGTACCGTGTCAGCAGTTTCACCGCCACAGCCTCCGCAAGGAATACACCGACAATCTGTGGTAGAAGAACAGCAGCATCAGCGCGAACATCAGCGCGTGGATGCCAACCAGACCGGCCAGCGGGCCCATCTTTTCCTGCCCGACCCACGAGTTGGTCACGCTGATCATGTTGTTGTAGATCATGTAGATCACCAGCGCCATGATAAGGTTGAGCGAGCGCCCCGCGCGCGGGTTGACAAAGCCCAGCGGGATGGCCAGCAACGACAGGATCAGCGCGCTGACCGGCAACCCGATCCGCCACTCCAGCTCCGCCAGGTTCCATGAAGCGGGGTTCTGCAACAACTGCCAGGTGGAAAAAGTTCTCGGCAAGGAGCTTTCCTTGCGCGCCCTCACCTCCTCGATGCGCATGGCATAGCGTTCGAACTCGACGATTTTGAAGTCGTGGCGGCCTGGCGCACCTTCATACCGCGTGCCGTCCAGCAGCACCAGAAAGCGGTCGCCGTTCGGCGCGGTTTCCTGCAACCCCCGTTTCGCCACCATGATGCCGGTCTTGCCGTGCTGCACCGATTGCACGAAGATGTTGCCCACCTGGTTTTTCCCGGCATCCACGTTTTCGATGAAATACACCCGGTCATCCTGCTTGGATTCGCGGAATGCGCCGGGGGTGGCGGCGGCCACCTCGTCGCGGCTGTTCAGCCGGTGCTTGAACTCGTCCGCCTTGGTCAGCGCCCACGGCGAAAGCACCAGGCTCAGCAGCGCGATCGAACCCGCCACCGGCAGCGCGTACCACAGCACCGGGCGCACCCAGCGCGTCAGGCCGACCCCGGAACAAAACCACACCACCATCTCGCTGTCGCGGTAGCAGCGCGTCAGCGTCAGCAACACCGACAGAAACAGGCTGAGGGAAAGCAGAACCGGCAGGTAGTTCAGCGCGCTGAAACCGAGCAGCGCCAGCACCCCTTCCACCGCCAGCACGCCGCTGACCGATTCGCCGAGCAGGCGGATCAACTGGGAAAGAACGACAATGCCGAGTAGTATGGAAAACACCAGCAGCCCCATGCCGGCGAACTCGCGCACCAGAGCCTGATGAAAGATGCCCGCGCGCAGCGATCCCTGCCGTTTTGACTTTTGTCTGTCAGTTTGTGGATAATCCGGCATCATGTATGCGGCGCAAGACACGCAATTGGCGTCCGCGCGTTAAATTGCGCTCTGGAAGAAAATCAAACCAAGGGGAATCAAGTGGAATTTAGCATAAAACAGAGTAGCCCGGAAAAACTGCATTGCGGCTGCGTGGCGGTCGGCGTGTTCGATGGCGGCAAATTGTCGGGGGCGGCGCAAGCGCTGGACCAGGCGTCCGGAAACTACCTCGGCGGCATCATTGCGAAAGGCGACATGGGCGGCAAGGCCGCATCCACCCTGTTGCTGCACAAGGTTCCCGGCATCGCTGCCGAGCGCGTGCTGCTGGTCGGTTTGGGCAAACCGAAAGAAGTGACCGACAAGGTTTCGATGGAAATCCTGCGCGCCGCCTTTCGCGCGCTGCAAGGCACACCGGCAAAGGATGCCGCGCTATATTGCGGCGACGAAAACACGGGGCGCGACGCGGCTTGGGTTGCGCGGCAGGCGGTGCTCGTCGCCGCCGAAATCGCCTATCGCCCGGACAGCCTCAAAAGCAAACCGGAGAAGCCTGCGGCATTGAAAAGCCTGGCCCTGGCCACGATGGGCAAACCTTCTGCCGCATTGAAGGCGGCGGTCGGCCAGGCTGCCGCCATCGCGCGCGGCGTGAAGCTGACCAAGGATCTCGGCAACCTGCCGGGCAACATCTGCACCCCGGCCTATCTCGCCGAGCGGGCGCTGGCGCTGGCCAAAGAACACAAGGCGATCAAAACCACCGTGCTGGAAGAAAAGGACATGCGCAAGCTGGGCATGGGTTCGCTGCTTTCCGTGACGCGGGGCAGCGAGCAGCCCGCCAAACTCATCACGCTGGAATATCGCGGCGCGGACAGGAAGCAGAAACCCGTCGTACTGGTCGGCAAGGGCATCACCTTCGACTCCGGCGGCATCTCGCTCAAACCCGGCGCCGAAATGGACGAGATGAAGTACGACATGAGCGGCGCGGCCAGCGTGCTCGGCACGCTGCAAGCCATCGCCGAAATGGGTTTGCCGCTGAACGTGACCGGCATCATCCCCGCCTGCGAAAACCTGCCCAGCGGGCGCGCCACCAAGCCGGGCGACATCGTCACCAGCATGTCCGGCCAGACCATTGAAATCCTCAATACCGATGCGGAAGGCCGCCTCATCCTGTGCGACGCATTGACTTATGCCGCCAGGTTTGAGCCCGATACCGTGGTGGATATCGCCACCCTCACCGGCGCCTGCGTGATCGCGCTGGGCCATGTGACCAGCGGGCTGCTCAGCAACCGGGACGACCTTGCGAAAGAGCTGCTGGCTGCGGGCGAACAAATTTACGACCGCGCCTGGCAGTTGCCGCTGTACGAGGAATACCAGCCGCAACTGGACAGCAATTTCGCCGACATGCAGAACATCGGCGGGCGCCCCGCCGGCACCATCACCGCCGCCTGCTTCCTGTCGCGCTTCACCAGGGATTACCGCTGGGCGCACCTGGATATCGCCGGCACCGCGTGGAAATCCGGCAAGGAAAAAGGCGCGACCGGACGCCCCGTGCCGCTGCTGGCGCAATTTCTCATCAACCGCGTGGCCAAATAAGGCCCGATGCAAAACATGCGCATGAATTCCGAACAAGTCGAGTTATCCATCAGAGTAATCCACAAATATTTTGCGGATGCCGCAGTCTGGCTGTTCGGTTCGCGCGTGGACGACACCCGCAAGGGCGGAGATTTTGATTTTTATATTGAAACCATGCTCCCGGACATTGCCCTGCCGATGGCGCGGGCGCGCGGCGAATTGACCGACAGCCTGGGCATGAAAGTGGATTTGGCGGTGAACAACCACACCGGCGACAAACCGATCTTCCGCATTGCCAAATCCAGCGGTGTAAGGCTGGCATGACCCCGCATCGCGAACTGATAGCGGGCAAAATGCGGCACCTGCGCCGGATGCGCGAATACCTGGCGCACTCCCACGGCAATCTGCTCAACAACGGTATCATCGGCAAACCGGTCGCCTCGTTGACGCTGCAAGAATCCGAAATTCTCGCCGCATTCCGCATGAGGTTCTCCGAATTTCAGGAGCATCTTGGCAAACTGTTGCGCGCCATCGCGCAGGAAGAAGAAATCGAGATCACCGGCTTTTCCGATGTGCTGGCGTTCGCCGAAAAAGCGGAAATCCTCGCAAGCGAAGATGACTGGAAAAAAGCGCGTGACGTGCGCAACCAGATCAACCACGAATACGAAGAGAACGAGCGCGTACTCGCGCCGCTCATCGCGGAAATGGCAAATTGCGTCCCCACCCTGTTTCTCATCCATGACCGGGCAGAAATCTATTGCACGGACAAGCTAATGTAAAACTCGCAGAGCGAACTTTCCGTGTGATGTCCTGCGCCCAACCCGCTGGACTTGTCGTTAAGCATGGCGATATCCGGCGACTTTGCAGAATCCGATTTGCCGACAAAGTGGACGTGGTGGATTGGGCGCGATGACCATCGAGGCGTTTCGGCGGATCATAGAGAGCATCGCAAATGGATGGCTGTAATGACGGTCAGCTATGTGCTGCCGTTCGTTTTCCCCAAAGGAGACATTCACTTCTGTCCGTACGATTGGCCTTGCAATTATCAGATAAATTGCATAACCTGTTTTCCATCAAAAAGTTATATGAACCCCCCCCTTGTTAGTATTATCAAAACATGCCCGGACGAAACTGTCATATGAATAACCGTTAGACCGTAGAGCGCCAATGTCCGACATTGAACGACTTTCCTCCATGGCTGCTCTCATCGCTAAACTTGAAAGCGAAAATATGCGTCTACGATGCGAACTTGCGTTTCTCAAGACGCATACGAGTATTGCACAGGGTATGCGGGGTGAGACGCTAATAGCGAAGGCTATCGATGGTTCGGTGACATCTTATGCCGAAGGCTACGACGTACTGACGACTGATGGCAGAAGAATAGAAGTCAAGTTCAGCAAACTCAATCAACCGGTCAAACACGTGAGCACTAAACGATGGAACTGGAGCAAACCCCTAGGTTCAATGGATCGGGGAAAAGAATACGAGTATCTGCTTCTTATCGGCGAGAAGGACGAACGCTACTCGCATGATTCAATAGATGCCAGCCCCTACGTATACTTCTTGATACCGAATAAGTCAGTCTCGCGGTTAATGGACAAGGGCAGCACAGTGGGTGGAATGATCCAAGTGACAACCAATCTAGAAAAACTCCGCCAGAAGAAAGTTCCTCCGGAGATCTTACAATATCAATGCAATGAAGAAACCGTTACAGCGTTGCTAAGCACTGCAACTGCAGTCTAACCCGCTGGCCAACCGGACCTGACTTCGGCAGGCCGGTAACCAGAAACTTTGGCTGTGAAGGACTGCTATTTGCCAGCGGAAGTTCGCATTCCCCGATAGCGGTCGCTGATCTTGATGCGCTCTTTGCACACCTCACTATTTCCCTCATCCGCCACCGAGTAGCGCTGATTGGTCAGGGAATTCTGACGAATAGCTTTGCTATAATCGCGCAATCTTTCACTGACCGCATTTCCACCGTGACGAAAATTGATTTCTACACCGGCAGCGAAGACAAGCTGCGCACCGCCTGCCAGTTGAGCCACAAGGCCGTGCAGAACGGGGTGCGCGTGCTGCTGCATACTCCTGACGAGGCTGTTGCTGAAGCGCTCGACCGGCTGCTGTGGCACTATCCGGCGGTCGCCTTCATCCCGCATTGCCGTAGCCATGAGGCCCAGGCTAGCAATATGCCGGTGGTGGTAGGTAACCGGTTCGAGAGTTTCCCGCACAGCGAGCTGCTGGTCAGCCTGCACACTTCCTGCCTGCCGTTCTTCAGCCGGTTCGAGCGCCTGATCGAAATCGTCGGAGAAGACGCGGAAGATGTGCGGATGGGGCGCGAACGCTTCAGTTTTTACCGCGACCGGGGCTACGAAATGCGCCACTTCGATATGCGCAAGCAGACCAGTTGAATATGCCCCAGCCGCCCGAATTTGCCGATCTTCCGGTGCTGGTCGAAGTGGTGGGTGAAGCCGTAGAAATTCCGGTGCTCACCGAAATCGTTGTCGAAGAGCTTCCGGCCCTGGCCGGGCAAGCACAGATGCAGCTTCCAGAGCCAGAACCGGCGCAGGTATCTGATGAGAGTTGCGAAATCCTCTCAGCACAGATTGCGCCGCAACTGGAAAAGATGCTGCACAATAAACTTGTCTCGAGCATGGCTGAAGGATTTGCTTCCCGGTTTGAAGCGTTATGGCAGGAGGCATGGCGCGAGGCGCAGGCCAGCCTGCCTGGCCTGGTACGCGCCTGGATTGCCGCCGGGCCGCAATCCGCCAGTGCGCCCACGACGGCAGATAATGTTGCATTCCCATTTGATATAATTCCGCCCCCTCGCACCGGAGCGGAAATCCCGCAACCTGACAAGATTACAATGGAACTCGCAAAAAGTTTTGAGCCGCAGGCCATCGAGGCGCGCTGGTACCCGCATTGGGAGCAGGCCGGTTATTTCAAGGCCGGTCTCGACCCGGAAAAGAAGGAGAATTTCTGCATCCTGCTGCCACCGCCCAATGTTACCGGCACGCTGCACATGGGGCACGGATTCAACCAGACGCTGATGGACGCGCTGACCCGCTATCACCGCATGAAAGGCGGTAACACGCTGTGGCAGCCGGGCACCGACCACGCCGGCATCGCCACGCAGATAGTGGTGGAGCGCCAACTCGAAGCGCAGGGAATCAGCCGCCACGACCTGGGCCGCGAAAAATTTGTCGAACGCGTGTGGGCATGGAAAGAAGAATCCGGCTCGACGATTACCGGGCAAATGCGCCGCCTCGGCGCCTCGTGCGACTGGTCGCGCGAACGCTTCACCATGGACGAAGGCTTGTCGCGCGCCGTCACCGAAACCTTCGTGCGCCTCTACAACGAAGGCCTGATCTATCGCGGCAAGCGGCTGGTGAACTGGGATCCGAAACTGCACACCGCCGTATCCGATCTCGAAGTGGTGCAGGAAGAGGAAGATGGTTTCCTGTGGCACATCGCCTATCCGCTCGAATTCGGCGTGGGCTCGCTGATTGTCGCCACCACGCGACCGGAAACGCTGCTCGGTGACGTGGCCGTGGCGGTACACCCCGAGGATACGCGCTACAAGCATCTGATCGGCCAGAGGCTGAAGTTGCCGCTGTGCAACCGCAGCGTTCCCATCATCAGCGACGAGTACGTGGACCCGGCCTTCGGCACCGGCTGCGTGAAGATCACGCCGGCGCACGATTTCAACGACTATGCGATGGGGCAGCGCCACGGGCTTGCGCCGCTCAATATCTTCACGCCGGACGCAAAAATCAACGAGCACGCGCCTGCCGCCTATCAGGGCATGGATCGCTTTGATGCGCGCAAACGCATCCTCGCCGACCTCGAAGCGCAGAACCTGCTTGCTGCGGTCAAGCCGCACAAGTTGATGGTGCCGCGCGGCGACAGAACAGGAGTTGTGATCGAGCCGATGCTTACCGACCAGTGGTTCGTGGCGATGAGCAAACCAGGAAAGAGCGGAAAATCCATCACGGAGCAGGCGCTGGGATATGTGGCAAGCGGCGAAATCCGGTTTCATCCCGAAAACTGGGTCAGCACCTACAACCAGTGGCTGAACAACATCCAGGACTGGTGCATCTCGCGCCAGTTGTGGTGGGGGCACCAAATTCCTGCGTGGTACGGCGAGAACGGCGAGGTGTTTGTCGCGCACAATGAGGCCGAAGCCGGACAGGTTGCCGCGAATAACGGATACACCGGCAGCCTCGCGCGCGACGAGGACGTGCTCGACACCTGGTTCTCCTCGGCGCTGTGGCCGTTCTCCACGCTGGGCTGGACGCCGGAATACCCGGCCAGATCCAACCCCGCGCTCGATCTCTACCTGCCCTCTTCGGTGCTGGTGACCGGTTTCGACATCATTTTCTTCTGGGTGGCGCGCATGGTGGTGATGACCGGACACATCACCGGCAGGATACCGTTCCGGGACGTGTATGTGCATGGCCTGATCCGCGACGCGGAAGGCCACAAGATGTCCAAGTCCAAGGGCAACGTGCTCGACCCGATTGACCTGATAGACGGAATCGGCGTCGAGGAGCTGGTAAAGAAACGCACCACCGGCCTGATGAACCCGAAAGATGCCGAAAAAATAGAAAAACGCACGCGCAGGGAGTTCCCGGACGGGATTTCCGCATTCGGCACCGATGCCCTGCGCTTCACCTTCGCATCGCTGGCCTCGCCGGGGCGCGACATCAAGTTTGACCTGCACCGCTGCGAGGGCTACCGCAACTTCTGCAACAAGCTGTGGAACGCCGCGCGCTTCGTGTTGATGAATTGCGAAGGAAAAGACTGCGGCCTGAATGAGCACGGCAAGGATTCCTGCCACAGCGGCTATCTCGATTTCTCGACCGCCGACCGCTGGATCGTCAGCCGGTTGCAGCATGTTGAAAGCGAAGCGGCGAAGCATTATTCCGATTACCGCTTCGATCTTCTGGCCAAGGCGATCTACGAATTCGTCTGGGACGAATACTGCGACTGGTACTTAGAGTTTGCGAAGGTGCAGCTCCAGGGATCGGGGATCGGGGGTCAGGTGGCGGAAGAGGCATCCTGCATGGCTCGGCAGCGCGCCACCCGGCGCACGCTGGTGCGCGTGCTGGAAACCACACTGCGCCTCGCTCATCCGCTGATCCCGTTCATTACCGAGGAGCTCTGGCAGAAAGTCGCGCCGGTCGCCGGCAGGGTTCCCCCACATGACAAGGGGGGGGCGGAGGGAGGGGTTTCCGTCATGCTGCAACCCTACCCGCAGGCTGACGCAGCGCGCATAGACGGAAACGCTCTGGCGAACATCGGCCTGTTGCAGGAACTGGTCACCGCCTGCCGCAGCCTGCGCAGCGAGATGAATCTTTCCCCGGCACAAAAAGTGCCGTTGCTGGCTGCCGGCGATGCGGGGGCGCTGGCCGCCTTTGCGCCCTACCTGCAATCCCTGGCCAAGCTCGGCGAAATCAGCGTCATGGCCGCATTGCCGGACGCCGATGCGCCCGTCGCCATAGTCGGTTCTTTCAAGCTGATGCTGAAAGTCGAGGTGGACGTGGCTGCGGAACGCGAGCGGCTGGACAAGGAAATCGCGCGGCTGACCGGCGAGCTCGGCAAGGCGCAAGACAAGCTCGACAATGCCAGCTTTGTCGCACGCGCCCCCGCCGCAGTCGTGGCGCAGGAACGCAAGCGCCAGAACGATTTCGGCGCCACGCTGAAACAATTGCAGGCGCAGCGCGCGAAACTGGGCTACACCCAATCAACCGGGATGTAAAACTTATGTAATTTTCTCGCACCAAAAAAACATGACTCCATCCTCTCTCGCTCATCGCAGTTCGCCGAATACAACCTGCAAAGGCATTATTCTTGCCGGCGGCTCCGGCACCCGGCTCTATCCGGTAACACAAACCATTTCCAAGCAACTGCTGCCGATTTACGACAAGCCGATGGTTTACTACCCGTTATCCACGCTGATGCTTGGCGGGATACGCGATATTCTGGTGATTTCCACCCCGCAGGATACGCCGCATTTCGAGCGTCTTCTGGGGGATGGCTCGCAGTGGGGAATAAACCTCTCCTATGCCGTGCAACCCTCGCCGGACGGCCTCGCGCAGGCATTCATCATCGGCGAGCGCTTCATCGGCAACGGCTCGTGTTCCATGGTGCTGGGAGACAACATATTTTATGGCCACGGCTTCGATCGCATGCTGCGCGCCGCTGCGGGCAAGCCGGATGGCGGCACGGTATTCGCCTACCATGTCAACGATCCGGAGCGTTACGGCGTGGTGGAATTCGATGCGGCGGGGCGCGCGATCAGCCTGGAAGAAAAACCCGCACTACCCAAATCCAACTATGCCGTCACGGGCCTGTATTTTTACGACAACGATGTCGTGGCAATCGCGAAATCCATCGAGCCTTCCGCGCGCGGCGAACTGGAAATCACCACGGTCAACCAACGTTACCTGGAGATGGGCAAGCTGGATGTGCAAGTCATGCGCCGGGGTTACGCCTGGCTGGATACCGGCACCCACGAATCGCTGCTGGAAGCCTCGCTATTCATCCAGACGCTGGAGAAACGCCAGGGGCTGAAGATTGCCTGCCCCGAAGAAATCGCCTACCGGCAAAATTTCATCACGGCTGAACAAGTGGAAAAACTGGCCCGCCCGCTGGCAAAAAACGGTTACGGCCAGTATCTGCTCGGCATCCTGAAAGAAGGGGCTTTCTAGTCATGCAAGCCGTCCGAACCGCGATACCGGGATTATTGATTATCGAACCCAGGGTGTTCGGTGACGCGCGCGGCTTCTTTTTTGAAAGCTTCAACCGTCGGGTGTTCGGGCAACTGGCCGGGCGCGACGCCGATTTCGTGCAGGACAACCATTCCCGCTCCGCGCAAAATGTCCTGCGCGGCCTGCACTACCAGATACGCCAGCCGCAGGGCAAGCTGGTGCGCGTAGTGGCTGGCGAAGTGTTCGATGTCGCCGTGGACATCCGCCGGTCATCTCCGACTTTCGGGCAATGGGAGGGCACTGTGCTTTCCGCCGAAAACAAGCGGATGCTCTGGGTTCCGGAAGGTTTTGCCCACGGCTTCGTCGTACGCAGCGAGTATGCCGAATTTCTGTACAAAACCACCGATTACTGGGCGCCGGAGCACGAGCGCTCGATCCTCTGGAATGATCCCGACCTTGCGATAGACTGGCAGATGGCCGGGGCTGATCCGCTGCTGTCCGGCAAGGACCGGGCCGGGAAACCCTTCAAGGAAGCCGAAGTGTTCGCATGAAAAAAATCCTGCTTACCGGCAAGAACGGGCAAGTCGGCTGGGAATTGCAGCGCACGCTGGCCCCTCTGGGGCAGATAATCGCGCTGGATGTGGACGATCTCAACCTCGCCGACCCGGATGCCATCCGGAAAACTGTCCGCTCGATCAAGCCGGACATCATCGTCAACACCGCCGCTTACACCGCCGTAGATAAGGCCGAATCCGAACCCGATCTTGCCATGGCGATCAACGGCGCCGCCCCCGGCGTATTTGCCGAGGAAACCGGAAAGTTGGGCGCGCTGCTGGTTCACTACTCGACCGATTATATTTTTGATGGCCGCAAGGATACGGCCTACGTTGAGACAGACAAACCCAACCCGCTCAGCGTGTACGGTAAAACCAAGCTCGCCGGGGAAGAAGCCATCCGCGCCAGCGGCGCGGATCACCTGATTTTCCGCACCAGTTGGGTGTATGGCGCACGCGGCAATAACTTTATGCTGACCATGTTGCGCCTCGCTAAGGAGCGCAGCGAGCTGCGCGTGGTGGATGACCAGATCGGCGCCCCCACCTGGAGCCGCTCGCTGGGCGAAATCAGCGCGCTCGTGCTGGCGCAACTGTGCGCACCCGGCGCAGGCAAGAATGCGATCGGGCGCGTTTCCGGCACCTATCATCTTACTTCGTCCGGCAGCGTGTCCTGGTGCGGCTTTGCCGCAGAAATCCTGCGCCTGGCCAGGGTGCAACCCATGCCGAAGCTGGTGCCCATCACCACGCCCGAATACCCTGCGCCAGCGGTGCGGCCCATGAATTCCATGCTGTTGAATGACAAGCTCATGCTCGCGTTTGGTCTGTCTGCGGGAAGCTGGAGCGACAACTTGCGGCTATGCCTGCCGGAAAAGCCCTGACCTGAAGTACACCTGACCTGAAGTACAATTGACAGAAGGGTGATGAACGTATAGTTTGCGCACTTGCGCCAACCGGGCCTATGGCGAGCGCCCATTATCTCCCCCCGCTTTTCGTTCCCGCAATTGCCCGGCCTGTTCGAGCATGCATTTATTGATAAATCAGCAACAGTGAAGGAGGCAAGTCTTGACCCGTTTTAATGTGCTGTCGTCCGTAAAGGGAAAAAAATCCGCGCCATGCAGCCGCATGCTTTGCGGGGTGCTGGTGCTTGCCGTTGCTGCCGGCCTCGCGGCCTGCGACAGCAAGGGGAAAAAAGAGAAAGCCGGACAGGCGCTGGCCAAGGTAAACGGCGAAGAAATCACCGTACTCCAGCTCAACGATGAATTGAGCCGCGCCAATGTCCAGCCCGGCCAGCAGGAGGCGGCGTCCAAGCAATTGCTGGAATCGCTGATTGACCGCCAGTTGATTCTTGCCGAGGCGGCCCGCAACAAGATGGACCGCACGCCGGATGTCATGAAGGCAATCGAGCGCGCCAAGGCGCAGATCATCGCGCAAGCCTATTTGCAAAGCATAACTGCCAAGCTTACCAAACCATCCAGGGCCGAGGTGGAAGACTATTTCCAGAAGCATCCCGAATTCTTCGCGCAGCGCAAGCAATTCGACATGAAGCAACTGGTTATCTCCGGCAACGACTTCAACGACAATTTCAAGCGCGCCCTGGATTCCGCCAGGTCGCTGGATGATGTTGCGGCGTGGCTGGACAAGAATGGCGTCAGGTACGGGCGCGGCCAGTTGACGCGCACCAGCACGGACATGCCGCCGGAGATGTCGTCCAGGCTGCTGGCCATGCCGAGAAGCCAGTTGTTCATCGTCAGGGAGGGCGGAAACAGCCTGATAAACGCGCTCGTTGACATCAAGGATGCTCCGGTCGCGGCCAAGGACGCCGCACCGCAAATCGAGAAATACTTGTTCAACAAGAAGCTCAAGGAAGCGGCAGATGCCGAGGTTGCGCATTTGCGCTCGTCGGCCAAGATTGAATATCTGGGCGCCTCGGCACCGGTTGCGGCGCAACCCATGTCTGCCGCTTCGGCGCCCGCCGGCGGCCAGGAAACAAAACCGGCGGATGCCGCCGCAGCCAACCAGACCGGGGGCGGGGCATTCGGGCAAAAGTAGCGGGATATCCGGTTTTCTGCTGCCGGGAAAAATGATGCGCATACCCCAATGGGCAATCCAGCCATGATCCCTCTTGCGACCAGAGTGCCCGGCATGAAGGCGGCCATGCCGGAATGGTGGCCCATAGTGCTGGGCATGCTGGTCTTGTATGTCCCTACCCTCTACGACCTGTTCCGCGGCTTGTGGTCTACGGAAGAGCAGGCGCACGGGCCGATTATCCTCGCGCTCGCGATTTGGCTCATTTACCGGCTGTGGCCGGACGCGATGGCGAAAAGCGAAGGCAATACTCCCTCTGTTGCGGGCTGGCCGGTCTTTGCCATCGCGCTGTTCTTGTATGCTGTCGGTCGCTCGCAAGAGATCATGGCGTTCGAGATGGGTTCTTTTATCTGGATGCTTGCCGCAGTCCTGCTGGTCAAACACGGCAGCAGCGCGCTGAAGGTGGTGTGGTTCCCGCTATTCTTTCTGCTGTTCATGATCCCCTTGCCGGGTACCGTGGTGATCGTGCTCACCATGCCGATGAAAATGGCGGTGTCTTATGTGACGGAAAATGTATTGTTCTGGGCCGGCTACCCCATCGCCCGCAACGGCGTCATCCTGCAAATCGGGCAATACCAGCTTCTCGTGGCGGATGCCTGCGCCGGGCTGCAAACGCTGTTGACGCTGGAATCGCTGGGCTTGTTTTACCTGAATGTTGTCCGCCACACCTCGGTGTTCCGCAATGCGGCGCTGGCTATTTTAATCGTGCCCATCTCGTTTGCCGCCAACGTCATCCGCGTCATCACGCTCACTCTGATCACGTACTATTTTGGCGATGAGGCGGGGCAAGGCTTCCTGCACGGCTTTGCCGGCATGATCCTGTTCCTGAGCGGGCTGGTGCTGATCATGGGCGCGGATACCTTGCTGCAACTCCTGATAAAAAAACGGGAGGCGCAAGCCGCGCAACCCGCTGGCGGCAACCAATGAAAAAACCGGTAATTGCCAGCCTGGTGCTCGGAGCGCTCATGGTGGCGACAGCCGCCCTGACCGCGTTCATGACTCCCGCCGCCACGGAGGCAAGCCAGCGCGCCCGGATTGATCTGGAAGCCATCATCCCCGAGGAGTTTGACGGCTGGAAAACGGATCCGTCCGCCGCTGCCCATATCGTCACCCCCGACGTGAAAGGGATGCTCGGGAAGATTTACAACCAGACGCTCTCCCGCACCTATATCAACGGCGATGGCGAGCGCGTCATGCTCTCGATAGCTTACGGCGGGGCGCAGAAGACCGACCTGCACGCCCACAGGCCAGAGATCTGCTACGCGTCCGGCGGTTTTGAAATCAGCAACAAGACCAAGACTGTCATTGATACGGCCATCGGGCAAATACCGGTGATGCGCCTGGTCGCAAAACAGGGAGCGCGCAACGAACCGATAACCTACTGGATCCGCGTGGGGGATGCCCTTACCCGCGGATGGATCGAACAAAAGATGGCGGCGATCGGCTACGGTTTGACCGGAAAGGTGCCGGACGGCATTCTGGTGCGCGTTTCCACCATATCCAACGAAGAGCAGGACTCGTACCGGGTACAGCAGGAATTTTTGGGGAGCATGCTGCGAGCGGTGCGGAGCGAAGAACGGTACTGGCTGGTCGGACACATGACCCCGTAACGGGAATATGCGCAATGGCAGCAGGCAAGCAAGCCTGCGGTTGCCGGATAAGGAGCTGGCCGGAGGGCGAACGACTCGGTCAAATTGCCGGGGCGGCAGGTTCTGGGTATGATGGGTCAGCCAGCGGTAACCGGGAGCAGAGGCTCGTGCCAGGTGCCGGTTTCAGGGTGGTTTAATGCAAAAGGAACCTCAAGATGGGCAGAATGTTATTGATTGCGCTTTCCCTGCTGTGGGCAATGGCTGGATCGGCTATTGCTGCGGACAAACCGGACATTTACCGGCTGCGCCAGGGAGATGCGGTACAGGTTTCGGTTTGGCGCGAAGATACCTTGCGGAGTCAAGTGGTGGTACTGCCTGACGGCAGCATCACCATACCGCTGGCCGGGCGGATTGAGGTGGCCGGTCTCAGCACGCCAGAAGCCGAGCAAGCTATTACCGCAAAACTGAAAACATACATCCCTGAACCGGTCGTTACGGTTGTAATAACAGGAACCGGCGGCAACAGCGCTTACATTCTGGGAAAAGTCGTTCGCCCCGGAATGTTGGCCATCGGCGGCCCTCTGACCGTGCTGCAGGCAATCAGCCTGTCCGGGGGGTTTGACAGATTTGCCGACGAAAGCGGCATCAAGGTAATCCGCGCAAAACCGGATGGTCAGGATATTTTACCCGTGCGTTACAAGGACATCATTTCTGGCAGGGATATGACGACCAACATACAGCTCCATGCGGGCGATACCATCGTGGTACCATGAAGTGATCATGCCGCGCCATGACCAGGCGTATTTTTTTATCGCTTGCCCGCACCGAAAATGGAAGGGGTTCCTCTCGCCCCGGTTTGCCGGTTTAACCTTCTTTCTGGCCGTCCATATGCTCTGGGCGGAGCGCGGGTGGGCAGACCCCTGGCAGCACGTTGTGACATCCAGTATCTCGGCGGAATACGAGACCAACCCCGCCATGTCGCCAGCGAGCCAGGGCAGCATAAGGCGCGCCGTGTTTGCGCCGGGGTACACGCTCGCCAGAACAGATGGGGCGAACGAATGGAGAGCCGGGCTGACCCTCCAGGTAGCGCGCTCTTCCAATACCGCCCTGAGCCTGAACCGCGAAGATCCCGGCGTGTTTTTCAGCTGGCATCGCCAGGGCGATGCGGGCGGGTTCGGCATTTCCGCCAGATACGACGAGGCTGCGACACGCGCTACCGAGGCCGGTGTGTCAGGTCCGGTTGCGGTAGACGGCACCCGCACTTCCCGCACCTTGTCCGCCACCTGGAGCAAACCGTTGAGCGAGCGCGGCACGCTTGCGGCGGACGGCGCATACACGGATATTTCCTACGATGGCGGCACGTATGTTGATTACGCCACGCGATCCGGCGGGCTGAAGCTCACCTACGACTGGAGCGAAAGCGTTGCTCCGTTCCTGAACCTGACGTACTCCGATCAAACCCCTTCCGGCGGCGGGTTATCCGGCCACCGGACCGGATCCATGCTCGGTTTGAACCTGAAAATTTCGGAACGGCTGGACGGCACCGTCCAGGCGGGCAACTCCATGGGGGGCGGCGCCAGCAGCAGTTCGCAATATGGCGTAACCGCGCAGTATGCGGGTCAACGGAACCGTCTGGCACTGAACGCAAACCGCCAGACTTCTCCCAGCGGCCTGGGCAATTTTGTCACCTCAGACCAGATGAACGGGGACTGGAGCCACGAACTGAGCGAGCGCAGCAGAGCCGGCATCAATCTCGGGTGGCGGAAGAACCGCTCGGTAACGGATGAGACCAACCGCACCATGGGCGCCTGGGTACAGCGCGACCTCGATGCATCCTGGGCGGCGAGAGCGCATTATCAGCGCAGGGTACGAGAGGGGAGCGGAATAGGCGCCTCTTCGAACCTGATCGGGATTTCTTTAAACTATAACCGCTCAAGTTTCTGAATTGCCACCCGATATTTTAAACTGTTATGGCCGCCGATTATCAACTCACCCCGCATGACTATCTGACAATCGCGCGCCGCCGTATCCCTTATCTGATCGGGGCATTTGCGGTGGTTTTTCTGGCCGCAATCGTTGTTGCCGTCATTATGCCTCCAACCTTCCGCTCCACCGGAACCATCATGGTGGAGTCGCAGCAGATTCCCGACAATGTCGTGTCTTCCACGATCAAGAGCCAGTTTGACGAGCGGATCAATGTCATCAAGCAACTGGTGCTGACCCGTGACAGCCTGCTGCGCATCGCCAACAAGCATGGCCTCTTCAAGGAAAGCGCCGGATCGCGAACCACCACGGAACTGATTGATAGAATGCGCGACCGCATCGGTATCGAGCTGGTCAATGTTGACTCCATGCAAAACTACCGCGTGGGCAAAACGACTGTTGCCTTCAAGCTGTCTTTCGAGGACCGCCACCCGGATATCGCCAACAGTGTCGCCAAGGATCTCATCGCCCTTTTCCTTGACTGGAATGTCAAACTGCGCACCGAGAGCGCCACGGAAACCACGCTTTTCCTCACCCAGGAATCGGACAAGCTGAAAGCCGAGGTTGATCGCCTGGAGAGCATGATCGCCGCATTCAAAAGGCAGAACAGCAACAGCCTGCCGGAGCAGGAAGCCCTGCGGGCGAACATGCTGGCCCGCGCCGAAAACGACCTGCACGAGGTCGAACGCGATATCCGGAGCACCAAAGATGCGCTCCGCTCCCTTGAAGCCGAGCTAGCTGCCGCCAAAAGCGGCACGGGCGAACTGCCGTCCCAGGAACTGCCGAGACTCAAGGCAGAATACGCCAAGCTTTCGACCGCCTATACGGAGTCGCACCCGGACCTCAAGGCGCTCAAGCTCAAAATCGGGGCGATGGAACAATCTGCCGATACGCCTGGGGCGCAAAGCGCGCCGGCTTCCACCCCCACCCTGGCAGTGTACCTGGCACAGTCCAAAGTGGACTCGGCCATTGCCAGGCTGGAATCGCTCGAACAGCAGCGAAAAATGCTGCAAGGAAAAATCTCCCAGAACGAACATGCGATGGAGCAGACCCCCAGGGTCAAGCAGGGGCTGGACATTCTTCTCCGCGACCGCGACAGCGCGCAGAGAAAATATGAGGAAATCTACGGCAAGAAAATGAACGCGAAAATTGCGGAAAACCTGGAAAGCGAGAGCAAATCGGAGCATTTTTCGCTGCTCGAACCTCCGCGACAGCCGGAAAAACCCGTTAAACCCGACCGGATAAAAATCATTCTGATGGGTTTTTTCCTGGCTATCGCATCTTCCGGCGGCATGCTCGTGCTTATGACCACTTTGGATCAGCGGATACGGGGGGTCGGCGCGCTGTCCCATGTTTTGGGCCAGCCGCCGCTGGCCGTCATCCCCTATCTCGTTACGTGCGAGGAAGAGGCGCGCAGGAAGCGCTTGCTCAAACTGTCGGCTATCGCGTTTTTTGGATCAGCGATCGCGGCTGCCGCAGCAATCCACTTCTTTTTCATGCCGCTGGATATCGTGCTGACGAAGATACAGGCCAGGCTATCCTAGGAATAACGAATGGAACGCATCAAACAGGCTATTGAAAAAGCCAAAAAGCAGCAACCTGATACAGCCGCTCCCGCCGCTTCATTGCAGCCGGATATCCCGCAGGAAGAAATGGCACCTGCCGCGCCGCGCCCTCCCATTGAATTGTCTGAGGTCGCCTACAGCCGGACGCGCGTGGTCAGGCTGCAGTTGGAAACCCTGGAAAAAAACCGCATATTCGCGTTCAACAAGAACGATCCGACGAGCGTGATCATGGACGTTCTGCGCACGCAGGTACTGCAAAAGATGGAGGAAAACGGCTGGCGCACCCTGGCCATTACTTCGCCCACTCCTGCGGTCGGGAAAACCGTGATCGCCATCAACCTGGCGATGAGCATTGCCCAGAAAACCGACACGACGGCCATGCTGGTGGATTTTGACCTGCGGCAGCCAAAAATAGGCGTTTATCTCGGGATCCCCCTGGATAAGTCGCTGAACGACCTGCTGGATGGAAAAGTTGAACTGGCGGACATTCTTGTCAACCCGGACATACCGCGACTGGTGGTGCTGCCAACCAGAGACGCGGTGAGGAACCCGTCCGAAACCCTTTCCTCTGGCAATATCTCCGGCCTCATCAAGGGGCTGCGGGAACACTACGAGTCGCGCATTATCATCTTTGATTTGCCGTCCCTGCTGCACAGCGACGATGCCATTTCCGTATTGCCGCAGATTGACTGCGTTCTGATGGTGATTGCGAACGGCATGTCCACCAAGCGCGAAATTGACGACGCGCTTCGCCACCTGTCAAAAACAAACCTTCTGGGAACCGTATTCAACAAGGCGTGATCCGCGCCTCGTGAGCCACTATCGCGGTTGAACCGGGCGAATGCGCCTCAGGACTCCCAGATTGGATTGCTCGTCCCGGATGACGACTTCAAATTCCTTCGCAAACTGCGAATCGCTTCTGATCTTCGTCCAGTCTTTCCTCGTTCTCCAATCAACAATGTAATCAATCCTTGAATTCGTGACATATTCCAGGACGTCACCTTTATCGAGGATGGCGCGAAGGGCGGCAGGGTTGACTTTCCCGTCAAGGTTGATGGTGCGGTCGTGAAAGAAACCGAGCGTGCCGGTTTGCGGCGCGCCGACCCATTGCGACTCGGAAACATGCTCTTGAACCCACTTGACGATATGCTGGTGCATTTGCGAAGTTCCTTTTGCATATCCACGCGCGAAATCGGAATAGGCAAATGCCGCCGCACCGAACGTCAGCGCCAGCACGACGGAAAGTGCCGCGCGCCGGAAACCGGAAAAAGTGCGCGAAAATAGGCCCAGGAGAAAAAATACGGTTGCGGCAGTTGCAAACCACAGAAACGGTGAAAGCGGGTGGATGTATCTTGCCAGAAAGTGTGGTGCCCCGAAAAAGAGGCCGTAGTAAGAAGAAATGCACAATACGAAAATGAGGCTACCAAGAAAAAAACGCCGCGATGCGAGCGTAAGCCTTGCCGCAAAAAACCAGAACCCCCAAAGCGATACCGCAACGCTTGCGAGCGACAGCAGAATGACGGGCACGGCGCGTTGAATGGAGGTGGGGATGGGGGCAAAGATGAAGGTTGACCCAAAAATGGTGGCCGGAATACCGGGCAGGTTCTGCCCGAAATGGGCATCGCGGGATTCCGAAATGCCGCTGATCGGGACGATTGACCCAAACAGGGCGTAATTGTTTATAAGCCAGGGTGCGGCGACAAGCAGGCTGGTTGCGCCGGCCACCAGGCAGTCGTTCAGCCGGTGACGGCGACCGCCCCCGTCGTTCTCGCCCCCCAGCGCGAAGTGCGCCAGCAACAATCCTCCGATGAAAAAGATCGCGTCGTTCCTGGCGAGAAACGTAAGGCCGAGCAAGAATCCGAGCGGCAATCTTTGCCGCCAGACAAGGGGCGGCGAGCCGGTCGAAACAACGGCCAGATAATAGTTGAGCGTGAAAAGAATCGAGGCGAAATATATGCCGGTCTCGAGCCCATTCATGCTGTGCGTAATCGTGTGCGGCGCAGCAAACCACAAAGCGGCAGAGATCATCGCGAGTTCGCGCCCATGCCGAAGGCCGGAAAAAACGAGCGCGGCAACCTTGTACGCATAATATCCCGCCACTGCGGACACAAGGGCGGAGAACAGCGTCACCAATGCGATACCCGAAAGCTTTGATCCGCCCGCAACAAAATGCAGGCCCGCATACAAAAGAACCGCTAGGGGCTGAACCCCGTTTGTGGGTATGGTTCCTTCCGCCGTTGACATGCCCAGCCCGATAGCCATGTTTCGCGCGACTGTCTGCAGCAGATAGCCGTCCTCGGTTATATATTGCCAGAACAGGCGATTGTCAAAATCGGCGAGCGGCAACAGGCGTGCGGCCAAACCGATCAGTACCAGCGACCACAGACATGCCTTGAGCGGGCCGGAAGCGACTTGCGGCAAGGCATCCGCCCCGATCCGCGCCCGGTCAGCGATAGCAGTAATTCTTGAAATCATCGTGCAGCCGGTTTCCCTGTATCTAGATTGAAAAAGTAATTGCAATTGAAAGCGATCGTTCCGGGCAGCCCAAGCATGGGCAGATGGAACGTGCCGATGGATTAACGGGTTAGAAGCCGGATTTCCGGCATATCCAATATCTCGCGCCCTGGTAGATTATCAGGGTAAAACGGGGTCATTATAAAGGAAAGACCGAACAAGCCCCCCATGAGCGCGCCCCTCAAATTTTTAACCGCATTCCGGGGTTATGACAGGAGATTTCGGCTAGAATAAATACCCTTCACGCCCACGCAAACACAGCCATGCCTCCTAACTTGCCAGATACCCCGCCGATTGTTCTCTCTTTTGCCGCCACCGACCCCAGCGGAGGAGCCGGTTTGCAGGCCGACCTCCTGACCATTGCCAGTATCGGTTGCCACCCGCTGTCGGTGGTGACGGCGGTTACGGTGCAGGACACCGGGGGAGTGGACGGCGTGATGCCGGTTGACGCCGAGTGGGTCAGCGACCAGGCTCGCGCGGTGCTGGAGGACATGCCGGTTGACGCGTTCAAGATCGGCCTGCTGGGCAGCGTGGAGAACATTGCGGCGATTGCCGAAATCATTTCGGACTATCCCGGCATTCCGCTGGTGTTCGATCCGGTGCTGTCATCCGGGCGCGGCGACGAGCTGGTCAACGAGGATATGCTGGACGCGATGCGCGAGCTGCTGCTGCCGCAAACCACCATCCTGACGCCGAACGGCATCGAGGCGCGGCGCCTGGTCCACGACGAGGACAGCGATGAGGATAGCCCCGGTTTGGCCGAGTGCGCAAAACGCATTGTGCTGTTGGGTTGCGAGTATGTGCTGATAACCGGAACGCACGAGCAAACACCCAAAGTGATCAACACCCTGTACGGCGAGCGCGGCCTGGTGCGCGCCGATAGCTGGCCGCGCCTGCCCGGCATTTACCACGGCTCCGGGTGTACGCTGTCGTCGGCCATCGCGGCGCTGCTGGCAAACGGCCTTTCGGTGGAAGAGGCGGTGCAGGAAGCGCAGGAATATACCTGGCAGGCTTTGCAGTTCGGCTTCCGGCCCGGCATGGGGCAGCATATTCCCGACCGGCTGTTCTGGGCGCGGGATGAAGAAGAGGATGACGAGCCACAGAACACCCGGCATTAGCGGCAGGACAAATGCCTCCGCCCCGAGGGGGCGACGGTAGCCTCCTCTCCCGCTGTGCGTGTGTTGTTGGGGCTTCAGCCCCTTAGTGCAAATTCTGTCCAGCCTCTGGCTGGTAACAGATTTGCCTACCCTTGCGGTACAACCACGGCCTACCCCTTGCGGGTGCGCGGGAGAGGATTGAGGTGAGGGTTTGAGAGATAGTTTTCAACAGACGGTAAGCGGGCTATACGCCATCACGCCGGACAGCGCCGACACAACGGATTTGCTGCGCCGCACGCGGCTGGCGCTTGGGAGTGGGGTACGTGCGTTGCAGTACCGCAACAAATCCGCAGATGCCGCATTGCGGCTGGTGCAGGCCTCTGCCTTGCGCGAACTGGCGCGCGAGTTTGCCGTGCCGTTCCTGGTGAACGATGATGCGCACCTCGCGGCGCAGGTGGACGCGGACGGAGTGCATCTGGGCGCAGCGGATGGGGACTTGATTGCGGCGCGCGGCGCGCTGGGCAAACGCGTGATCATCGGCGTCTCTTGCTATAATCGCATCGCGCTGGCGCGGGAAGCCGTCAACGCGGGGGCGGATTACGTGGCATTCGGCACGTTCTTTCCTTCCGGCGTCAAACCCGCTGCGGTGCGGGCGGATGCCGGGCTGCTGCGGCAGGCGCGCGCCGAAATGGCCGTGCCGCTGGTGGCGATCGGCGGGATTACCGCGCAAAACGGCGCAGCGCTGGTGCGGGCGGGAGCGGATGCGCTGGCAGTGATTTCCGCGTTATTTGATGCGGCGGATATACCGTCGGTCGCACAGGATTTTTCAAGACTCTTTATTCGGGAACCAGCATCATGACATCGCGCAACCAGGAACTTTTCGAGCAATCGCAGCGCATCATTCCGGGCGGAGTGAACTCGCCGGTGCGCGCCTTCAAGTCGGTGGGCGGCACGCCGCTGTTTTTCCAGCGCGGCCAGGGCGCCTATGTGTGGGATGCCGACGGCAAGCGCTACATTGATTACGTCAATTCCTGGGGGCCGATGATCGTCGGCCACTGCCATCCCGATGTGGTCAAGGCGGTGCAGGACGCGGCAGCGCAAGGCCTGGGTTTCGGCGCACCGACCGCATCAGAACTGGAAATTGCCGAGTTGCTGTGCAAGCTGCTGCCCAGCCTGGAAATGGTGCGCCTGGTCAGCTCCGGCACCGAGGCCACCATGACGGCGATCCGTTTGGCGCGCGGGTTTACCGGGCGCAGCCGCATCATCAAGTTCGAGGGCTGCTACCACGGCCATTCCGACGGCCTGCTGGTCAAGGCGGGTTCCGGCGCGCTGACCTTCGGCCAGCCCAGTTCCTCTGGCGTGCCTGCGGAAATCGCGGCGCTGACCACGGTGCTGGATTACAACGATGCGGACGGGCTGGAACGCGCCTTCGCGGAAATAGGCAAGGAAATCGCGGCGGTGATCGTCGAACCGGTGGCGGGCAACATGAATTTAATTTTGCCCAAACGCGAATTCCTCGACGCGATGCGTTCGCTGTGTACCAAACACGGCGCGGTGCTGATCCTGGACGAGGTGATGAGCGGCTTTCGCGTCGGTTTGCAAGGTGCACACGGCCACTACGGCATCAAGCCCGACCTGCTGACGCTGGGCAAGGTGATGGGCGGCGGCCTGCCCGCCGCCGCATTCGGCGGTCGCCGCGACATCATGCAGTGCCTGGCTCCGCTGGGCGCGGTCTATCAGGCGGGCACCCTGTCCGGCAACCCGGTGGCGGTGGCGGCAGGCCTGTCCACGCTGAAACTGGTGCAGGCGCCCGGCTTCTACGAACGCCTGACACAGACAGCCAGACAAATGACCGAAGGGTTGAGCGCCGCCGCCGGAAAACATGGTATTCCGTTCAGCGCCCAATCCATCGGCAGCATGTTCGGCCTGTATTTCAGCAAAACCGCGCCAACCTCCTATGCCGAAGTCATGGCCGGCGACAAGGCGGCATTCAACCGATTCTTCCATGCCATGCTGGGCGAAGGGGTATATCTTGCGCCGTCCGCGTTCGAGGCGGGCTTTGTGTCGGCGGCACACACCGATGCCGACATTGCCGCGACGATTGCCGCAGCCGACAAGATATTTTCGGCCTGGTAATGGGGTTGTTTTCCAAGGCGGCGTTTTTTACCACAGTCAACCATCTGCGCGATCTGCCGGCGCACGGCGGCAGGGAAGTGGCTTTTGCCGGGCGCTCCAATGCGGGCAAGTCCAGCGCCATCAACACGCTGGCCAACCACACCAGGCTGGCCTACACCAGCAAGACGCCGGGGCGCACCCAGCACATCAACTATTTTTCACTGGGAAACCACAATTTTCTGGTGGACTTGCCCGGTTACGGTTACGCCAAGGTGCCGCCGGATGTTCGAGCGCACTGGGAAGGGCTGTTGAGTCAGTACTTGCAAACCAGGGAAGCCTTGTGTGGGCTGGTTGTCATAATGGATGCGCGCCATCCGCTCACCGATCTGGACGAGCAGATGCTGGAGTGGTTTGCGCTTACCGGCAGGCCGGTGCATATTCTGCTTACCAAGTCGGACAAGCTGAGCCGCCAGCAAGCAACCCTGACGTTGAATCGTGTAACATACCACCTCGCGGAGCATTTCCCGCATTGCTCGGCACAGTTGTTTTCCAGCCTGAAAAAAACCGGTGTGGATGAGGCCGAAGCAGTGATCGGGAGCTGGCTGAGTGCCGGGTAGCAGGAAAAAAACGCCCCTGGCTAAAGGGGGAAGCCAGGGGCATAAGATGTCTTAACAGTAGGGTTAAGACTACCCGCTCAGGGAGGAGAAACGGGAGATGACTCACGTCATCTGAGCAATAGGATAAAGGAATTCTAAAATAGTTCCGGCAAACCCAATTTTTTGAAAGATTACCATGCAAACACTGGGACAATACCCGCATAAACGGATGCGGCGGATGCGCCACGATGCCTTTTCACGCGACCTGATGCGTGAGCATGTGCTCACATCGGCAGATTTCATCTACCCGGTTTTCGTGCTCGAAGGGAATGGCAGAACGGAGGATGTCAAGTCCATGCCGGGGGTACAGCGCAAAACTCTGGACCTGTTGCTCAAGGATGCCGAGCAATGTGTCAAGCTCGGCGTTCCGGTCATGGCGATCTTTCCGGTAATTGATGCGCCGCTCAAGAGCCTGGACGCGCGTGAAGCCTACAATGAGAGCGGTCTGGTGCCGCGCGTGGTGGCGGCACTAAAGAAAAACTTCCCCGACCTCGGCGTCATGACCGACATCGCGCTCGACCCTTACACCAGCCACGGGCAGGATGGCCTGATAGACGACAGCGGTTATGTGCTGAACGATGAAACCGTGGCGGTGCTGGTGCGGCAGGCGCAAACCCACGCGCTGGCCGGCGCCGACATCGTGGCGCCTTCCGACATGATGGACGGGCGCATCGGCGCGGTTCGCGCCGCGCTGGATCAAAAGAACTGCATCCATACGCGCATCATGGCCTATTCCGCCAAATATGCTTCCAGCTTCTACGGGCCGTTCCGCGATGCTGTGGGTTCGGCGGGCAACCTCGGTTCCGGCAACAAATATACCTACCAGATGGATCCGGCCAATTCCGACGAGGCGCTGTGGGAAGTGGGGCTGGATTTGCGGGAAGGCGCCGACATGGTGATGGTCAAGCCCGGCATGCCTTATCTGGACATCGTGCGCCGCGTGAAGGACGAGTTCAAGGCGCCCACTTTCGTCTATCAGGTGAGCGGCGAATACGCCATGCTCAAGGCCGCCGCGCAAAACGGCTGGCTGAACGAGCGGGCCTGCGTGCTGGAAGCGCTGCTGTCGTTCAAGCGCGCCGGCGCGGACGGCATTCTGACCTATTTCGCGCTGGATGCGGCGAGGTGGCTGAGAGAATGATGGCGCCTCATGCGGGTTCTGCCCGCCGCCTCATCATGTCATGCAAACACTGACAGCAAATTTCCCCTCTCCTTACGCGGCAATCGGGCAAATTCCGGTGCATTCCAGGCGCGCATTGAGGTAATATTTTCCCATGTCTCGCAGATTCCCAAGGTCTTGCAGATCGAACCTGACGGGCGCGACGGTGCTCCTCCTCCCTGTAGTGCAGACACCTTTTGCCCGTCAGGTTGTTTTTTTCGCGCCTTTGCGCGAGAGCTTGCTTATCGGTTCCGGCTCGCCCGGCATGGGGTTATTCCGGAAAAGTTTGCTGCTGTTCCGGAAAGCTGAACCCGCACCATGAATGACCCTCCTGCCCAGGACAATCGCGCAACCGACCGCCGCATGCGGCGCCGGGATTATTGGCTGCTGCCCTGGCTGGTGTTCGCCATCGGGCTGCTCATCACGCATCAACTGTGGAGGGGCGCACAGCAGGGCGCCGTGCAGTCGCTGCAAGCGGACTTCGATTTCCGCGCAAGCGATATCTACAGCCGCGTCGAGCAGCGCATGAAAATCTACGAGCAGGTGCTGCGCGGGGTGGACGGCCTGTTCGCCCACGCCAGCCTGGTGACGCGCGAGGAGTTCCGCGACTACATCGCCCGCTTGCGCCTGAAAGAAAGCTACCCCGGCATCCAGGGAATACGATTCTCCCCCGTCGTGCCGCTGGCCGAAAAAGAACGCCATGTCGCCGCCATGCGCAGGGAGGGCATGGCCGGATATACCATTCACCCGGAGGGAGCACGCGATTTCTACGTGCCGGTGATGTATGCCGAACCGCATGACGCGCGCAACCGGGTGATCTTCGGTTACGACACCTACTCCGACCGGGAGCATCCCGTGCCCGGCGAACACGCTGCCGGGGAGCGCCGCGCCGCGATGGATCTGGCGCGCGACACCGGCAATGCCGTCATCACCGGCAAGGTGCGCCTGCTGTTCGAGACCGACAAGGATGAGCAGGCCGGCTTCCTGATGTATCTGCCCATGCACCGGCACGGCGCCCCGCACGGCACCCTCGAGGAGCGCCGCGCCAACCTCATCGGCTGGATCAGCCTGGTGTTCCGCATGGGCGATCTGATGGGGGGCATCCTCGGCGAGCGCGGCCACGATGTGGACATCGAAATCTTTGACGGGGACGAGCTGTCGGGCAACAGCGTGATGTATGACGCCGACGCCTTCCGACGCGACGAATACAAGGTGGCATCGCTCTTTCAGTCCAACCGGCAGATCAAGGTCGCAGGCCGCACCTGGTCGGTGTTGCTTTACTCCCTGCCGGGCTTTGAAGAGCGGGTGGACAGGGACAAGCCGTGGCTCATCGGAAACGGCGGCATCATCACCAGCATATTGCTCGCCCTGCTCACCTGGCTGCTGGTGCATGGCCGGGAACGCGCCCTGCGGGCGGCGGCGGCGCTGGGGCGCGAAAGCTACAAGAACGAGACGCTGCTGCGCACGGCCGGCGACGGCATATTCGTCTGCGATCTCGATGGCAGCGTGGTTCAGGCCAACGCGGCGCTCTGCAACATGCTCGGCTACACCGAGCAGGAATTGCTTGCCATGAACGTGGCGCAGTGGAACGCGCAGTGGTCGGCCGGGGAGATTCTGGCGAAAATCGCAGGATTGGAAAGCGGCAACCCGGCATTCGAGACCGGCTACCGCCGCCGCGACGGCGGCATCATTGATGTCGAGGTCAACGCATCCCGGGTGGAGATAGACGGCAGGCAACTGGTGTACAGCTCGGCGCGCGACATCACCGAGCGCAAACTGATCCAGGAGAAGCTGCTCACGCTTTCCCGCGCCGTAGAAGTAAGCCCGATCAGCGTCGTTATTACCGACGTGAACGGCACGATCGAATACATCAACCAAAAATTTGCCGAAGTGACGGGGTATTCGGCGGAGGAAGCCATTGGCATGAATCCGCGCATCCTCCATTCCGGCATTCAGACCGCAGAATTTTATAGCGCGATGTGGAAAACCATTCTTGCCGGCAACGAATGGCAGGGAGAGATACACAACCGGAAAAAGAGCGGCGAGATTTTTCTGGAGCACGCTTCCATCTCCCCCGTCCGCGACGACAAGGGGGCGATCACGCATTTCGTGGCCGTCAAGGAAGACATCACCGAGCGCAAGCGCGCCGAAGACGGGCTGCACCGCGCCCTGCTTGCCGCCGACGCCGCGAATCGCGCCAAGAGCGACTTCCTTTCCAACATGAGCCACGAAATCCGCACGCCGATGAACGCCATCATCGGCCTGAGCCACCTGTGCCTGCAAACCGGGCTGACGGCCAAGCAGCGGGATTACCTGCAAAAAGTCCACGGCGCGTCGAAAACGCTGCTGGGCATCATCAATGACGTGCTGGATTTCTCCAAGATCGAGGCCGGCAAAATGGAGATGGAGCAGGAGCCCTTCGACCTGGAAGAGGTGATGGGCCGACTGACGACCATCGTCGCCGGCAAGGCAGAAGAGAAGGATATCGAATTCCTGCTGGAAACCGCGCTGGACGTGCCGCCGCACCTCATCGGCGACCCGTTGCGCCTGGGGCAGGTACTGGTCAATCTGGCCGCCAACGCGATCAAGTTCACCGACCGGGGCGAGGTGATGGTGCTGGCCGAACTGGAAGAAGAAACGGCGGAACATGCCGTCCTGCGTTTCACCGTCAAGGATACCGGCATCGGCCTGTCGCAGGAGCAGATCGAAAAACTGTTCCAGTCCTTCACCCAGGCGGACTCCGCCACCACCCGCAAGTTTGGCGGCACCGGCCTGGGGCTGTCCATCAGCAGGCGCCTGGTGGAAATGATGTGCGGAAATATCTGGGTGGAAAGCGAGCCGGGCAAGGGTTCGAAATTCATTTTCACCGCCCGCTTCCGGAAAGCGGCGGGGCATGCCCACAGGCCGCCCAGACCGGCGCCGGACTGGCAGGGATTGCGCGTGCTGGCGGCGGACGATAACGGGAATTGCCGCCATATTCTGGAAGCCTACCTGAAAGCCTTCGCGTTCCGGGTGACGGTGGCGGCAAACGGCGCGGAGGCGGTGCAGTCTTTCGCACGGGCGGCTGAGGAGGGGGCGCCCTTCGATCTGGTGGTGATGGACTGGAAGATGCCGCAACTGGATGGCGTCGCGGCAGCGCGGCAAATCCGCGAACTGGCCGGGGCCGGCAAAACACCGAAGATATTGCTCGTTTCCGCCTTCGGCCAGAGCGAAATACTGCGCCATGCGGAGGGCATCGCGGTGGATGGGGTGCTGACCAAACCCTTCCAGCAAAGCGGCCTGCTCAACGCAATCATGGAAGTGTACGGGCACGGCGAGGCCGGGAAACAGGATGTCGCCAACCCGTCGTTGTTCCGCCCCGCTTTTGCCGCCATGATCAGCGGCGCGCGCCTGTTGCTGGTGGAAGATAACGAAATCAACCAGCAGGTGGCGCAGGAACTGCTGGAGAAGGCGGGCGTCACGGTGACCATTGCCGAAAATGGGGAAGAGGCGCTCGCGCTGATGCGGGAGCAGAAATTCGACGGCGTGCTGATGGACATGCAGATGCCGGTGATGGACGGCATAACCGCCACCCGCAAAATCCGCAACAACCCGCAGTTCGCGCAATTGCCAATCATCGCCTTGACCGCCAACGTGCTGTCGGACGATCGGGAGCAATGCCTTGCCGCCGGAATGAACGACCACATCGCCAAGCCATTTGATCCCGGACAGATGATGGCGGTCCTCGCCAGATGGATCGTTCCCGAGCATCCGCGCGCCTTTCCTGCCGCCGAGGAAGCGGAAAGCGTACCGCAGGAAGAATTGCCGCTATTGCCGGGGATGCGGACAGACGAGGCGGTGCGGCGGACGGGAGGCAGCGTGGCGGGCTTTTACGCGATCCTGGAAAAGTTCCGCGCCGGCCAGCAAAATGTCACCTCCGAAATCCGCCAGGCATGGGCGGACGGAGACCCGGGAACGGCAGAACGGCTGGCGCATACCCTGAAGGGCCTGGCAGGGACACTGGGCGCAGGCAGATTGCAGGGAGAAGCGGCAGAATTGGAGCTTCTCATTCTGGCCAGCAAGGAAGCGGGGGGCATCGCGAACTGCGGGGACGCGCGGATGGAATTGCAGCTTGCGGCGGCGGAGCGGGAGCTCGCCAGCCTCATTGCCGCGATTGATGGCGCCCTGCTCTCGCGCGCGCAGAAAAGGCTGGCGGAGAGCGGCGCAGCCGGGGCCGCCGTATCGCCGGAACGTGCCGAACTGGGTGTGCTGGCATGCAAGGCCATGCTGCAACTGAAAGAGTTCGATTCCTCGGTGGAGGATACCGTGGCCCGGATGCGCCAGCTTGCAGGCGGGGATGTTACCGCAATAAAGGCGCTGGATTCCGTCGCGCGCTCCGTGGACTGCTATGATTACGAGAAGGCTCTGGCCGACCTGTCGGAATGGAAGGCCATGGGCGTTACGGGCGAGTGAAAGGATAGGAATTCATGAGTGAGCTATCAAAAAAATCCGTTCTGGTGGTGGATGACAACCAGGCAAACATTGATGTCCTGAAAGGGATTCTGTCCGCCCACCACACCGTGAAAGTGGCGACCAGCGGACGTCTGGCGCTCAAGGCGGTATATTCCGGCAGCCTGCCGGACCTGATCCTGCTGGATGTGATGATGCCGGAAATGGATGGGTACGAGGTTTGCCGCCTGCTGAAAGCGGATGATCGCACCCACCATATTCCCATCATTTTTGTGACCGCCAGATCGGACGCGAAAGATGAGGCCTACGGGTTTTCGATCGGCGCGGCGGACTACATCGTCAAACCGGTGAGCGCCCCGGTTGTGCTGGCCCGCGTGAAAACCCACCTGGCGCTGTACGACCGCAGCCGCCACCTGGAAGGGTTGGTGCAGGAGCGGACGGCGGACTTGCTGGCCAAAAGCCGGGAGCTGGAAGAAACGCGGCTGGAGATTACCCGCTGCCTGGGGCGTGCGGCGGAGTACCGGGACAACGAAACCGGCACGCACGTGATCCGGCTGAGTTTTTACGTGAGGTTGCTGGCCTGTAAGTCCGGCCTGACGGATGTCGAGGCCGACCGCATGATGGCCGCTTCCATCATGCACGATGTCGGCAAGATCGGCATACCAGACAGCATCCTGCTCAAGCCCGCGAAGCTGACCCCGGAAGAATTCGAGATCATCAAGCGGCATGCGCGGATCGGCGCGGACATTATCGGCGAGCACCGCTCGGAGCTGTTGCGGCTGTCGCGGCTGACGGCGCTGACCCATCACGAAAAATGGAACGGCAAGGGCTATCCCAACGGGCTGGCGGGCGAAGCGATTCCGCTCGCCGGAAGGCTGACCGCGATCGCCGATGTTTTCGATGCGCTGACTTCGGAGCGGCCCTACAAAAAGGCGTGGAGCCTGGATGAGGCGCTGGCTACCATCCTCAAGGAAGGAGGAGAGGCGCTGGATCCCAGGCTGGCGACCCTGTTCGTCGAAATGCGGTCGGAAGTGGAAAGGATCATGCAGACTTTCCGCGATGAAAACGGATAAAGGGTACCTCATCGCATTCACGCGCACATCGCCATCACGGTTCTGTCCCTGCTGATCGAGCGCACCATCGAACACGCTTGTCAGGATGCTTGGCGCAATATCCGGGATGATCTGATGCGCATCCCGTTGGCGCAATTGCCCAGCCCCAACGGTCGCGTCTGGCAGGTGACCGATTCCTCGCAGGATGCCGCTAACAGATTGAAAGCACTGAAAATCGAACCGCCAAAACCAATCCTGAGCCTGGATTGAGCACCTTCCCCGCCTAGTAGAGCGTTCCGGCAAAACCGTTACCGTTCGCGGTGAGCTTGTCGAACCGCTAGTCCCGCGCCAATACTGGCCTTCGACAAGCTCAGGCCGAACGGTTTATTTGTAACCGTTTTAACGGAACGCTCTACTAGTCTTACTGTGTCAAATTTAACCAAACCCTGCGATAATGGGCACTTCCATATCAAAAGGGGTGTGCAATGGGAAACCTGGCGGAATTCGAGCATTATCTTGAGCGCTTGTGCGAAGTTTTGGGGAATGTGGATCGGAGCGTCGGATTGAAGGACTATTGCCGCGGGTTGATGTTGCCGATCGCGCGCAAGAGCATCGAGCCGCTGGCGGCCTGCTCCGACCCGCTGCACGTGGCGGCCAAGCATCAATCGCTGCACCATTTCGTGGCCAAGTCCGCGTGGTCGGACACCGGGGGAAGGGCTGGAGATGAGGGGTTGCTCCTGGATGGCCCATTTCCAACTGAGGTTTTCAGGTTCATCAGAACTGCGCCTGTTCTCTCCCCCTTGCAAGGGGGATGCAGTACATAGAAGACGGCTTCACAATTTTAGTTCCGGTTTGACCGGCATAGGGAGAACGGAAATTTTTCTTGAGGGCAATCTCAGTTGAGCGGTTTGCGCACGCTGATCGCGCCGCGAATCTGACCTGCCGAGTAGCCGGTGGCGCGGTCATTGGGGTATTGCTGGCCGAGTACGGCTTTGACGGCGGCGCTGATCTGGTCCGCCGGGCCGTGGCAATTCAGGCAGAGCGGTTGCACCGGCAACGCCTTGACATAGCGGTACTCGTTGTCAACCTTCTCGCCCTTTTCCAGTTGGGCGGGCGGCTCACCCGCAGCGGCGCGCTTGTCGAAATCTTCGAGAGCGGCCTTTTCCCATGCGTCCGGAGTCGCGCGGGCTTCGTTGCGCGTCTTGAGGCTGACCCGCTTGATCTTCCACCCGGTTTGCTGCGATATTTCGCCAGCCATCTTCGGAGCCATGTCCTTGCAGGCGGGGATCGCGCCTTCGGGGCCGGACTTGTCTATTTCCGCCTGCAAGGCGGCAAGCATTTTGGGCGGCAGCGATGTTGCCACCTTGCGCGCTTCGCCCAGCAGGGCGTCGTCAGCGGCGTCGGCGAGCGGGGAAAAGAGCGTGGCGGCCAGAACAGCGGCGGCGATCAATGGCATCTTCATGAATACTCCTTGTTGGTGGTTGAATGGGCAAATGTGTTTCCGCTCGTGGCGGTGCCAGAATAGGCAAGTCGAGGATATTTGTATGTGATGAATATCACATAGCCAGCACCTTCCACAGCAGTTTGGCCGCCAGCGCGATCAACAGCACGGCAAACAGTTTGCGCAGCAGCCCCGCTTTGATGCGATGCGCGGCCATTGCGCCGAGCGGCGCGGTGAGAACGGTGGCGAGCGCGACCCACAGCAGGGCGGGCAGATAGACGAAGCCGAGACTGGGCGCAGGCAGCGCGGGCATACCCAGCCCGGCGACAATGTAGCCCGCCGTGCCGCCCACCGCAACCGGGAAGCCGATGGCGGCGGAGGTGCCGATGGCGTTGCGCAGCGGCACGTTGCACCAGATGAGAAAAGGAACGACGACGGTGCCGCCGCCGATAGAAACCAGGCTGCTGATCCAGCCGGTGAAAGCGCCTGCGGCGCTCATGCCCGCGAAACCGGGTAACAGGCGCGAGGGCTTGGGGCGCACGTCGAGCAGGATTTGCGCGGCGGCAAAACAGACGAACAGCGCGAAGAATATGCCCAGCCCGCGCGCCGGAACGGATGCGGCGGACAAGGTGCCCAGCGCCGTGCCGAGCAGGACGCCGGGGGTGATGCCGCGCACCACGCGCCAGTTCACCGCGCCATGCTGGTGGTGCTTTCGCGCGCTGGAGAGCGAAGTGAACAGGATGGTCGCCATCGAGGTGCCGAGGGCGAGGTGCATGGTGTGTTCGGCGGAGAAATGCCGGGCGTCGAACACGAACAGCAGCACCGGCACCAGCAATAGCCCGCCGCCGACGCCGAACATTCCCGCAACCAGCCCGGCCACCGCGCCGAGCGCCAGATAAACCGCATACCACTCCATCAGTCGCGCGCCAGCCTGGAGGTGATGAATTTCCACTCGGCGGGATCGAGTGGCGTGATGGAGAGGCGGTTGCCGCGCCGCAAAGTGCGCATGCGTTCCAGTTCGGGGTGTTTGCGCAATTCGGCCAGCGGAACCAGCGTGATCTTTTTCACCAGTTGCACGTCCACGTTGAACCAGCGCGGAGTTTCCTGCGTGGCTTTGGGATCGAAATACCGGCTCTCTCTGTCGAACTGCGTGGCGTCGGGATAGGCGGTGCTGGCAACGCGCGCGATGCCTGCGACACCCGGCACCGCGCAGTTGGAATGATAGAACAGCGCGCCATCGCCCACGCGCATCTGGTCGCGCATGAAATTGCGTGCCTGGTAGTTGCGCACGCCGTACCATGCCACAGTCTGTTCAGTCATCGCGGCGAGATCGTCGATGCTGCAATCTGAGGGTTCGGATTTCATTAGCCAGTAGCGCATGGCATTTCCCGATTATCACTCAAATTTGTACTGTGTTATTAATTTCTCATTCCCCATGCGAACGGTTTTCCGCAACACGGGCATTGTGAAAGACTTCTGGCTATGGATCGGGCCAAGCGGAAACGCACGGTCGATATCGACCACGGGATATGCCGCCGCATCGGTGCGAGACCCGCGCGGGCCGAAGCCTTCGGGTACGGGAGGCGCTTCGGGTCTGGCGGAGTTTTTTTTAGCTCCGGACAGCCGCTCCAGCATCAGGAAACCATAAGCCGCGATACACAGGCTCGCGTGATGATGGAAGCCCCGCCAATTGCGCCCTTCGTAATGGCCGAGGCCGACCTCCTGCTTGAGTTCCCGGTAGTCCCGCCCGATGCGCCAGCGCATCTTGACGGCGCCCACCAACTCCTTGAGCGGGGTGTTTGCGGGCAAGGTGGACAGGAAATAACGGGTCGGCTCAACTTCACCCTTTGGCCATATATGGACGCCCCCGGAACTGCAATAGCTTTCACTCGGTTTTGACAGAAATAGATAAAGATTGCAGCCATATATCCGGGCTTTGTTTGCGGCATCTAGCCGCTGCCCCTGATGGAATCCGCTGGTCGGGGCTCTAT
>JACRPU010000024.1 GCA_016223025.1 Nitrosomonadales bacterium | reverse complement strand
GTTCCCGCTGCACGTCTGGCTGCCCGACTCGATGGAAGGTCCGACCCCGATCTCCGCGCTGATCCATGCCGCCACCATGGTGACCGCCGGCATTTTCATGGTGTCGCGCATGTCACCGCTGTTCGAGCTTTCCGACACCGCGCTGTCATTCGTCATGATCATCGGCGCGATCACCGCGCTGTTCATGGGCTTTCTCGGCATCGTCCAGAACGACATCAAGCGCGTGGTGGCCTACTCCACCCTGTCGCAACTGGGCTACATGACCGTGGCGCTCGGCGCTTCGGCCTACTCGGTGGCGATTTTCCACCTGATGACCCACGCCTTCTTCAAGGCGCTGCTGTTCCTGGCCGCCGGTTCGGTGATCATCGCCATGCACCACAACCAGGACATCCGCTACATGGGCGGCCTGAAAAAATACATGCCGGTCACCTGGATCACTTCCCTGATCGGCTCGCTGGCATTGATCGGCACGCCGTTCTTCTCCGGTTTTTACTCCAAGGACAGCATCATCGAGGCGGTCGCTCTGTCGCATCTGCCCGGCTCCGGTTTTGCCTACTTTGCCGTAGTGGCCGGGGTGTTCGTCACCGCTTTCTACTCGTTCCGCATGTACTTCCTGGTATTCCACGGCAAGGAGCGCTATGACGAAGCGCCGCATCCTTCGACAAGCTCAGGACAGGCTGACGACCACGCCGTGGCAAGCGATGCGCATGACGATCATGGCCATCACGGCGGCAAGCCGCACGAGACACCGTGGGTGGTGACACTGCCGCTGATCCTGCTGGCGGTTCCTTCCGTGCTGATCGGCTTCATCGCCATCGGGCCGATGCTCTTTGGCGGCTACTTCGGCGACGCTATCTTCGTCTCCGAAAATCACCCTGCGATGAACGAGCTGCGCGAGGAATTCCACGGCGCATTTGCGATGGCGCTGCATTCGCTGGCTACCCTGCCGCTGTGGCTGGCGGTCGCCGGGGTGGCGGCCTCCTGGTACTTCTACATGAAGCGCCCGGATATTCCGGAAGCGATCAAGAACAAGTTCAGCGTCATTTATACCGTGCTGGACAACAAATACTACTTCGACCGTTTCAACGACTGGTTCTTTGCCGGCGGCGCGCGCTGCACCAGCCATTTCCTGTGGAAGATCGGCGATGTGAAACTGATAGACGGCCTGATGGTGAACGGCTCGGCGCGCCTGGTCGGCCTGTTCTCCGGCGTGCTGCGCAAAGTGCAGACCGGCTACATCTACCACTATGCGTTTTCCATGATTATCGGAGTATTTGTGTTGCTGACAATACACACGTGGCTGGCATGAAGCAAAAGACAAACCCCCCTCAGCCCCCCCTTGTCAGGGGGGAAGACGCCTCCTCACCTGATAAGGGGAGGTTGGGAGGGGTTGGTGTTCGGATGTTTGAATGTAAGGAACAAGCATGATTTTTGGCTTACCAGTGTTAACCGTTGTCATCTGGCTGCCGATTCTTTTCGGCATCCTGATTCTGGCCACGGGCGGCGACCGCAACGCGCCGCTGGCGCGCACCATCGCCCTGATCGGCGGCATTCTCGGTTTTCTGGTGACGATTCCGCTCTACACGGGTTTTGACCGGGCGACCAGCGCCATGCAGTTCGTCGAGATGCACGACTGGATCCTCCGTTACAACATTCATTACCATCTCGGCGCGGACGGCATCTCGGTGCTGTTCATACTGCTCAACAGCTTCTTCACCCCGCTGGTGGTGATTGCCGGATGGAAGGTCATCGAGAAGCGCGTCGCGCAATACATGGCCGCTTTCCTTATCATGTCCGGGCTGGTCAACGGCGTGTTTGCCGCGCTCGATGCGGTGCTGTTCTACGTTTTCTGGGAAGCCATGCTGGTTCCGATGTTCATCATCATCGGCGTGTGGGGCGGCCCGAACCGCGTGTATGCGGCGGTCAAGTTCTTTCTTTACACCCTGCTCGGCTCGCTGTTGATGCTGGTTGCGCTGCTGTATTTGTACAACCGTTCCGGCGGCAGTTTCGAGATTCTGGATTACCACCAGATGGCGATCCCGATGACCGCGCAGATACTGGTGTTCATCGCCTTCTTCACGGCGTTCTCGGTGAAGGTGCCGATGTTCCCGGTGCATACCTGGTTGCCCGACGCGCACGTGGAGGCGCCGACCGGCGGCTCGGTGATACTGGCCGCGATCATGCTGAAGGTAGGCGCGTATGGCTTCATCCGCTTTTCCCTGCCGATCGTGCCAGATGCCAGCCACCAGCTCGCCGGCGCGATGATCGCCCTGTCGCTGATCGCCGTGGTGTACATCGGCCTGGTCGCGCTGACCCAGACCGACATGAAGAAGCTGATCGCCTATTCCTCGGTTTCGCACATGGGTTTCGTCACGCTGGGGCTTTTCATCTTCAACGCCTACGGCGTGGAAGGCGCGCTGCTGCAAATGATTTCGCACGGCTTCGTGTCCGGCGCGCTGTTCCTGTGCGTCGGCGTGATGTACGACCGGGTGCATTCGCGCAACATCGCGGACTATGGCGGTGTGGCCAACACCATGCCGAAGTTTGCGGCTTTCTTCATGCTGTTTGCCATGGCCAACAGCGGGCTGCCCGGCACCAGCGGCTTCGTCGGCGAATTCATGGTGATTCTGGGCGCGGTCAAGGCCAACTTCTGGTACGCCTTCCTTGCCGCCACCACGCTGGTCTTCGGCGCGGCTTACACCTTGTGGATGGTCAAGCGGGTGGTTTTCGGCGCGGTGGCCAACCACCATGTCGCCGAAATGAAAGATATCAACGCGCGCGAAAAACTGGTGCTGGCCATCCTGGCGCTGACCGTGCTGGGCATGGGAATCTATCCGCTGCCGTTTTCCGAAATCATGCACGCCTCGGTGAACGACCTGCTGGTGCATGTCGCGCGCTCCAAACTGTAGGTGCGAATTCATTCGCACAGGATTTCTGGTCAGGTGTGCGAATGAATTCGCACCTACCGCTCCTCACAGGATGGTGTAGAGCAGGCCGCGTTTGGTCAGGTGTGCGAATGAATTCGCACCTACCTCTCCGATGAGGGAAAACAGAGTAAGCGAAAGCGAGAAGACGGCTTCCCAATTTTGGCTCCGGCTCGTCCGGCTTAGAGGGTGGGGATAGAACTCTCATGCGCCGGGTGAAAGTTTCTACCCCCCTCCCGACCTTCCCGCTGCAAGGGGGAAGGAGCGACAACTGAAATTTGAGGAAATTATGAGTTATTTAGCAACCCTGTCTCCCGCCTACGCAGAAATTTTTCTGCTGGTCATGGTGTGCGCGATCCTGATTGTGGATCTGTTTGTCGCCAGCCCGAACAAGACGCTGACTTACCTGCTGGTGCAACTGACCCTGCTCGGCTGCTCGGTGATTACCGTAGGCACGCACCAGCATGGCGTAACCCACCTGTTCCACAACATGTTCGTGGACGATCTGATGTCCGACGTGCTCAAGCTGCTGAGCTATGTGGCCATGTCCATGATGCTGGTGTATTCGCGCAACTACCTGATGGTGCGCGGGCTGTTTTCCGGCGAATTCATGGTGCTGGCGCTGTTTGCGCTGCTCGGCATGATGGTGATGATCTCTGCCAGCCACTTCCTCACCCTCTATCTCGGGCTGGAGCTGCTGTCGCTTTCCCTGTATGCGATGGTCGCGCTGCAGCGCGACTCCGTTCCCGCCACCGAGGCGGCGATGAAATATTTCATTCTCGGCGCGCTGGCCTCCGGCCTGCTGCTGTACGGCATGTCCATGCTGTACGGCGCCACCGGCACGCTGGAAGTGGCCGCGGTGTCCGATGCCATCAAGCACGGCGTGGAGAACAAGCAACTGCTGACGCTCGGCCTGGTATTCGTGGTGTCCGGCCTGGCGTTCAAACTGGGGGCGGTGCCGTTCCACATGTGGGTGCCGGACGTGTATCACGGCGCGCCCACCGCCATGACCATGCTGATCGGCACCGCGCCGAAGCTGGCCGCTTTCGCTTTCGTCATGCGCATCCTGGTGGAAAGCCTGCAGCCGCTGATGGCGCACTGGTCTGACATGCTGGCCATTCTCGCCGTGCTGTCCATGGCGCTCGGCAACATCAGCGCCATCGCCCAGACCAACATGAAACGCATGCTGGCTTATTCCACCATCGCGCACATGGGCTTCCTGCTGATTGGCGTGCTGAGCGGCACTGTCGAGGGGTACGGCTCCGCCATGTTCTACGCGGTGGTTTACGTGCTGATGAGCCTGGGCGGTTTCGGCATGATCATGCTGCTGTCGCGCGAAGGCTTCGAGGCGGACACGCTCAACGATTTCAAGGGGCTCAACCAGCGCAGCCCGTGGCTCGCCTTCGTCATGCTGCTGCTGATGCTGTCCATGGCCGGGATACCTCCCACCGTGGGCTTCTACGCCAAATTCTCGGTGCTCAGCGCGGCGGTGAATGCCGGGCACATCCCGCTGGTCGTGATGGCGGTGCTGTTCTCGTTGATCGGCGCTTTTTACTATCTGCGCATCATCAAACTGATGTATTTCGATACCCCGGAAAGCCACACCCCGATTTCCATCCAGCCCGACAGCGGCCTGTTGATCTCGGTCAATGGCCTCGCGGTATTGGCGCTGGGCATCTTGCCCGGCACCCTGATGTCGGTGTGCTCCGTGTCGGTGCGGCAGTCGCTGTTGCTGCAATAAGCTTATCAGCCACAACGGCCTATATACTTAACGTGAATCTCGCGTAGCGAGGGCTTCGCCCTCTCTCTCTCCGGGAGAGAGTAGAGTGAGGGAACGGGCATGGCGAGTTTCATAATCAGGGGTGGCTACTTGCCATGCCCGTTATAACTGTTGACCACAAGTTAGGTTTAGGGTAGTTTCGCACACTTGCAAGATGCAGTTTCAGGGATTTTGGGCTTTCAAAATCAAAAAAGGAAACATGAGATGGTAAGAATGTCACCAAAACGGCCACTGACATGTGGTTCGCAATCGCAACATTCACTCACTGCAGCACTGATCTCCGCAGCCGTCGGTTTGGCGCTGGCAAACCAGGTCCTTGCGCAGCAACGCCCCGATGCGGGCAGGGTGCTCGATACCGTCAAGGAACCGAGGGCCGTGCCCAAACCAGCGCCCGAGATAGCCATCCAGCCGGAGGCCAAGCCCGCGTTGAAAGCGCAACCCGGATTGAAGGTCAAAGTGGCGGCATTCAAGATCAGCGGCAACACGATCTTCTCGGAAGCAGCGCTTCTACCCCTCGTTTCCGGTCAGATCGGCAAGGAACTGGATTTTGAAGAACTCAACCAGACCGCCAACAAGATCGCCGTGCATTACCGCAGCAAGGGTTATTTCCTCGCGCAGGCCTATCTTCCCGCCCAGCAAATCAAGGATGGCATAGTCGAGATCGCCGTGCTGGAAGGGCGCGTCGGCGAAGTCAAGCTCAACATGGCCGAGAAGGTGCGGCTGCGCGAATCTAGGGCGCGCGGTATTCTGGGCGCGATCCAGCCGGGAGACCCGATCAACGAGAGAAGCCTGGAACGCGGCCTGCTGCTGCTGAACGACACCCCCGGCGTAATCGTCAAGTCCACACTGCAACCTGGCGCCAAGGTGGGCACGGCAGACGTGGCGGTGGAGCTGGGTGATGACGGCAGGCGCGTTTCCGGCTCGGTCAAGCTGGATAACTGGGGCAGCCGCTACACTGGCGAATACCGCGTGGGCGCGGATCTGAACGTCAGCAACCCATCCGGCTTTGGCGACCTGATTTCGGTGACCGGGCTGACATCCAACGGCAACGGCTCGCCCATGGGGCGGTTATCCTACGTCGTTCCGCTGGGCCCCTGGGGTACCAAGCTGGGCGCGAGCTATTCCAAGCTTGACTACACCTTGGGAAAGGACTTCGCGTCATCGAAAACGCACGGCACCGCTGAAGTCGGGTCAATTTACATGTTGCATCCGTTCGTGCGCACCCGCAACTTCAACGTGGTCGGCGTCTTGGGCGCAAACCAGAAAAAGTTGAAAGACCTTGTTGATACCGACCCCACTTATCCGCGTAACGAAAGAAATTTGCGCGTATTCAACGCAGGGATTTCCGGCGACTTCAGCGACAACGTGTTTGGCGGCAGCCTGAACACCTTCTCGTTGACCGCAACAAGCGGAAATGTTGACATCAAGATAGCGAACCAGAAAGCACTGGATCAAAATCCAGCTCAGGGCGGCTACAATACTTCCGGCTCGTACAGCAAGTTAAACTACGAATACCAGCGCCAGCAGGCGTTGCCGCGCAACTTGTCGCTGCTTGTTTCGCTTCAGGGGCAGACCGCGTCGAAGAACCTGGTTTCGGCAGAGCAGTTTTCTTTGGGTGGCCCCAATGCCGTACGCGCCTACCCGGTGGGTGAAGCGGTCGGCGACGAAGGTGTCGTGGTGAATGCGGAAATACGCTGGAATGTGCCGCAAACCCCGTTCATGCTGAACGGCTTCATTGATTTTGGCCATGCCCAGTTGCATAAAACCCCGACTGCCGCCGACATCACGCAGGGCAACCCGGCCTACCGCAATGTGCTGGGTTACGGCCTGGGTTTGAACGTGGGCAAACAGAACAATTACCTGCTGCGCACCAGCGTTGCCTGGCGCAGCGACAGGAAAGACAGCGCGCCCGTGGCCGACCGGGATCGCAGCCCGCGTGCCTGGGTACAACTCACCAAGTGGTTCTAGTGCAGCGTCCACAACCGTTGACTTCCGCAAGGCCGTTCGTGCTGAACTTGTCGAAGCATGAATGGCCTTCGACAGGCTCAGGCCGAACGGGTATGTATAAAGCTACTTACGAGGCATTGCACCAGTAATTTTATGTAGCCGGAATGATGTTTTGTTTTAGAGCCGCTTAACCAGCAGACCAGACTTCAGGAGCAACAACAAAATGATGAACGCAAAATCCTCCGCTTCCGCGAAAACTTCCGTAACCGCCCAGGCAAAACGGCAAGCGCCCGTGAAAAAATTCACCGTCAAGATTTCCGGCGGCAGGACGCTGACCTACATCTTCCGCGCGCGTCCGGTGATCAGTGCCATGCTGGCAGCGTTGGTCTCCTCGTTCATGGGTTACTCCTACGCGCAAGTCATGCCCACCGGCGGGCAAACGGTGGCGGGCACCGCGACCATCTCCCAGACCAGCGCAAACTACATGCGCATTGACCAGGCCACCAACAAAGCGGCGCTCAACTGGGAAAGCTTCAGCATCGGCAGCGGCGGGCACGTCCAGTTCTTCCAGCCCGGCGCATCCTCGGTCGCGCTGAACCGTGTAGTCGGCAGCAGCCCCTCCGCGATTTACGGGCAACTCTCCGCCAACGGCCAGGTGTTCCTGATCAACCCGCACGGCACCCTGTTCGCGCGCGGCGCGCAAGTGGATGTCGGCGGCCTGGTCGCTTCCACCCTGAACATCAGCGACGCCGACTTCATGGCGGGCAACTATGCATTTGCCAATGATGGCAGCAACGGTTCGGTGGTCAACCAGGGCGCCATCAATGCGGGCTATGCCGCGTTGCTCGGCCCGCAAGTCAGCAACGAAGGCATCATCGTCGCGCGCACTGGCGGCACGGTTGCCTTGGCTGCGGGTGACCGCGTCAATCTCGACCTCGTGGGCGACGGCCTCATCAGCGTCAACGTGGATGCCGCTGCGGTCAACGCCAACATCACCAACAAAGGATTGATCCAGGCCGACGGCGGCCAAGTGCTTCTCACCGCGCGCTCCGCCAACGCGCTGCTCGATACCGTCATCAACATGGATGGCGTCATCAAGGCCAACAGCCTGGTCAACCGGAACGGCACCATCGTGCTGGACGGCGGCGATGCGGGCGTGGTCTCAGTAACCGGCACGCTCGACGCCTCCGGTAAAACCCCCTCTCCCCTTGCGGTAACCAGCGACTTGGCTACCGTTTCTGGGCAGCCTAGTCGAATGGCTAGTAGTTCTATCAGAGAGGGCGGGGGTGAGGGGGCTCTTTCCGGCGGCACCGTCAAAGTCCTCGGCGACAAAGTCGGCCTGTTCGGCGTAGCGAATATCAACGTATCCGGCGACGCCGGTGGCGGCACCGCGCTCATCGGCGGCAACTTCCAGGGCAAAGGCCCGGAGCAGAACGCAACCCAAACTTATGTGGGCAGTGGTGCAACTATCAATGCTGACGCAATCAGCAATGGTAATGGCGGCAAAGTCATTGTGTGGGCAAACGATACCACGCGTTATTACGGCAGCATTTCCGCGAAAGGCGGCGCACAGTCTGGCGATGGCGGATTTGTGGAGGTATCAGGAAAGCACGCGCTTGATTTCAACGGTGCGGTGACCACCTTGGCGCCCAATGGGCGCATCGGCACACTCTTGCTCGATCCGGACTACATCATTGTCGCTACAGGTGGCCTTCAGAACCTTGAGGGTACAGCCGGTGGCGGGAACCCAAACCTTCTTGGTTTTAACGAATATACCACTGCACAGACTGATACATTCACCATTGCTCCATTAACCCTCAACGGGTTAGCTGCGACGGTTACTCTGCAAGCCGCCATTGACCTGACGATCACGGACGCTGTCAATCTCACCACTGCCGGTGCAGGGTTTATCGGCCAGGCCGGAAACGACATCGTCCTGAATAACAGCATCACCACCAACGGCGGCGTGATTACCCTGACGGCGAATGATGCAACCAGCGGTGTAGCAACCGGAGCTGGCAGCATCACGGGTGGCGGTGCGCTGACCTCTGCGGGTTCCGCCGTCACGGCGTCGGCGGGCGGAGCCATCACCCTTTCGACCTCAGGCACAGGGACGATTACGGTTGGCGCTATTGATTCCCACGGCGGCGGTGGCGTCGCTTTAACAGCGGGCGGCAATGGCGGCCTCGTTTCCATAACGACAGTGGATGGAAACATCACGACTGGAACCATCAACACCTCCGGTGGTAATGCGGGCGCCGCTACAGCCGGCGCGGCATTTGCCGGCGGTAATGCCGGTGGTGTCACGGTTCAGGTAACGGGAGCTACGGCATCGCGAGTGCTGGGGCTGGGCGCCATTACGGCGACGGGCGGGGCAGGTAGCACGGCGACAGTTCTAGATGGGGCCGGTGGCGCTGGCGGAACTGGCGGCGCGGTTAGTGTCACCGGCACTGCCGGTGCGTTTGGTGCTTCCCTTGCAACAGCCGCCATCAACACGTCGGGTGGTGCCGGTGGCGACGCTCTTGATGTTGGAGCTGCCGGAGGTATATCGGGTGGCGCGGGCGGCGCTGCGGGCGCCATTACGCTGGCAGTTGATCAGAGCATTATATTAGGTGGCGCGATGACGGCTGCTGGCGGTGCTGGCGGAGCAGGCACTGTAACGGCAACAGACACTTCCGGAAGTGGCGGGGCGGGCGCAGCGGTGTCTGTAACGTCGAATACGGCCTCGGTTTCCCTGGGGGCAATCACCACCACCGGCGGCGCGGCTGGAACCGATAATGGCGGCGGAGCCGGTACGGCTGGCGCTAATGCAACTGTCACAGCATCTGCAGGAACCAACCTCGCGCTTAATGGCGCGATCAATGCTGCAACAAGCACGATTGGATTCTCTGTTGGTCAAGCTGGCGCTGGTGGAACGCTTAATCTCGCTGCGGCAGGCGCACTGACCGGTTCGACGGTTACGGCTACTGGTGGGGCAGGTAGCGACGCCATCACCGGGTTGGGGGCAACAACATTCAACCTGACCGGCGCGAATAACGCAGGCACAGCAGGTACCACGGGCTGACGAGCGACAACGGCATCACCTTCGCGGCGGCGACGAGCGTGTCCGGCACGGGCGGCATCACCAATATGGTCGCGGTTCCGTTTAATGCGACCACAGGCGTGGCGGGTGCGATCACCTACACCGGCTTCACCGCAGCGGACACCACCACGATCACCGGCGTAGCCGGCTTCAATGACGGTGCCAAGACCAGCGGCGCCTACACCTTTGCCAACGCGACCGGCGTGACCGGCACGGGCGCGATCAGCAACGTGACAACCAGCTTCAACGACGGTACGGCGACCTCTGCCAGCGGCATCACCTACACGGGCTTCGGCTCGGTGGTGGGTGACGGCACGGCGGACGTGACCAACTCGGCGACCTTCTTGACCTCTGCCAGCGGCATCACCTACACGGGCTTCGGCTCGGTGGTGGGTGACGGCACGGCGGACGTGACCAACTCGGCGACCTTCTTGCTCACCGGCGCGAACGCGGGAACCGGCGCCAGCGGCCTGACCTACACCGCCTTCGATGCGGCGAGCAACACCACGGCGGTGACCGGCGCAGTCGGCTTCGACGATGGCGCGAAGAGCAACCAGGGTATCACCTTTGCGGCAGCGACCGGCGTGACCGGCACGGGCGCGATCATCAACGTGCTGGGTGTTTTTGACATTGACACTTTGATCTCGACGGCGAGCAGCATTATTGACTACTCGGTTGGGTTTACATCGGCGGCTGGCACCGGTGCTGGCAGCACAATCACGGGCAGCGGTGCTACCTATAACCTGACTGGTGTGGGTGCGGGAAACAACGGTTCGGGGTTTAGCTGGCTTTCATTCGCGAAACTGACGGCTAATGGTGCAAGCACCATCCATGGTGTTGGAGGCAGCCTCAACGGCGACCTCATCAGCAACGGAACCACAGTAGCCAGCGGAACCATCCAAACCGGTGGCGCACAGACCTACACCGGTGCGGTCAGCGGTGCGGCTGTTGAATTCATCACTGCTGGCGGAGTAATTGATCTGACCAACCCAGCCAACAATTTCACAGGTGCGGTAAGTGCCGATACCACCAACAGTGGGGCTGCTCCGGCAGGGAATACAGTAAGCATCACCGATGCAAACATCTTGATCGTGGGTGGCATCACGGGTAGTACCGTTACCCTGAAGGCGTTGGGGACTGGATCGGGAGCCATGATTGACGACGGTGTCTCTGGCACCGTTATCAGAGCTACTGCTCTGATGCTTGAATCTAGTGGAATGATCGGCACTGGATCCGCTAACCAGGGGACAGCCCTTACCTTGTTTGCTATACCCACCGGAAATGTCACTGTGAACGCTTCGTCGCCATCATACTTGTACGGCCCGCTCGGAACGCTCGTAGTAACAACGACGTCCACATGCAGTGCGGGTTGCCTGTACTATAACGCAAGTACTCAAAACGTAGCGGTGGGGGGTGCGGTGGCGACTGCACAATCTGCCGCGATAGCTTCGGCAAGTGACGCGGTGGCGGCAAGCTTCGGCACCGCCAGCATCGCGCAGCAGATAGCGAATGGCTTCGCAGGCGAAATCGGCATGAGCCCGCCGGGAATAGATAACATCGTTGACGAGGGCATCAGGATGCCGGAGGGGCAAGAATCTGAAGAAGAAAACAGGCGCCGCCGCTAGCCTTGGTCTGCCCGGTTGTTCCAGAAACTCCGCCCTTCGGGGCGGATTTTCTTTGTGGGTGCGGCAGATTCATGCCTTTTATTGCAAGAGTGAAGTGGAGGGATCGCGCTTGCGGCGAGTTTTTTACAGCCTCCGAGGTGATAGGCAGAGGTAACATGCAGTTGCAGCATTACTGATTCTCTGCAATACTGTTAAACATGAAAACAACCCTGACCATTACCGGGCGTGGCGTAATTACTCTCCCGACCCAATTTCGCAAGGCGCTAGGTATTTCCGCAGCAGACCAGTTGATCGCGGAAACAACCCCCGAAGGCATCTTGCTGCGACCCGCTGTTACCTTGCCCATCGAGCTATATAGCGCCGAGCGCTTGCGTGAATTTGAAGAGGCTGAAACCGAGTTGGCGACCGTGCTGAGTAAAAAAGCAAAGCCGAATTGACGCGGTGCGAATTTTTCTGGATGCGAACATTCTGTTCTCGGCGGCCCGGTCTGATGGCGCGGTAAGGCGGCTTCTCGCCATCACCGAATCTTACGGACATGAACTATGGGCAGACGCTTACGTGTTCGAGGAAGCGAGGCGCAATCTGGCGGCAAAAACACCAGGCGGCCTTTCCGTGCTGAATGCGATGGCTGACAGAATCAAAATCGGTGGCATGGGTACCGGCAATTTTCTGCTGCCGGATACAGTGAGCCTGGCAGAGAAGGACAGGCCGGTGCTTGCTGCCGCCATACTTCACCACTGCGACGTGCTGATCACGGGGGATCGCACCCATTTCGGCCAGCTTTACGGGAAAGAAATTCAGGGCGTGGCTGTTTTATCGCCGGCAATGCTGGCTGAAACAATATTGGGCTAGAAATGTGTTTGAAACCGGGAAAAACAGTTGTCCGCAGTAGGCGTTCGAGGACTGCGGTTGGAGACATAACAGGCAACGGCATAGGGCCGCTGATTACTGCGGCCGGCACGCTGGCATCGGCTAGTGCGGCGGCAAGCGCGAGCTTTGGCACCGCCAGCATCGCGCAGCAGATTGCAAATGCCTTCGCGGGTGAAATCGGCATAAGCCCGCCGGGAATAGATAACATCGTTGACGATGGCATCAGGATGCCGGAGGGGCAAGAATCTGAAGAAGAAAACAGGCGCCGCCGCTAGCCTTGATTTGCCCGGTTGTTCCAGAAAATCCGCCCTTCGGGGCGGAATTTCTTTGTGGGTGCGGCAGCCTGATGCGTATGCCGGTGGGCTCACACGCGAGGGGTCGCACAAGGCAGGCAAATCCGTTCCCAGCCGAAAGCTGGACGGAGTTTGCACCGCCGTCAGACACGCATGCCAGGTCAAATTTTTGCGCCAAAGTAGAAAACCACTTAAACTAGGTCAACCTTGAAAGGAAAATCATGAGCACATTGATCATTGAGGTATATGACGCATTCAAGTCGGCAGGCGCTTCAGAAGAGAAAGCAACAGCCGCCGCAAAGGCAATCGCGGATTACGACAATCGCTTCAATAAAACTGAATCTGAACTGGGCACAATCAAGGGTGAGCTGTCAGCTTTAAAAATGATGGTAGGCATTGTAATAGCGCTAAACATGGCTATTATTGGGTTGATCGTAAACACGCTCATTACAAAATAAGGGTCATTGTGAAAGAGTGTGGGTAAAAATTGCCATGTATTCGCTTGAAGCCTTATTGAAAGCCTTATTGGAAGCCGGTTTTCGGTGTTTGCAGCCTCTGCAAAAACGGGCATGATTTCGCGATGGCTACTACACGCAAACCTTCGTCTGGGTGTTGTCGAGTGCGGTAACGAGTGTACTGGCAAGCACGTTGGCTTCGATCAGGCAACGGGTGCAAGCTTCGGCACCGCCAGCATCGCGCAGCAAATTGCAAATGGCTTCGCGGGCGAAATCGGCATGAGCCCGCCGGGAATAGATAACATCGTTGACGATGGCATCAGGATGCCGGAGGGGCAAGAATCTGAAGAAGAAAACAGGCGCCGCCGCTAACGCGAAGCTCGCGTAGCGATTCGTTTGCCCTTTCTCCCGCGTGCGGGGGAAAGTTGGATAGGGGGAAACGGGCATGGCGAGTTTCATTATCAGGGGTGGTATCTTCGCCATGCCCGTTAGTCTTGGTCTGCCCGGTTGTTGCAGAAACTCCGCCCTTCGGGGCGGTGTTTTTTGTGCGCCCGATAAGGCACAAACACATTACGCATTTGTTGTGAATGGGACACCGCCAGAGCGACCGCGAGTCTTCGCATGCAAGGAAACAATATGAATGCAGAAAAAACAGTTTCATGGGAACTTGGCCTGCCTTCAGTTTCCCCTGAAACCATCCAGGCTGCCGTCGAACGCATAGTGGCGGCTGCACATCCGAGCAAGATCATTCTGTTTGGTTCCTACGCACGCGGGGATGCTGACGCAGGTTCCGACCTTGACCTCATGGTGGTGGAGAGTGAAGTGCCGGACAAAGGGCAGGAAATGCTCAGGCTTTATCGCACCGTAGGCTTTATCGGTGTCGGAGTGGATTTGCTGGTTTATTCTGAAAAAGAAATGGAACGCCGCGGTCAAGTTCCCGGCACGGTGATTTACCATGCGCTGCGGGAAGGGAAGGTTCTTTATGACGCCAATGCTTGAAGAGGCGCAGAAGCTGTTGCGCATGGCAAAGGCTGATCGTGATGTGTTTTCTTACCTGAAACCGGCTGCCCATCTGCGAGATGCGATTGTTTTGTTTCACGCGCAACAAGCCATCGAGAAGGCGATAAAGGCGGTGTTGTCAGCGCGCGGAATTCCATTCGGACGCACGCACAACCTTCTTGCGCTGGCCGCATTGCTTGCAGAGAGTGGAATCGTTACGCCTGAAACACCGGATGAGGTTGCCGTGCTGAACCCTTATGCGGTTCTGTTTCGGTATGACGATGAAGACATCGCCCTGGTCACACGAGGTGAGGCCGATAGGATGGTTGAAGTAATATTGGTGTGGGCTGACGAATTCATTAAGGGGCAAATTTGACGTGAAACTCGCGTAGCGATACGCTTGCTTCCGCTCTCCCGGAAGAGGCCGCAGCTAGTCTTGATTTGCCCGGTTGTTCCAGAAACTCCGCCCTTCGGGGCGGATTTTCTTTGTGGGTCCACAGAAAAATCCTTCTCAATCTCCCTTTGCAAAGTGAGGGGCGAAACGAATATAAAATTTTCCTCGATTCCCATTTGCCGCGTAACGATCCTTCCCCAGCCAAAGGGGGAAGGGGAAGGTGAAGCTAATTTACTTTTACTGGCATAGTCGAAGCAGATTCGGTAGGATTTCCACATAGGTCAGTAAAACGGTTTATCAATCGCTACAACTGTAATGTGTGGCGATAAGGATAGGGTCATGGCGCAATTCAATCGCATTACCCAGCAACCAGAAGTGATGGGCGGCAAGGCTTGCATCCGTGGAATGCGAGTGACGGTCGGCATGGTCGTGGGCCAAATTGGAACTGGCCACAGCATTGATGAAATTCTGGCCGACTACCCCTACCTTGAGCGTGAGGACATCATGCAGGCGCTTTGCTACGCCGCATGGCGTTCGGAAGAGCGCGAGGTAACGCTGGCCGGCTGATGAAACTGATTGTTGATATGAACCTCTCGCCGCGCCGGGTCGGCCTGTTGGCTGGCGCGGGCATGCAAGCTGTTCACTGATCAATGATCGGGCGGCGCAATGCGCCGGATGCGGAGATCATGGCCTACGCGACCACAACGATTATGTCGTGCTCACACATGATCTGGACTTCAGTGCGATTCTCGCGGCAACACAAGGCGAAAAACCCAGCGTTGTGCAAATTCGGGCGGACGATGTCAGCCCGGACGTGATTGGCTTGCAGGTCATTGCCGCGTTGCGGCAGATGGAGCTCGATCTGGAAGAAGGCGCCCTGTTGACCGTTGACCCCAACCATACACGCTTGCGTTTGCTGCCACTGCGACAAAAGGAATGACCGGATGTGCGCCGAGGTTTGAAGGCGCGCTGGCCTCAGCCACGAACAATTTTACCGGTGTGGTGACAAGCAAAGTTTCACCGCCGTCAGACACTTGCGCTTCGCACGGTCTTGGCGCAGTCCCGTTGTTGCGCAGCGACCTTTCCGCAGTCAAAAGGGGAGGCGACAATGCTAAAATGCACGCACGATTGAATTCTAACCGAGGGGTGACGTAATGATTGCACTAGAAATGGAGGCATCCATAATTAACCACCGCATCAGTGTCGCGAGCGATTTGCTGCCAGCCAGCGCAAGACATGCAAAGGTGATTGTGATGTATGAAGAGTCCAGCATAGAGAAAGATGCTGCACCGGGTATCCTGGCGTTGGCGCGTGCGGCGCAAGCGAGCTTCCCCAAACAAGATGCCCTTGCATTGCAGCAGGAAATGCTGGCGGTGCGCAGTGAATGGGAACGCAAGCTGTGACGGTATGGCTGTTCGACAGCAATGCCATCATGGGATATCTGAACCAGGATTCAGCCCAAGGCTTTATTGACCGGTTTGAGCAAGCTTTGGTTGAAGGCGCAGCAGTTTCCGTGATTACAACCATTGAGGTATTGGGATGGCGCGGGCACGATGCAACCAGTCGAGCAAGCGCAGAAAGCCTGCTGCAATGCATGGGTGAAATCCCGCTTTCCGCTTCCGTTGTGCAACAGACGATAGCGCTTCGCTCCAGGTATTCGGTCAAATTACCCGATGCCGTTATTGCGGCGACAGCTTTGACCGCCGGTTTGAAATTGATGACGCGCAATCAAACTGATTTTGAACGCATCGAGGGACTGGTCATCATCAATCCATTTGCGAACCGCGCGTAGTATTTGGCGTTTAAATTGAGAATTGCTGTAGCCGTTCGAGGACTGCGGTTGTACTGCCAGCATCGCGCAGCAGATTGCAAATACCAGTCCACGTGGAATTGCAGGGCGAGATGTTTGCCCAGCGCAAAAGCCTGTTATTTGCGGTAGAGCTTCTTAATGCAGGCAAAAGGTCAGCGACAACTCGCCGATTGTCGGCACAGTGTGTTGCCGTTGACATCAAGACAGCCAGGATCACCCATCTGCCGGTACCGAAGCGAGGTTGTGTTGCCGTTGCTGTAACGAACATTGATCACGCCACTGTTCGTATCGCCTTGAATGGCCCAGGAGCCCTGGCCGCCTCGCTGGCTGGCCGTCCCCCAGGTACCTCCCGGATCCTGGGCGCGACCGGAATAGCTGGACTCGGTATAGTCCATGTAAGAGCCATCGGCACAGAGACCAATTTTGCGTTCGGTCGAACCGGAATAGCCCCACCATACACCAGCGATCTGGGCTTGAAGAGAGGGATTGCTGGGGCCGGCCCCGCTACCGCCCTCCTTGCGCGCCGGCTTGCCCGAACTACCGGCCACTTCGGGTTCACGGCCCGCCTTGGAGTAGTCCATGGCGCCACCCTTGGCGCTGAGATCAATATCCAAGCGCTTCTTGTCGTCCTGCCCTTTGACCATCAGTTCGCGCGTGATATTGTCTACCGTCAGATTGTAAAACCCCGGGCTAACCTCCTCGAATTTATATTTGCCAAAAAAGTTCGTTTCATCCATGGCGATTACCTTGCCCGTCTTTCCATCCAGCAATTTAACCGTCACACCCGGCGCAACCTGGGTAGAGCTGGCGCCGACAAAACCCTCAATAACTGCCGCATCGGCCAGAGACACACCCCCTGTAACAGGAATTGCTACGGCCATAAACAACCTTCCCAGGCACTTTTTCGATGGTTTGATTTTCATGGAATCTGCCTCGCGTAAAAAACGACATAGTTACTGTTGCCCGGAATTCCCGAAGCGCGGTACAGGCCTTGCGCGGGAGAATTTATTCAAAGCACTATCCAGCGACGCAATCCGGAATTTGGCACGATACTCAAAGTGATCCATGCTCCAAGACTGAAGCATCACGCACAGCCAGCTATACATAGCGACAGAAATCGTAGCGAGCGGACTGGCATCGGGGGAGCCCGGAGCGCAGGCACCGGAGTGTACATAGAAGTGCATGAGGATGCCGAGCACCGCGCGACCCCGATGCCGGTTCGCGCATAACCAATGACTTGGTTGGCGTAGTTTGCCAACTTAGTCAGATGGCTAACAGTTTCATCAGTAGGTTTATGTCGCTATGTATAATTAACCAGCCCCGCAACCCACCTCTGATAAAGCTGCCGCGCAACACCCTGCAGTTGCGGCAGCTTGCCTGCCATCTGCGCCTGCATGGTTGCTGCGGATTGCACGGCGGGGCTGCTGGCGCTGGCGGCAATTTCGCCTGCGCCGACATCGCACCATTCGCGGATCATCGTCCCGGTCATTTCCACGTGGCATTGCAGTGCGAGGTGCCTGCCCAGCGCGAAGGCCTGGTTGGCGCAGTGTGCGCTGGATAACAGGTGAACCGCGCCCTGCGGCAGGCTGAAGGTTTCGCCATGCCAGTGGAACGCCTCGAACCGTTGCGTGACCCCGAACCATGTGCGCGCCGTGTCGTTGCCGGAAACCGTGGCTTCGCCCCAGCCGATTTCCTTGATCGGGTTGCGCGTCACTGCGCCGCCCAGCGCTTTTGCCATCAGTTGCCCGCCCAGGCAGTGTCCCAGCACGGGAATGTCCCGCGCCACCGCCTCGCGGATCAGCGCCAGCACCTGCGCGATCCAGGGCAGATCATCGTTCACACTCATCGGCCCGCCCATGAACACCAGGCCGGAGCAGGCTCCGGCATCCTGCGGCACGGCATCGCCCGCATCAATACAAACGAGTTTCCATGGAATGGCGCGCTCGTCGAGGAACCCGGCGAGATAGCCGGGACCCTCGCTGGCAGCATGGCGGAAAATGGCGACGGGTTTCATGTTTGCTGCGAAAGGCGGGAACGAAGCTGAGCGGCGCGCTTCGTGCAGGAAGGGTCCCTTCCTCCCTTGCCATTCGTTCTGTCGCGCTCGATCAGCGCATAAGCGGAATGGTTGTGGATGGACTCGAAGTTCTCCGATTCCACCGCGCCGCAACATCGCGCACCATGTCCGCGACAAATTACGGGTTGTCGTAGGCGCGCTGGGTGACATATTTCTCGTACGGGCGCTTGAGCAGGCCGTACAGTTCGCAGGACGCCTGCTCTTCCGCATAGCGCACGACTTCCTCTATCCATACCGAGCTGTTGGTGCGCACGGTGAGGGTGACGTGCGAACGCTGGTTGTGGGCGCCGCGCTCGGAGATTTTTTTGGAGCAGGGGCACAGGCTGGTGACGGGCACCACGACTTTCATGGCGAAATGATACTTTCCGCCAACGATTTCGCCGATAAACAGGACATCGTAATCCAGCAGGCTATTCACTTTGGACACCGGCGCCGTCTTGTTCACGAAGTACGAGAAAGCCATTTCGATATAGCCGGATTGCGCTTCCAGCTTCTCGACCATCTCGCACAGGATGCTCTCGAACGACTCGACGGAAATCTCGCGCCCGTGCTGGTTGAGTATTTCGACAAAACGCGACATGTGCGTGCCCTTGAAGTTGTGCGGCAAATGCACGTACATGTTGAAGGTGGCGACGGTGTGCTGCACCCCCACGCTTTTATCCCGGACGATCACGGGGTGGCGTATCCCCTTGATGCCGACCTTGTTAATCGCAAGGTGGCGCTTGTCCGCCAGGTTCTGCACATCGGCGATGGTTTTTTGCCTCGGGGCACTTTTTTGTTTTGCCATATCCATGGATGCGTCCTTATAAAATGGGGACATCTGTCATTCCGGCATTCTACGCCGGATGGAAGCAACCATACCGGCTGCATCCAGACCGCATTCTGCCAGCATCTGCGCGGGGTCGCCCTGCTCCAGGAAAATATCCGGCAAACCGAGTTGCAACAGCGGCACCGCCAGGCCATGCCGCTGCAAGCATTCCGCCACCGCGCTGCCCGCCCCGCCCTGCACGGTGTTTTCTTCCACCGTCACCAGCAGGCCGTGCGTGCGCGCCAGGCCCAGCACCAGTTCCTCATCCAGCGGTTTGACGAAACGCATGTTGGCGGTCGTGGCGTCGAGCTGCTGCGCCGCTTCGAGCGCGGGCGCCAGCATGGCGCCGAAAGCGAGGATGGCAACCTTTTCCCCCGAGCGGCGCAGTTCGCCCTTTCCCACCGGCAGCGCCCGCATTTCTTTCTCCGGCGCGACGCCCGGCCCACAGCCGCGCGGGTAGCGCACCGCTGTCGGGGTATCCATGCGGAACGCGGTGGTCAGCATCTGGCGGCACTCGTTCTCGTCGCTTGGGGCCATCACCGCCAGGTTGGGAACGCAGCGCAAATAGCTCATATCCAGATTGCCAGAATGCGTCGCTCCGTCCGCCCCGACCAGCCCGGCGCGATCTATCGCCAGCACGACCGGCAGGTTCTGGATCGCGATGTCGTGGATCAGTTGGTCGTAGCCGCGTTGCAGGAAAGTGGAATAAATCGCCACCACCGGCTTCAGCCCGTCGCAGGCAAGCCCGGCGGCAAAAGTCAGCGCGTGCTGCTCGGCGATGCCCACATCGAAAAATCGCTCCGGAAATTTTTCCGCGAACCCGGTCATGCCGGAGCCCTCGCACATCGCCGGGGTGATGCCGACCAGGCGTTCGTCCTGTTCCGCCATGTCGCACAGCCAGTCGCCGAACACCGCCGTGTAGCTCGGCTTGCCCCCCGCCTTCGGCGCAACGCCGTTCAGCGGGTCAAACTTGCCGACGCCGTGGTACAGCACGCTATCCTGCTCGGCATGGGCGTAACCCTTGCCTTTCTGCGTGACCACGTGCAGGAACTGCGGCCCCTCCAACTGGCGGATGTTGTCCAGCGTGGTGACCAGCACGTCCAGGTCGTGGCCGTCAATCGGGCCGATGTAGTTGAAGCCGAATTCCTCGAACAGCGTCCCCGGCGTGACCATGCCCTTGAGGTGCTCTTCGGTGCGCTTGGCGAATTCCAGCACCGGCGGGATGCCTTTCAAAACCTTCTCGCTGCCGCGCCGCATCGCCGCGTAAAAGCCGCCCGACATCAGCTTGGCCAGGTAGTTGTTGAGCGCGCCCACCGGCTGCGAAATGGACATGTCGTTGTCGTTGAGCACCACCAGCAGGTTGGCGTTCATCGCGCCGGCGTTGTTCAGCGCCTCGAACGCCATGCCGCCGCTCATCGCGCCGTCGCCGATGATGGCGATCGCGCGCCGGTCGCTGCCTTCCATGCGCGCCGCCACCGCCATGCCCAGCGCCGCCGAAATCGAAGTGCTGGAATGCCCGGTGCCGAAGGCGTCGTAGGGGCTCTCGCTGCGTTTGGGAAAACCGGAAAGGCCTCCCGCCATGCGCAGCGTATTCATGGCATCGCGCCGCCCGGTGAGAATTTTGTGCGCGTAGGTCTGGTGCCCCACGTCCCACACCAGCCGGTCGTGCGGGGTGTTGAACACGTAATGCAGCGCGATGGTCAGCTCCACCGTGCCGAGGTTGGACGACAAGTGTCCGCCGGTCTTGCTCACCGATTCAATCAGGAACCGGCGCAGTTCGACCGCCAGTTGGGGCAACTGTTTGCGCTCCATTTTGCGCAAAGTGTCGGGGGTGTTGATGGTGCTCAACAGGGAATACATCAGAACTTTCTCAATACGATAAAATCTGCCAGTTCGCGCAACCGCCGCGCCTTCTCGCCGAACCCGTCCAGCGCATCCCGCGCTTCGCGGTGCAGCTCCGCCGCCATCCGTTTGGCCGCCTGCGCGCCCAGCAGCGAGACGTAGGTAGGCTTGTCCTGCCCGGCATCCTTGCCCGCAGTCTTGCCCAGGGTGGCGGTGTCCGCCTCGGCGTCCAGCACGTCATCCACCACCTGGAAAGCCAGCCCGATACATTTGCCGAAGCGATCCAGCCCGCCCATCTCCTTTTCACCCGGCGCCGCACCGCATTTCGCGCCGAGCAGAACAGCGGCGCGAATAAGCGCGCCGGTTTTGTGGATATGCATGAATTCGAGTTCGGGCAGGCTGAGCTGCTTGCCCACGCTGGCCAGATCAATTGCCTGCCCGCCCGCCATGCCGCGCGAACCGGATGCAACTGCCAGCAACCGGATCATCGTCAACTGGCACGCCGCATCATCGTTGAGCCGGTGTTCGGCCAGAAGCTGGAACGCGAGGCTTTGCAGGCTGTCGCCCACCAGCAGCGCGGTGGCCTCATCGTACTCGACATGGCAGGTCGGTTTGCCCCGGCGCAGCACGTCGTTATCCATGCACGGCATATCGTCGTGTACCAGCGAATAAGCGTGGATCAGTTCGACAGCGGCGGCAGCGATATCGGCGCGCGCGACATCCGCCCCGGCCAGCTCGCCCGCCGCAAGAACCAGCAGCGGGCGGACGCGCTTGCCGCCATCCAGCACACTGTAGCGCATCGCATCGTGCAAGCGCTGCGGCGCAGCACCCGGCTGCGGCAACAGGCGGCGCAACACATCCTCGATGCGCTGCTGATGGGCGCTTGCCCAGGCTTGAAAATCAGGCATCGTCGCGCTTGAGGGTATTGCCCGCCGCAGAAAGATTGCCCGCAAAATCCTTCAGCGCGCCTTGTTCCAGAATGCGCACCTGCTGCTGCGCATCCTCCAGCCGCGCGCGGCATTGCTGCAACAGCTCGGCGCCGCGCCTGTAGGCTGCCAGAGATTCTTCCAGCGGCAGTTGGCCGGCTTCCATTTCTGCCACCACCCGCTCCAGCTCGGCCAGCACCGCCTCAAAAGCAGGCGCCTTCTGCGGTTTGCCCGCCATAAATATTTCCGCCAGTAAAAGGAGGCGTATTTTACCCAAGACTCGGGCGGGATAACCAGAATTTTCGGGATCTCGGATTCATCCGGCCATTTTTAATCGCGTTTTTCTGATACCCGATGCCAGGCTCACTGCTGTTTCCATCCGATACCACACCGGCCCAGCACCGCGTTTTCCACGAACAAAAAAGCCGGGCAAGCCCGGCTTTCCGCTCGTCGGTGCGGCGTTACCGCGCTACTCGTCGGCAACTTCCACTGGCTGGGCCTCTGCCGGGCGATCCAGCAGTTCAATCAATGCCATCGGGGCATTGTCTCCCTTGCGGAAACCGAATTTGAGAATGCGCGAATAGCCGCCGTTGCGGGCCGCATAGCGCGGGCCAAGCTCGTCGAACAGCTTGACCACCATTTCGCGGTCGCGCAAGCGCGAGAACGCCAGGCGGCGGTTCGCCAGGTTGGGGGTCTTGCCCAAAGTCAGGATCGGCTCGGCCACGCGTCGCAGTTCCTTGGCCTTTGGCAGAGTAGTTTTGATGACCTCGTGGCGCAGCAGGGAAACCGTCATGTTGCGCAGCATGGCCAAGCGGTGGCTGCTGGTGCGGTTGAGTTTCCGTAGTCCTAAGCGGTGACGCATGATTATCCTTTCTTGCTACTGATAGCTTATTTTTCGGCAGCCGCAGGCCAGTTTTCCAGTTTCATGCCCAGCGACAGGCCATGTTCGGCCAGCACCTGCTTGATCTCGTTCAGCGATTTGCGGCCCAGGTTGGGGGTGCGCAGCAGGTCGTTTTCGGTGAACTGGATCAGGTCGCCGATGTAATGGATGCTTTGCGCCTTGAGGCAATTGGACGAGCGCGGGGTAAGTTCCAGATCATCCACCGGGCGCAACAGCATCGGATCAACCTTGGGCGCCTGCGGTTTCTCGACCGGGGCCGGTGTGCCCTCCAGCGCCGCGAACACGGAAAACTGCTCGACCAGGATGCGCGCGGCATGGCGGATGGCCTCTTCCGGATCTATGGCGCCATTGGTTTCGATGTCCATGATGAGCTTGTCCAGATCGGTGCGCTGTTCCACGCGCGCGCTTTCCACGGCGTAGCTGACGCGATGCACCGGGCTGAACGAAGCATCCAGGGCGATATGGCCGACCGGGCGGGTTTCGCCATAGGTCTGGCGAGCGATGGCGGAAACATAGCCGCGACCGCGCTCGACCTTGATCTCCATGTCCAGCTTGCCACCCGCAGTCAGGTGCGCAATAACGTGGGACGGGTTGACCACTTCGGTATCGGCATCAATCACGATGTCGCCCGCAGTGACCACGCCCGCTCCCTCTTTTTTCAGGGTCAGCACGGCTTCGCTGGCATTGTGCAGCTTGAGCACCAACCCCTTCAGGTTGAGCAGGATTTCCACGACATCCTCCTGCACGCCGTCAATGGAGGAGTATTCGTGCAGCACGCCGGCAATCTTTACCTCGGTGGGCGCGAAACCCTGCATGGACGAGAGCAGGATGCGCCGCATGGCGTTGCCCAAGGTGTGGCCGTAACCGCGCTCGAACGGCTCCATCACCACCTTGGCCTGCGTGCCGGAAACTCTTTGTACGTCAATGATGCGGGGTTTCAGAAAATCGTTCTTGTGCATATCCGCCTCTGCGTGGATTACTTGGAATACAGTTCGACCACGAGATGTTCGTTGATCGTCGCGGGCAACTCGGAGCGTTGCGGCTTGGCCTTGAATGTTCCCTTCATCGCCTTGGCGTCAACCTCGATCCATTCCGGAAAGCCGCGCTGCTCGGCCGCCTGCAATGCGGCCTTGATCCGCAATTGCGACTTGGCCCTGCCGGCAATTTCGATCACGTCTCCGGGGCGAACCTGATAGGACGGGATATTGACGCGCTTGCCATTCACCAGGATACCGTTGTGGCGCACCGTTTGGCGCGCTTCGGAGCGCGATGCGCCGAAACCCATGCGGTACGATACGTTGTCGAGGCGGGATTCCAGCAACTGCAACAGGCTCTCGCCGGTAATACCGCGCTGGATTTCAGCGGAGCGGTACGTGCGCCGGAACTGGTTCTCAAGCAAGCCGTAGATGCGGCGCAGCTTCTGCTTCTCGCGCAACTGGCCGCCATAATCGGACATGCGCTGATTTTTCTTTTGCCCGTGCTGGCCGGGCGGATAGGCGCGGCGCTCCACCGAGCATTTGTCGGTAAAACACTTCTCGCCTTTCAGAAACAGCTTCTCGCCTTCGCGGCGGCACTGACGGCACTTTGGGTCAAGGTTTCTAGCCAAGGTACTCTCCTAAATTTAGATGCGGCGCTTTTTCGGCGGGCGGCAGCCGTTGTGCGGCACGGGTGTAATATCGGAAATGCTGGTGATCTTGAAACCCGCAGCATTCAGCGCGCGCACCGCCGATTCGCGGCCCGGCCCCGGCCCCTTGATGCGCACTTCGATATTTTTCACGCCGCATTCCTGCGCCGCCTTGCCCACCTGCTCGGCGGCGATCTGCGCCGCAAACGGCGTGCTCTTGCGCGAGCCCTTGAAACCGTTGCTGCCGCTGGTGGACCAGGCCAGGGCGTTGCCCTGGCGATCCGTGATCGTCACGATGGTGTTGTTGAAAGAAGCGTGTACATGGGCGATGCCCTCGGCTACGTTCTTCTTGGCTTTCTTGCGTACTCGCGTGCTGCTGGCTTTGGCCATGTCTCAATTCCTCGGTAAATTACTTCTTCGCGCCGGCGATTGCCTTGCGCGGCCCCTTGCGGGTACGCGCATTGGTGCGGGTGCGCTGGCCGCGTACCGGCAGGCCGCGGCGGTGGCGCACACCACGATAACAACCCAGATCCATCAGGCGCTTGATGTTCATGGAAATCTCGCGGCGCAAATCGCCTTCCACCGTAAATTTGCCGACCTCGTCGCGCAGCTTGTCCATCTCCGCATCGGTGAGATCCTTGATCTTGGTGGAAGCGGTGACGCCGACGGCGGCACAGATGCCGCGCGCGCGCGTGGAGCCGATGCCGTAGATCGCGGTCAGGGCGATCACGGCGTGTTGATGATTGGGAATATTTACCCCTGCAATACGAGCCATCCGGCTACCCCATCAAAAAAGTGAAAATTATATCATCCAACCCGAGTCTGACTCAATCAGCCCTGGCGTTGCTTGTGGCGCGGATCACTGCTGCAGATCACGCGGACTACTCCCTTGCGCCGAACCACTTTGCAGTTGCGGCAAACCTTTTTTACTGATGCCTGCACTTTCATTTGACCCTCCTCGAATATCCCAAACACTACTTGGCGCGAAACACGATGCGCCCTTTGGTCAAGTCATACGGCGTCAACTCGACCGTTACCTTATCGCCGGGAAGGATGCGTATATAGTGCATGCGCATCTTTCCGGAAATATGGCCCAGCACAATATGCCCATTCTCCAGTTTCACGCGGAAGGTCGCATTGGGGAGTGATTCCAGAACCTCCCCCTGCATTTGTAGCACATCTTCCTTGGCCATCAGCGAGCAAACCCACCTTTGAAATTGGCCTTCTTCAACAAGCTCTCATACTGGTGCGACATCATGTAAGACTGCACTTGCGCCATAAAGTCCATCGTCACCACCACCATGATCAGCAGCGAGGTGCCTCCGAAATAAAACGGTACGTTCCACTTCACCACCAGGAACTCCGGCACCAGGCATACCAGCGTCACATATACCGCGCCGACCAATGTCAGCCGCAGCATGATCTTCTCGACATAACGCGCCGTCTGTTCGCCGGGGCGGATGCCGGGCAGGAACGCGCCGCTTTTCTTCAGGTTCTCCGCCGTCTCTTTCGGGCTGAACACCAGCGCCGTGTAAAAAAAGCAGAAGAAAATAATCGCCGACGCATACAGCAACACATAGATCGGTTGACCGGGAGACAGCTTGTCGCTGATGTCCTTCAGCCAGTTCATGCCCGATCCGCTGCCGAACCATCCCGCCAGCGTTGCCGGAAACAGAATGATGCTGGAAGCAAAAATCGGCGGGATGACGCCAGACATATTCAGCTTCAACGGCAGGTGCGAGCTTTGTCCGCCGTACACCTTGTTGCCCACCTGGCGCTTGGCGTAATTGACCAGTATTTTGCGCTGGCCGCGCTCGACGTACACCACCAGCGCGGTAATCGCGATCACCCCGATCAGCAGGAACAGCACCAGCGGGATGGAAAACGCGCCGGTGCGCGCCATCTCCAGCGTGTTCCCGACCGCGCTCGGCAGCTCGGCGGCAATCCCCGCGAAAATAATCAGCGAAATTCCGTTACCCAGGCCGCGCTCGGTAATCTGCTCGCCCAGCCACATCAAAAACAGAGTACCGGTCACCAGGGTAATTACCGTGGTCAACTGGAACATCATGCCCGGATTCGGCACCAGCCCCGGCTGTGCCTGCAGTGCCGCAGAAATGCCGAACGCCTGAAACAGCGCCAGCACCAGGGTGCCATAGCGCGTGTACTGGGTGATTTTGCGCTTCCCGGCCTCGCCTTCCTTTTTCAACTGCTCCAGATGCGGCACGGCAATGGTCGCCAGTTGCATGATGATGGAAGAAGAAATATACGGCATGATCCCCAGCGCGAAAATCGTAAAGCGCGACAGCGCGCCGCCGGAAAACATGTTGAACATGCCCAGAATCCCGCCCTTCTGCTGCTTGAACAGATCGGCCAGCACTCCCGGGTCTATGCCGGGCACCGGAATATGCGCACCGATACGGTACACCACCAGCGCGCCCAACAGGAACCACAAGCGGCGGCTCAAATCGCCGTATTTGCCCTTGCCCGCACCTTTATTGTCCACTGCACCCAAACCAGCCTTACTCCACGATGCTGCCGCCGGCAGCTTCCACTGCGGCACGCGCGCCTTTGGTGAGCAGCAGGCCCCGCAACTTGACCGTCCGCTTGATTTCGCCGGACTTCACCACCTTGGCTGTCAACGCCGCAGCAGACACTACGCCGGCCTGCTTCAGCGCCAGCAGATCAATCTCGTCCAGAGGCATTTTTTCCAGATCGGACAAGCGCACTTCGACAGTGTCGTTGCGCGTCAGAGAAACGAAGCCGCGCTTCGGCAAACGGCGTTGCAACGGCATTTGTCCGCCTTCGAAGCCGACCTTGTGAAAGCCGCCGGAGCGGGATTTCTGCCCTTTGTGGCCGCGCCCGCAGGTCTTGCCCAGGCCGCAACCGATCCCGCGGCCGACGCGGCGCTTGGCGCGCGAAGCGCCGGCGGCAGGTTTGATTTGATTAAGCTGCATTTAAGCCTCCCACTTGAGCAGGTAATACACCTTGTTGATCATGCCGCGCACCGCCGGGGTATCTTCCACTTCCACGGTCTGGTTCATCCGGCGCAAGCCCAACCCGCGCACGCACGCGCGATGCGACTCCTTGGTGCCGATCACGCTCTTGATCTGGGTTACCTTGATTTTCCTGGTCTGCATCGTGATTGCCCCTTGGGATTACCCCTGGATTTCTTCTATGCTCTTGCCGCGCTTGGCTGCAATTTCGGATGGAGAATTCAGCGCCTGCAAGCCGTTCAATGTTGCCCGCACCACGTTATAGGGGTTGCTCGACCCGATGCACTTGGCCAGAATGTTATGCACCCCCACCGCCTCGAATACGGCGCGCATCGCGCCGCCGGCAATAATTCCCGTGCCTTCCGAAGCCGGTTGCATGTACACCTTGGCAGCGCCGTGGCGACCGATAACCGTATGGTGCAGGGTGCCGTTTTTCAGGCTCACCTTGATCATCTTGCGGCGCGCTTCATCCATGGATTTTTGCACTGCCACCGGCACTTCCTTGGATTTGCCCTTGCCCATACCGATCCGGCCATCGCCGTCACCCACCACGGTCAACGCGGCAAAACCCATAATGCGACCACCCTTCACGACCTTGGTCACGCGGTTAATCGAGATCATCTTCTCGATGAGACCGTCACCGCGTTCTTCAGGTTGCTGCATCTTTCCTTGCGCCTTAGCCATCATTCACCCCGGGTTAAAACTTCAAGCCATGTTCGCGCGCGGCTTCAGCCAGCGCCTTGACACGACCGTGATACTTGTAGCCACCACGGTCAAAAGCCACCGCTTCGATACCCGCGCTCCTGGCCTTCTCGGCGATACGCTTGCCTACAACGGCGGCCGCTTTGGCGTTGCCGCCATTGGCCAATTCCTTGCGCACGTCCGCTTCCAGGCTGGAAGCGCTGGCCAGAATCCTGCTGCCGCAAGCGGAAATCACCTGCGCATAAATATGCAGGTTGGTGCGGTGAACCGCCAGGCGATCCATCTTTTGCTCGGCTATGCGGGCACGGGTTTTGCGTGCTCTGCGCTGGCGCGCTTCGTTCTTGTTCAACATAGTTACCCCAATTATTTCTTCTTGGTTTCCTTCAGAATCACCACTTCGTCGCTGTAGCGCACACCCTTGCCTTTATAGGGCTCCGGTTCGCGGAACGCACGTATCTCGGCGGCAACCTGCCCGACCTGCTGCTTGTTGGCGCCTTTCAGCACGATGTCGGTCTGCGTCGGCGTTGCCACGGTTACTCCGGCAGGCATCTTGTAGGCCACCGGATGCGAAAAACCGAGGGTCAGGTTGAGCGTATCCCCGGCAGCCTGGGCGCGGTAACCCACCCCGACCAGAGCCAGCTTGCGCTCGTAGCCTTTGCTCACGCCCATCACCATACCGGCGATCAGCGCGCGGGTGGTGCCGGACATGGCGTTCGCCTGCATGGAGCCATTTCCAGCCTTACACTGCACCTGAGCGCCTTCGCGATGTACGGTCACATCCCTGCTCAATGTTTGCTTCAGGGTGCCCATCGGCCCCTTCACGGAAATTTCGTTGGCAGCCAGCGTCACTTCAACGCCTGCAGGCAACACGATAGGATTTTTAGCAATTCTGGACATGGCTACCCCGTTACGCGACGATGCACAGCACTTCGCCACCAAACCCGCTGGCGCGCGCTTTACGGTCAGTCATCAACCCTTTGGAGGTGGACACAATGGCGATACCCAAACCGTTCATCACATTCGGAATATCGTCACGCCCCTTGTAAATGCGCAAACCCGGGCGGCTGACACGCTGTATCTTTTCGATCACCGGGCGCCCGGCATAATATTTCAGGCCAATTTCCAGCACGGGCTTGCCATCGTTGCTGGAAACATTAAAACCTTCCACATACCCCTCGTCCTGCAACACCTTGGCAATCGCCACTTTAATCTTGGAGGAAGGCATTGCCACGGTTGTTTTTTCCGCCATCTGCGCATTACGGATGCGCGTCAGCATGTCGGAGATCGGATCACTCATGCTCATAGATTCACCCTTACCAGCTTGCCTTGATTACACCAGGAATTTCACCGCGCATCGCAAAATCGCGCAATTTCGAGCGGCCCAGGCCAAACTTGGAGAATACGCCACGCGGGCGTCCGGTCAGTGCGCAGCGGTTGCGCAGGCGCACCGGGCTGGCATTGCGCGGCAGCGCTTGCAGTTTCAGGCGCGCGGCATAACGCTCTTCCTCGCTCAACTTAATGTCGGTGACAATCGCCAGCAACGCGGCGCGTTTGGCCGCAAATTTTTTCACTGTAACGCGACGCTTTTGATCGCGGTTGATGACAGCTCTCTTAGCCATTTTGCCCTCAGCCCTTCAATGGGAATTTGAATGCCAGCAGAAGCGCGCGCGCTTCCGCATCGCTCTTCGCGCTGGTGGTAATGGTGATATTCATGCCCCGCAACGCATCAATCTTGTCGTACTCGATTTCCGGGAAAATGATCTGCTCCCTGATACCCATGTTGTAGTTGCCGCGCCCGTCGAACGCTCTGCCGGACAAACCCCGGAAATCGCGGATGCGTGGTATGGCCACCGTCACCAGCCGATCCAGAAATTCGTACATGCGCGCGCGCCGCAACGTGACCTTGCAGCCGATCGGATAATTCTCGCGGATCTTGAAACCCGCGATGGATTTCTTGGACTTGGTCACAACCGGCTTCTGCCCGGCGATTTTCTGCATGTCGCCCACGGCGTGCTCCATCACCTTCTTGTCGGCCACCGCTTCGCCCACCCCCATGTTCAGAGTGATTTTTTCGATGCGCGGCACCTCCATGACAGATTTGTAGCCGAACTTTTCCATCAGCTCCGGCGCCACCTTGCCCTTGTAATAATCAAACAGACGAGCCATGCTCACTCACTCCTCATACGTCTATCACTTCACCGCTGGACTTGAAAATGCGCACCTTGCGCCCGTCTTCCAGCATCTTGATGCCGACGCGGTCAGCCTTTTTTGCCGCAGCGTTGTAAATGGCCACATTGGAAATGTGAATTGACATTTCCTTTTCCACGATGCCGCCAACCTCGCCTTTTACCGGGTTCGGCTTCTGGTTTTTCTTGACCTTGTTGACGCCGCTCACCAGCACGCGGTCGCCCAGCACGCGCAGCACGCTGCCGCGGTTGCCCTTGTCCTTCCCGGTGATAACGACGACATCATCGTCCTTTCTGATCTTGCGCATGATCTTTCCTTTACAGCACTTCTGGGGCCAACGACACGATCTTCATGAAACGTTCGGTGCGCAACTCGCGCGTCACCGGGCCAAAAATACGGGTGCCGATCGGTTCCAGCTTGTTGTTCAGCAGCACCGCCGCATTGCCGTCAAATTTTATCAGCGAACCATCCGGGCGCCGGACACCGCGGGCGGTGCGCACCACCACGGCGCTGTATACCTCACCCTTTTTCACGCGCGCGCGCGGGGCAGCATCCTTGATGCTGACTTTGATTACGTCGCCGATGGCGGCGTAGCGGCGCTTGGATCCGCCCAGCACCTTGATGCACATGACGGAACGCGCGCCGGTATTGTCGGCGACATTCAAAACCGATTGCATTTGTATCATTGTCAATCTCCAACTTTATCCGCTTGCTGCGGCCAGTTTTGGAACCCGTTCGGGTTGAGCCGCCGCAAAAGGCGGTGTAAAACGAAGCCGCGCATTCTATTCAACCCTGGCAATTAGCACAAGGGGAATTTGCGGCCATATTGTTAATTGTCAAGTGCGGCCAACCAGCTATGCCGCTTCGGCCTTCTCGATCAGCCGGGTCACGCGCCAGCTCTTGGTCTTGGCGATCGGGCGGCACTCTTCGATGGCAACCACGTCGCCCTGATGGAACTCGTTCTTTTCGTCGTGCGCATGGTATTTCTTCGACACGCGCATCACCTTGCCCACCACCGGATCCTTGATTTTTCGTTCGACCAGCACGGTGACCGTCTTGTTCATCTTGTCGCTGACCACGGTTCCGGTCAACGTGCGTTTCAGGCTCGTTGCGTTCATTGCTGCGCACCCTTCTCTTTCAGTATGGTTTTCACGCGGGCAATGTCGCGGCGCACCTTGGACAATTGGCTGTTGTTGCTCAGTTGCTGCGTCGCCAGTTGCATGCGCAATCCGAACAGCGCCTTTACCAGGGACAGCAACTCCTGCTGCAGTTCCGCAACGGATTTCACTCTCAGTTCACTCGCCTTCATGATGGTTATGCCCCTACCTGTCTGATCACGAACGTGGTGGAAATAGGCAGTTTGGCCGAAGCCAAACGGAATGCTTCCCGTGCCAGCACCTCGTCAACACCGTCCATTTCATACAACATTTTGCCGGGCTGAATCTCGGCAACATAGTATTCCGGGTTGCCCTTGCCGTTACCCATGCGCACTTCGGCAGGTTTTTTCGAGATTGGCTTGTCCGGAAAAATGCGTATCCAGATACGCCCGCCGCGCTTGATGTGGCGCGTCATGGCCCGGCGCGCCGCCTCGATCTGGCGCGCGGTCAGCCGACCGCGCCCGACAGCCTTGAGGCCGAACTCACCGAAACTGACTTTATTGCCGCGTGTGGCGATTCCGTTGTTACGGCCTTTCTGTTCCTTGCGGTATTTCCTTTTAGCTGGCTGCAGCATGTTTTGCTCCCGACTTCCTTACTTTCTTTTCCGGCTCGACCGCTGCTGGCGCGACCGCCTCTTCCGTTCCGGCATAATCGCCCTTGTACACCCAAACCTTGACGCCGATGACGCCGTAGGTGGTTTTTGCCTCGGAGAAGCCGTAATCAATATTGGCGCGCAGAGTATGCAGCGGCACGCGGCCTTCGCGGTACCATTCGGTGCGCGCAATCTCGATCCCGTTAAGGCGCCCGGCACTCATGATCTTGATGCCTTGCGCGCCCAGGCGCATGGCGTTCTGCATGGCGCGTTTCATGGCGCGGCGGAACATGATGCGCTTTTCCAGTTGCGACGTGATGCTTTCCGCAATCAGTTGGGCATCCACTTCCGGTTTGCGCACCTCCTCGATGTTCAACGCCACATCGGGCAGCCCCATGCGCTTCCTCAACTCGGAACGCAACGCCTCGATATCCTCGCCCTTCTTGCCGATCACCACGCCGGGGCGGGCGGTATAAATTGTGATCCTGGCATTTTTTGCCGGGCGCTCGATGATTATTTTTGAAACACCCGCGTTGGCCAGTTTCTTCTTGAGGTAATCGCGCACTTCGATATCCCTGAGCAGCATGCCGGCAAAATTCCTGCTGTTGGCAAACCACTTGGAAGCCCAGTTCTTTTGTACGCTCAACCGGAAACCGGTCGGATGAATTTTCTGTCCCATGAATGTGTAATCCTCAGCTTCCGACAACAATCGTGATGTGGCAGGTCTGTTTTTCTATCTTGCAGTTGCGCCCCTTGGCGCGGGCCATGGAACGCTTCAGCGAAGCGCCTTTGTCCACATAGATCGTGGCAACTTTCAGCTCGTCAATATCGGCGCCGTCGTTATGCTCGGCATTGGCGATCGCGGACTCCAGCCCCTTCCTGATAATCACTGCGCCCTTCTTTGGGCTGAACGCCAGGAGGTTCAGCGCCTTGTCCACCGGCAAGCCGCGTATCTGATCCGCCACCAGCCTGCCTTTCTGGGCCGACAGGCGGACACCTTTTACTATTGCGGTTGTGCTCATCATGCCTCCTTATTTCTTGACCACCGCTTTTTTGTCGGCGGCATGCCCCTTGAAAGTGCGGGTCAGCGAGAATTCGCCCAGCTTGTGCCCCACCATGTTTTCGGAGATATATACCGGAATGTGCTGCTTGCCGTTATGCACCGCTATGGTCAAGCCGACGAAATCCGGCAGTATGGTGGATCGGCGCGACCAGGTTTTCACCGGGCGCTTGTCGTTGGTCGCGCGCACGGCTTCCACTTTCTTCATCAAGTGGTTGTCAACGAACGGCCCTTTTTTGATGGAACGTGCCATATTTTTCTACCTTTTAATTCTGAAAGCGGCGGCGGACGATCATGCCGCTGGTGCGCTTGTTGCGGCGCGTGCGGAACCCCTTGGCCGGCACGCCCCACGGGCTGACCGGGTTGCGGCCCGCCGCGGTCTTGCCCTCGCCGCCGCCGTGCGGGTGGTCAACCGGGTTCATTGCCACGCCGCGCACGGTCGGGCGCACACCGCGCCAGCGCATCGCGCCGGCCTTGCCGATGGAGCGCAGGGAATGCTCGCCGTTGCCCGTTTCACCGATGGTCGCGCGGCAGTTCACATGCACCTTGCGGATTTCGCCGGAGCGCAGGCGAAGCTGGGCATAATCTCCTTCCCGCGCCAGCAACTGCACCGCTGCACCGGCGGAACGGGCCAGTTGCGCCCCCTTGCCTGGCAGCATTTCGATGCAGTGAATGGTTGAACCCACCGGGATATTGCGCAGCGGCAGCGCGTTGCCCGCCTTGATCGGCGCTTCCGGCCCGCTCACCAGTTGCGCGCCTGCCGCCACTCCCTTGGGGGCGATGATGTAGCGGCGCTCGCCATCGGCGTAACACAGCAACGCCAGATGCGCGGTGCGGTTCGGATCATATTCCAGGCGTTCTACGGTGGCCGGAACGCCATCCTTGTCGCGCTTGAAATCCACCACGCGGTAGTTCTTCTTGTGGCCGCCCCCCATGTGGCGGACGGTAATATGTCCGTTATGGTTGCGGCCTGCCGTCCTGTTCTTCTTCTCCAGCAACGCGGCATGCGGCTTGCCCTTGTGCAGGTCGGGATTGACCACGCGCACTACGGCGCGGCGGCCCGGAGAGGTTGGTTTCAGTTTGACCAGTGCCATGATTTATCCTTGTTCGCCTGTGGCAAAATTGATTTCCTGACCCGGCGCGAGGCACACATATGCCTTCTTCCAGTCTTTGCGGCGCCCCATGAACCTGCCAAACCGTTTCTGCTTGCCTTTGACGACAGCAATCTGCACGCCCGCAACATTCACCTTGAACAACATCTCCACCGCCGCCTTGATTTCCGGCTTGGTGGCATCTGGCACGACGCGGAAAATCACCTGCTCGTGCTTGTCGGCGACATAGGTCGCCTTTTCTGAAACTTGCGGGGCGAGCAATATGCTCATCAGGCGCTCCTCGCTGTATTTACCTGCGCTCATGCCAGCATCTCCTCGATCTTCGCCATCGCGTTGCGCGTCACCAGCACCTTGGGAAAACGCACCAGACTCACCGGGTCCGCCTGGTGCGCTTCGAGCACCAGCACGTTGGGCAAATTGCGCGAAGACAGGTAAAGGTTTTCGTCCATGCTGTCGGTGATAATCAGCACCCGGTCGGTACCCAGGCCCCAGCCCTTCATCCGCTGCGCCAGCAATTTGGTTTTGGGTGCCGCGAGCGTCATGTTGTCCACCACCGTCAGGCGGTTTTCGCGCACCAGTTGCGAGAAGATGGAAGCCAGGCCGGCGCGATACATCTTGCGGTTGATCTTCTGGGTGAAGTTTTCGTCCGGGCTGTTCGGAAAAATCTTGCCGCCGCCGCGCCACAGCGGGCTGGAAGCCATGCCGGAGCGGGCGCGTCCCGTGCCTTTTTGCGCCCAGGGCTTGCGCGTGCTCTTGGCGATTTCGCTGCGGCCTTTCTGCTTGCTGTTGGCAGAACGGGCGTTGGCCTGGTACGCGGTCACCAACTGGTGTACCAGCGCCTCGTTGTATTCGCGGCCAAACAAGTCGTCGGAAGCGGAAACGCTGGCGGTCGCCAGACCATTGTCGTCAATCACTTTCAGTTCCATCATGCACCTGCCTTCACTGCCGGACGCACGATCACGTCACCGCCCTTGGAGCCGGGAATGGCGCCCTTGACCAGCAACAATTGGCGATCCGCGTCTATGCGGACAATCTCGATGTTCTGCACGGTGCGCTTCACATCGCCCAGGTGGCCCGTCATGCGCTTGCCCGGAAACACCCGGCCCGGATCCTGCGCCATACCGATAGAGCCAGGTACATTGTGCGACTTGGAGTTGCCGTGCGACGCGCGACCGGATTTAAAGTGGTAACGCTTGATCGTGCCGGCGTAACCCTTGCCCAGTGTCACGCCGGTAACATCAACTTTCTGGCCAACCTTGAACAGATCCACACCCAATGTACCGCCTGCAGTCAGGCTGCTCAATTCGTCTGGTGTGGCGGTGAATTCCTTGAGAACGCTGCCCGCTTCCACGCCGGCCTTGGCAAAATGGCCCGCTGCAGCTTTGGTCACACGGCTGGCGCGACGCACGCCAAACGCAACCTGTACTGCGCTGTAACCATCCGTGGCGGGGGATTTGATCTGGGTAACGCGATTATTGGACACGTCCAGCACGGTTACCGGCAACGATGCACCGTCGTCGGTAAAGATGCGGGTCATGCCAATCTTGCGACCGACAAGTCCTAAGCTCATTTTTTATATCCTTGTTTAAGGGGCTGACTGCAATTGGCCAGCCGATTTAAATTCAGCTTGTTGCTTGCAGCTTGTTGCTTGTAGCAAAACCTGATTTTGCTACCCGCCACCAGCTACGGGCTACCAGCTTATTACTGCAACTTGATTACGACATCCACACCCGCAGGCAAATCCAGCTTCATCAATGCATCCACAGTCTTCTCGGTGGGGTCAATAATATCCATCATGCGCAGATGGGTGCGTATCTCGAACTGGTCGCGCGAAGTCTTGTTGACGTGAGGGGAACGCAATATGTCGAATCGCTCGATCTTGGTCGGCAGCGGGATCGGCCCTCTGACTACGGCACCGGTACGCTTCGCGGTATCCACTATCCGCAACGCGGACTGGTCTATCTGATGGTAATCGAACGCTTTCAGGCGAATACGGATTTTCTGGCTTTGCATAATTTCCACTCTGCTTCTTGCAACCACAATTCGGCTGCGGATCAAAAAACGAATCGCGTAGCCGGAACCACGCGAGGGCGCGCATTGTAGTCTTACTCAACAATCTTTGCAAATATAAAAACAGCTTGTAGCTGGTAGCGCGCAGCCAGTAGCTTTTGCTACCCGCTACCGGCTACAAGCTACCGGCTACTTACTCGATGATCTTCGCCACCACGCCCGCGCCGACGGTGCGGCCGCCTTCGCGTATCGCGAAGCGCAGGCCTTCTTCCATCGCGATCGGGGCGATCAGGTTCACCGTCACCGAGACGTTGTCTCCCGGCATCACCATTTC
>JACRPU010000065.1 GCA_016223025.1 Nitrosomonadales bacterium | reverse complement strand
ATCCAAAACCTAAAAAACTGAAGCAGGAGTTCGCTGTGCCATCTAATCTTCGTAACAAAGCGCCGTCTTCTCTCGACATTTCCGTCCCAATCCACCCGTGGCGGATGGTTCTACCGTAATTACGTGAATACCCCACTAAAAAAATCAGATAGCCACAGAGAACACAGAGTTCACAGAGAATGTCAGGGTTTATTCGCTTTTCCTGGTCTCGCCCAAAAGGCGAATAAGCTTTTCTCTATAACCGTTTGGTTTTACTCTGTGGTGTTCTCTGTGGCAAATAGTTTTTCTAGGTTTATGTGCTAAGCATCAGGCTGTTGTTCGCAGCGCCGCACGCCTCCCCCGCCTGACGTTCACCCCGGCCAATATCGCCAGCCCCGCGACAAAATAACTGCCGGTGATCAACATGGCGAGGCGGTGGTCGCCTTGAGAAATCCAGCTTACCGCCCCGTAAGTCAGCGGCCCCAATACCGACGAGAGTTTGACCGACAGCCCCCACAGCCCGAAAAACTCGGCACGCCGCGTGGCCGGACTCAACAGCCCCACCAGCGCACGCCCGGCGGACTGGCTGGCGCCCATGCAGATTCCCGCAAGGTTGGCGGCGGCCCAGAACATTCCGGGACCTTGCGCGGCCCATGCCATGCCGGTCATGGCGATCCAGCCCACCAGCGTCAAGGCGATGGCGGGAATATGGCCGATGCGGTCTTGCAGGTGGCCGAACAATAACGCACCGGCGGATGCGGTGAGATTGACCACGAGGATCAGCAGGATGGTTTGCCGGGTGGTGAAGTGCATCGCCTGTTGCGCGTAGATGGCGGCGAGCGTGATTACCGCCTGGATGCCCGCCTGATAAAACACCGTGCAGATCAGAAAGCGCCGCAGGTCGCGGAAATTCCTCGCGTGATCCAGGGTTTGCCCGATCCGGGCAAAAGACTCCTGAACCAGGTTCAGCCCCTGCAAATGGGGTTGCGGCACGGCGCGTTCCTTGAGGAACAGGAAAACCGGCAGGCTGGAAAGCGCGAACAACACGGCGGTGATCAGCATGGTCACCGGCACGAAATCCGCAGCCTGCCTGCCTTGCTCCTGCGCCCAGGTCACATAGGCGAGGCAGGCGCCCAGGCTGACCAGCCCGCCAACATAACCCAGGCTCCACCCCCACCCCGATACTTTGCCGAGCGAGTTCCCGCGCGCCAGCTCCGGCAAAAAGGCCGCCACCAGATTTTCGCCGCTGCCGTAAAAGAAATTGGAAAACACGATCAGCAAAATGGCAAGCCACAGGCTGCCCGGGCCGACCAGCGCAAGCAGCGCGGTAAAGGTCACGCAGCCGATGGTGGTCAGCGCCAGCAGTTTCTTCTTGGCGGCATACGCATCCGCATACGCCCCGATGACCGGCGCGGTACACATGATCGCGGCGTAGGAAACCGCCAGCGCAGCCGTCCAGGCAAACGTCGCCCAGGGCGCGTTACCCGCCACCACCGAGACGAAATAGGCATTGAAAATGGCGGTGATGACCACCGTGGTATAGCCGGAGTTGGCGAAATCGTACATGGCCCACGCCCAGACTTCGCGGGGAGTGACGGATTTGGCAAGGGAAGAGCGCATTTTTCTTGACGGTCATGGGCTGCCGGGGGGATATTGTTGACCGGTACCGGCGTGAAAGTAAAACGGCTGGTGTGGCGGAAGCAGCTTTCCCGAAGATGCGAGGGAGTGCATGGTGGGCGCTATGAATGACACCTCCGGCTTGTTGCTGGCGACCGTCCGGCGGCTCGCAGCCGAACTGCACTCGCGCCCCGATGCGGCGGTTCCGGTCACGCTGGACAGCTCCCTGGAACGTGATCTGGGCTTCGACAGCATCGGGCGGGTGGAACTGCTCACGCGCCTGGAGCAGGTCTTCGGCGTCAGCCTGCCGGAGCGGGTGCTGTCCATCGCCGAAACGCCGCGCGATTTGCTTCGGGAGGTGCTGGCCGCTTGCGGGAGCGGGTGTGAGGCGGCCATTCCCGCCCCGGATGCTCCGCAACGCCGTGTCATGGCCGCCGCCCCTGCCATCGCACCGGATACCCGGAGGGTCGAAGCGCCGGCCTGGGTGCAGTCCGAACCGTCGGATGCGCTGACGTTGCCGGAAGTGCTGGACTGGCATGTGCGCGCCCATCCGGAGCGCGCGCACATCACGCTGCAGGATGCGGAGGGCGGGGAAAACGCGATCACCTACGCCGCCCTGCGCGACGGTGCGGAAGAAATCGCCGCCGGGCTTCTGGAACGCGGCTTGCAGCCCGGCCAGCCGGTGGCGATCATGCTGCCCACCAGCCGCGAATATTTCTGCTGCTTCCTCGGCGTGCTGCTGGCGGGCGGCGTGCCCGTGCCCATTTATCCGCCCGCCCGGCCCTCGCAGATCGAGGATCATCTGCGGCGGCATGCGGGCATACTTTCCAATGCGCTCGCCGCCATACTGATTACGGTACACGAGGCGAAGGCCATCGCAAAACTGCTCCAGGCGCAGGTGGAATCGTTGCGCGTGGTTGCCACGGCGGCGGATCTGTCCGGCGCCGGGCGCGCGCCGGGCATCCCCCTCAAGCCCGATAACATCGCGCTGCTCCAGTACACCTCCGGCAGCACCGGGAACCCCAAGGGCGTCGTCCTGACCCATGCCAACCTGCTGGCCAACATCCGCGCCATGGGGCAAGCAGTGCATGTCACTTCCACCGACGTGTTCGTCAGTTGGCTGCCGCTGTACCACGACATGGGCCTGATCGGCGCCTGGCTGGGCAGCCTGTACCATGCCTTCCCGCTAGTAGTGATGTCCCCTCTCACCTTCCTCGCGCGCCCCGAGCGCTGGCTGTGGGCGATCCACCAGCACTGCGGCACGCTTTCCGCCTCCCCCAATTTCGGTTACGAACTGTGCCTGCGCAAGATTCCGGATTCGGCGCTCGCAGGGCTCGACCTGTCTGGCTGGCGCATGGCATTCAACGGCGCCGAACCGGTCAGCCCGGAAACCATTGCCAATTTTGCACAGCGTTACGGTCGCTACGGATTGCGCCCCCAGGCGATCGCGCCGGTGTATGGGCTGGCCGAATGTTCGGTGGGGCTGGCGTTTCCGCCGGACGGACGCGGCCCGCTGATAGACCGCATCCAGCGCGACCGCTTCACGCGCACCGGCCACGCCGAACCGGCAGGCGGCGATGAAGCGGATGCGTTGCGTTTTGTCGCATGTGGCCGACCGCTATCCGGCCACGAGATCAGGATCGTGGATGCCACCGGGCGCGAGCTGGGCGAGCGCGTGGAAGGGCATCTCGAATTCAAGGGGCCGTCCGCCACCGGCGGCTATTACCGCAATCCGGAACAGACGCGCCTGCTGTTCCACGGCGAGTGGCTGGACTCCGGCGATTTCGCCTATCTGGCCGGGGGCGACATTTACCTGACCGGGCGATCAAAAGACATCATCATCCGCGCCGGGCGCAACATCTATCCCCACGAACTGGAAGATGCCGTGGGCGACATCCCCGGCATCCGCAAGGGCTGCGTTGCGGTATTCGGCAGCCCGGATCCCGCCACCGGCACCGAGCGCCTGGTGGTGCTGGCCGAAACGCGCGAGACATCTCCCGCGCAACGGGAAGCCCTGCGCAGCCGGATCAGCGCGCTGACGCTGGACATGCTGGGAGTAGCGGCGGACAACATCGTGCTGGCGCCGGTACACAGCGTGCTCAAGACATCCAGCGGCAAAATCCGCCGCGCGGCCTGCCGCGAATTGTTTGAGAAGGGCGCCGCGCCGACGCGCGCGGTGTGGTGGCAGATCATCCGCCTGGCGTGGGCAGGAATCCTGCCCGAGTTGCGCCGCAGCATCCGGGCGGTGTCCGATGTCTGTTACGCCGCCTTCACCTGGACGCTGTTCTGGCTGCTCGCGCCCGTGGCCTGGCTGGTTGCCGCGCTGCTGCCCCGCCCCGCCCTGGCCTGGGCGGCAAGCCGTGCGATTGCGCGGCTGTTTGCGCGCCTGTGCGCGACGCCGCTCGTGGTGCGTGGCTTGGAAAATCTGTCGCCCGAAGCGCCCTGCGTGCTGGTGGCAAACCACGCCAGCTATCTGGATGGCATCGTGCTCGTCGCCGTGCTGCCGGGCAAACTCGGCAGCACCGGATATTTCAGTTTTGTCGCCAAGCGCGAACTGCTGGACAGCTTCGTATCGCGCACCTATCTCCGGCGCATCGGCTCGGGTTTCGTCGAACGCTTCGATGCCCGACGCGGTGTGGAGGACGCGAAACAAGTGGCAGCCTCTTTGCAGGCTGGCCGCAGCCCAATATTTTTCCCGGAGGGCACGTTCACCCGCATCCCCGGTCTGATGCCATTCCGCATGGGCGCATTCGCCGTTGCCGCCGAAGCCGGAGCGCCCGTTGTGCCGGTGAGCATACGCGGCACCCGCTCCATCCTGCGCGACGGCCACTGGTTCCCGCGCCGGGGCATCGTCACCGTGACGATAGGCAACCCGATCGCGCCGGAAGGAAAGGGCTGGGCCGCAGCCATCCGCCTGCGCAACGCGGCACGCGCGGAAATCCTGCGGAGGTGCGGGGAGCCAGATCTCGCGCCGGGGGCGGCGGAGGACCAGGCAGCGGTATAAGCGCGGCGCGGCCTGTCAGGCTCGTCAGAAACATGAATTTTTTGAAGCGCCATTTATTTGGACATTCCATGATGTTTGCCCGTAACAGGAAAACCGCAGTTGCCGGCATCGCCCTGATCGCCCTGATTGTGTTCCTGGCTTGGCGGCTGTTCCGCCCGATGAACATTTTCGTGGTATCGGAGGCATTTGAGCGCCCGGTCTCAACCGCCGACATGCCTCCAACACTTCAGTCCTTAAGCGCTAAAGGCTGTGCCGGTTGCCACCGGGAGTTTTACGATGAATGGGCGACGAGCATCCATAGCCAGGCCTGGACCGACCCCTATTTTCAGGTGGATTGGGAGTTTGACGGCAAACCGCAAATCTGCAAGAACTGCCATATCCCGCTCGATCGCCAGCAGGAGCACAAGGTCGTTGGATTCAGCGACAAAGAAAAATGGCAGCCTATCCTGGAACCCAATCCGGTGTTTGACGCACAACTGCAACACGAGGGCGTCACCTGCGTAGCCTGCCACCTCCGGAACGGCAAGATTATCGGAACCTTCGGCAGCGGGAGTGCGGCGCACCCCGTGGAAAAACTCGCCAACCCCAACGAGGTCTGTTTCAAATGCCATGTCGTGGGCGGAAATCGCTGGGACACGTTTTTCCGGTTCCCCCCATGCGGAACCGTCGCCGAGATTCGCAGCACCCCGGGCGCGGCCAGGGACACTCCGCCCGACTGCATCCAATGCCACATGCCGCTCGTTGAACGATCCCTGGTCGCTGGCGGGCAGGTTCGGGCCGTGCGCAAACATCTGTGGCGCGGCGGGCACGATCCGGAAACGGTGAAACAAGGGCTGGAAGCTGAACTACGCGAAGCGCCATCACTTTCACCCGGCAAACGCTCCTTTACGCTGACGCTGACCAATACCGGGGCAGCGCATTATTTTCCGACCGGGACACCGGATCGGCACCTGACCGCATCCATCCGCCTTGTGGACCAGAATGGCGCCGTGCTGCGCGAAGACGATTATGTGATGAAACGGAGCATCCTGTGGCGCCCCTTTATCGTTGATCTGTGGGATAACCGCTTGCCGCGATGGCAGCCGAGAGTCTTCCGGTTAGATGTCTATCCCCGCCGCGATCCGGCGGCGGTGGCGGTGGAGGCGCAGGTGCAGTATCACCTGCTCGACGAAGACCGCAGGCGGCGAATCGGCTATGAGAACAAGGAGCCCATCGCCTATGACGTGTTTCGCGCCCGTATCGTCCTGAATCGGGAGAAGGCGAATTGAGCATTACTGGCAAACGCGCCTCGCTTGTCTCGCAAAAAAGAAACCCATCAGCAAGATACGGGGGCCGCACGGGCTTGTCGCCGATTTTTCGCATCGCCTCCATGCATTTTTCCTGCGGTTGTGTGAAACTGCATCGGTTCTTGTAGCCGCGTTCACCTCTTCGCTTACCCACATGAAAATTCTATTTGTCTACAATGCCGATAGTGGAAAATTAAATTCCATGTTTGATATCGCTCACAAGGTTATAAGCCCATCAACATACCAATGCGCTTTGTGCTCTTTGACGCACAATGCGTTGAGCGAGAAATCCGAATGGGCAGATTTCAGGAAATCATCCAGGCACGATTTGCAGTTTCTTCACAAAAACGAATTTGAGGCCCAATATTCAACCAGGTTTGATTACCCGGTCATCCTTGATATTACCGGAGAAATGAAAACCCTTTTTTCCAATCTGGAATTGGCGGAATTTAAAAATGTTAAAGACCTGATCGCGGGTATTGAGAAGGCCGCAACCTGACAAATTATTAACCGTTACCCCAAAGCGCCGGAAGGGTAATATACGAAGCACGTCACGCTCACCGGGGATATGGCTCATGCGCATCGCAATCATCGGCTCCGGACCTGCCGGTTTCTACGCGGCGGAAGCGCTGCTCAAGCGCACCGATACGATAGTCCACGTGGATATGTATGACCGCCTCCCTACCCCGTATGGCCTGGTGCGGGGAGGGGTCGCGCCCGACCACCAGAACATCAAGGCCGTCACGCGCGTTTACGAAAAAACTGCCGCGCGCCCCACGTTCCGCTTCCTGGGCAACGTGTGCCTCGGGCGCGACGTGACGGCGGAAGAGTTGCGCCAGCACTACCACCAGATCGTCTACGCGGTGGGCAACGAGGCCGACCGGCGCCTCGGCATTCCCGGAGAAGGCATCGCGCGCTGCACGCCCGCGACCGTCTTCATCGGCTGGTACAACGGCCACCCGGACTACCGCCACGCCCAGATTGATTTGTCGGTGCCCCGCGTCGCGGTGGCAGGCAACGGCAACGTCGCCATTGACGCCGCGCGGATCCTGCTGCGCGCGCCCGCCGAACTCGAAAAGACCGACTTGGCCGAACACGCGCTGGAGGCATTGCGCAACAGCCGGGTGCGCGAAGTCTTCATACTCGGGCGGCGCGGGCCGGAGCAAGCCTCGTTCACGCCGCCCGAACTCAAAGAGCTCGGCGAGATGGAAGATGTTGACCCGGTCGTCGCGCCGGGCGAGCTTGCGGGCTGCGCCATTCCGGAAACTGCGGGCAACTAGCAGCAGGAAAAAAACCTGAAGATTCTCCAGTCCTTCGCCGCGCGGCAACCCGCCGCAAACACGAAGAAGCTCCACCTGCGCTTCCTCGTTTCGCCGATCAGGGTGATCGCTGGCGCGGATGGCGGCGTGGCCGGCCTCGCGCTCGAAAAGAACCGCCTCGAACTTCAGCCGGACGGCACGACCGTCGCGCGCGGCACCGGCGAGGTCGAGGTTCTCGATGTCGGGATGGTGTTGCCCGCGATCGGTTTTGCCGCCAAGCGGATTGACGGTGTTCCCTACGACGAAAAAGCGCGCATCATCGCCAACGAGGACGGGCGGGTGGTTGATCCCGCCAGCCGCGCCGTGGCCGCCAACGAATACGTCGTCGGCTGGGCGCGCACCGGGCCGCAGGGCCTCATCGGCTCGCACAAACCCGCGTCCGCCCACGTGGTCGAGCACATGATCGCCGATGGCGCCGGGCTCGATGCGCGCGCGCTTCCGGAGCGCGATGCGATCCTCTCCCTGCTGCGCGGGCGCGGCGTACAAATCGTCTCCTTCGACGACTGGAAGCGGCTCGAAGACGTGGAGGTGGCGCGCGGGACGCGGCGCGGCGCACCCCGCGACAAAATCACCGATGTCGGGGCGATGCTCGCGTTGCTCGCCCGGCACTAGCAGCCTGTCGGACTTAAAGGAAATCGGCTGCAAATCCGCCTGGCCGGTGCATATTTCGCCGCTTTTTTGGTCAATAGAATGACTATTGACCTGCAAAATCGTCAAAATCTGCCCTCGCCCAGCCGAATTTTGCGAGCAGCCGCTACGCGGCTTGCCTGCTAAACCCGATGCGCTTCGATTCTTCAAGTCCGACAGGCTGCTAGCGCCCCGAGAACCGTTAAGAGGCACATTGCTTTTGCGAGGCAAAAGCAATGTTGCTAATGTCGGCCCGGCCCCGGCATTTAGTAGAATACCCCCATGACCACCCTCCACATCGCCACCTACAACATCCACAAGGGCTTCTCCCATTTCAACCGGCGCGTGGTGCTGCACGAGCTGCGCGACCGCCTGCGCGAGCTGGGCGCGGACATTGTGTTTTTGCAGGAGGTGCAAGGGGAGCGCAATACGATCGCGCGGCGCCATGCCGGTTATCCGGAGCAGCCGCAGCACGAATTTCTGGCGCACGAAATGTGGCCGCACTGCGCCTACGGCATGAATGCGGTGTACGGCAACGGCCACCACGGCAATGCCATCCTGAGCCGCTACCCGATCACCCGCTGGGATAACCAGGACATTTCCGCGCACCGCCTCGAAAGCCGGGGTTTGCTGCACTGCGAAATCGCCTTGCCGCAAGCCGGCCGGCCGCTCCATTGCATCTGCGTGCATTTCGGTTTGTTCAAGCGCTGGCGCGGACAGCAGTTCGGCGCGCTGGTCGAACGCATACAGCAGTTGATTCCCGCCGATGCGCCGCTGGTTATCGCGGGCGATTTCAACGACTGGAACAATCACGCCAGCCGCCTGCTGGCGCACGAGCTGCACTTGCACGAAGCCTTCGAGGCAAGCCACGGCAGAGTGGCGCTCAGTTACCCGGCGGGCATGGCGCTGCTGCGCATGGACCGCATTTATGTGCGCGGCATGGAAATTCAACACAGCGACGTGCATGCCTGGAGGAGAATTTCCGATCACGCGGCGCTTTCAACCACTCTGGTATTACCATGAACACGACAAGCCAGGTTGACGGGCACACCCTCACCCTGCTGCGCAACGGCGGGGAATATTTTCCGCGCCTGATTTCCGCAATAGACAGCGCGGCTCTCTCGGTTTATCTGGAAACCTACATTTACGCCGCCGACGCCACCGGGCGCCTGGTAGCGGAAGCCCTGCAGCGCGCGGCAAGGCGCGGCGCAAAAGTGCATCTGCTGCTGGACGGCTTCGGCTCGTCCGGGCTGCCCCCGGTGCAGGTGGATGAACTGCGCGCGGCGGGCGTAAATGTGCTGTGGTTCCGCCCCGAGATCGCGCGCTTCAAGCTGCGGCGCTACCGCCTGCGCCGCCTGCACCGCAAGCTGGCGGCGGTGGATGGGCGCATCGCTTTTGTCGGCGGCATAAACATCATAGATGACATTCCCGGCGGCCAGCTTGCCGCGCCGCGCCTGGATTACGCGGTAGAGGTGCGGGGCGATACGGCGGAGCGCGTCCAGGCGGCCATGCGCCGTTTATGGCTGCTGGTATCGTGGACGAATTTCCGGCGGCAGCGCGAGCGCGAAAAGTTGCAGCCTGCGCCCGCCCGCGACGCGCAACCCAAAGTGAGTTTTCTGCTGCGCGATAACCTGCGCCACCGGCGCGACATCGAGCAGGCCTATCTCGAAGCCATCTCCGCAGCGCAGCGCGAGATCGTCATCGCCAACGCCTATTTCCTGCCGGGCCGCGTTTTCCGGCGCGCGCTGGCGCAGGCGGTGCAGCGCGGCGTGCGCGTGGTGCTGCTGTTGCAGGGGAAGGTGGAATACCGCTTGCAGCACTATGCCATGCTCGCGCTTTACGGCGAATTGCTGGGCGCGGGCGTGGAGATCCACGAATACCGCACCAGTTTCCTGCACGCCAAGGTGGCGGTCGTGGACGGCTACTGGGCCACCGTGGGCTCGTCCAATATTGACCCGTTCAGCCTGTGGCTGGGGCGCGAAGCCAACCTGGTGGTGCGCGACGCGGAATTTGCGGGGGCCTTGCGCGCCAGCCTGGCGCACGAGATGGCGCTGGGCGCGCATCTGGTAACGCATTTCGCGTGGCGCAGGCGGGGGGCGATGGCGCGCCTGCTGATGCGCGCCAGCTATGGCGCGGTGCGCCTGCTGACCGGCCTGATCGGCTACGCGCGCGGGCGCGACGATGTGTAGCCCAGGGGTATTGTTGAACCGGGGGGGGAACGAGTATAGTGTTCCCGTTTTCTGCAGGGCTGCTCCATAACAATAACAGGCTGCGAACTTGGGAGGCTCACCGTGGGAGAAAAAATCTTCGGCTTCATCGAGCGGATCACGCTCGCCCGGCTGTTGCTGCTGCTGTCCGCTTTTGCCCTGATACTCGCTTTTGCCCTGGTCATCACCTTTTCCGGCATAGTGCGCGACCGCGCGGTGCATGACCTGGCGCGCGAGGAAGCGCGGCAAACCTCCATGCTGGTGTTCAACAGCCTGTATTCGGCGATGCGCAAGGGCTGGAGCAAGCAGGACATCAAGGAAGTGATCGAGCGGCTGAACGCGACCATGCCCGGCCTTTCGATCCACGTTTACCGCGGCGGGATCGTCGAGCGCCAGTTCGGCGAAATGCCCGGCGAATACGCCACCATCGCCGCGCACCCGGAACTGGCGAAAGCCTTGCGCGACGGCAACGACACGCTGCTGTTCCCGGAGGGGGGAAAATCCATCCGCTATCTGTACCCTGTGCTGGCCGAGAAGGAATGCCTGGGCTGCCACACGCAGTCCCACGCGGGCGCGGTGCATGGCGTGATTGACATCACCTACCCCATCAACAACATCAAGGTGTCGTTCAGCTATGTGATCAATTCCATCGTCGGCTATGTCCTGCTCGTCATCTCGCTGGTGTTCGCCATCCTGTACTTCAAGCTGCGCCAACTGGTTGTGTCGCCGATCGCCAACCTGGTCGGGGTGATGCAGAAAGTCACCCACGAAATGGACTTCAGCCACCGCGTGGGCAACCACCACGTGATCGCCGAGCTGCACTACCTGTCGGACTATTTCAACCGGCTGCTGGGCACGGTGCAGGAATACAACAGCCGCCTGGAGGAGATGTCCATGCGCGACCCGCTCACCGGCCTGTACAACCGGCGCAAGTTCGAGGAATTCCTGGAATATGAAATCATCCGCGCGGAGCGCAACCGGAACGCTTTCACGGTCATCATGGTGGATCTCGACAACTTCAAGTTCATCAACGACACCTACGGCCACCCGACCGGCGACATGCTGCTCAAGGAACTGGCGGCGCTGCTGACCTCCTGCCTGCGCAAAGGAGACGTACCGGCGCGCCTGGGCGGCGATGAATTCGTGCTGCTCCTGCCCCAGACCTCCGCCGAAAACGGCCTGCTGGTGGCGAACAAGCTGCACCAGACGCTGAAAGAAGAAGAGTTCGAGTTGCCGGTGGGCAAGATCGTGATGACGGCGAGCTTCAGCCTGGTCAGCTACCCGAAGGACGGTACCACCAAGGAAAGCATCTATGCGTCAATGGACGTGGTGCTGTACAAGGCCAAGAAATTCGGCAAGAACCAGGTGCTGACAGCGGATTCCGGACAGGACCGCATCATGATGGAGGTGTTCCGGCAGGGCGATTTCCTGCGTGGCGCCATGCGGGAAGACCGCATCGAGGCGTTCCTGCAACCGATCGTGGAAGTGAAGTCCGGCGCCGTGGTGGCGTTCGAGTCGCTGGCGCGCATCCGCAACGGGGGTACCTATATCACGGCGGGGGAGTTCATCGAGGTGGCCGAGGAGCTGGGCATGGCCAAGGAACTGGACCGGCTGGTATTCCACAAGGCGCTGTCCCGGCTCAAAACGATCGTGCAAAGCAGCCCAGAAACCAAGATGTTTTTCAACCTTTCCGCGCGCAGCTTCGCCGATTCCGCGTGGATGCGCTCCATTCCCGACATGGTGCAGCAGCAGGGGATCGCGTGCAGCAGCGTGGTGCTGGAGATCACCGAGCGCGAGGCGCTGCCGCACCTGAACCAGGTGAAAGCCATCATTGACGAGCTGCGGCTGAGCAAGATCGCGTTTGCCCTGGATGATTTCGGCAGCGGCTTTTCCTCGTTCATGTACCTGAAATATCTCGCCGTGGACTACGTGAAAATCGAAGGCAGTTTCGTGCGCCAGATCGCGATGGACGACCGCGACCGCATCATGGTGCAGCACATTCACCAGATGGCCAGAGAATTCGGCCTCAAAACGGTGGCCGAGTTTGTCGAGGACGAGGAAACCGCAAAGATGCTGGAGATCATGGGCGTGGATTACGCGCAAGGCTATTACTACGGACGACCCGCCGCGCCCGGTTGAGAAGCATTTTCCGCGTTACGGTTCGATCACGTTGCAGCGAATCGCCAGGCGGACGACCTGGGACGCGTTGTGCAGCCCCAGTTTCTTCATGATGTTGGTGTGATGGACGCCGACGGTTTTCGGGCTGATGCAAAGAGTCGCGGCGATCTCGGATATGGAATGCCCTTCCGCCATCAGTTTGAAAAGCTGGAATTCGCGCGTGGAAAGCACCTGCAGCGGGTCTTCGGGAGCGGCGGGCGGGCGCCGGTTTTTTGCGCCCCCGGCATATTCGCCATCTACAAACGGCTCCCCGCCCGCCACCTGGCGCACCGCCTTCACCATTTGCCCCATGCCGCCCTGCTTGGTCAGGTAGCCGGTGGCGCCCGCTTGCAGCGCGTGGCTGACCATGGTTTCGCTGGTATGCATGCTGAAAATCAGGATGCGCGCACCCGGATCGTATGCCTTGATGCGGCGAATGGTTTCGAGGCCGCCGATGCCCGGCATGCTGATATCCAGAACCACCACATCCGGCGCGTGTTTCCTGTATTGGGCGCAGCCGGTTTCTCCGTCCCCGGCCTCCGCCGCCACTTTGATGTCCGGCTCGGCTTCCAGCAGGCGCCGGTAGCCGTCGCACACCACCGGATGATCGTCCACCAGCAGTACCGTGATCGGCCTGCTACCCGCCGATACGGCCTTACCACCGCTCATAATCTTCCTCCCACGCCAGTTTGACCGGCAACCGGATATGGATGCGCACCCCCTGCCCCGGCGCGCTGTTCAAGTCAAATTCGCCTCCCGCCGCAATCACCCGCTCGCGCATGCCCAGCAAACCCGTCCCGCGAAATTTCTGCCCGGTATCAAACCCGACGCCGTCATCCTCGATGGACAGCAGAATGGCATCGGCATCTGCGGGTTCGCCGACCACCCGCCGCAAGTGTACCGAAACATGGTTGGCCTGGGCGTAGCTGGCGATATTGTTGAGCGCCTCCTGCACCACGCGGAACAGGGTAATTTTCATCTCATCGCTCAAGTTGACCAGGTCGCCCTCCAGCAGAAATTCGCAGGAAATGCCCAGCCTCGGCTGGCACCATTGCCTTTCCAGCTCGCGCAGGCTGTCCGCCAGCCCCAGCGTATCCAGCAGGGCCGGGCGCAGGTTATGCACGATGCGGTGGATCACCTCGTGCATGGATTCCGCGCACTGTTTGATGGAGCGTGTGCTGCTCAGGACAGAGGGGGATGTTCTGGCGGCGACGCTTTCGATCGCCTGGGCTTCCGCCTGGATGGCGGTAAGCCACTGCCCCAGCTCGTCGTGCAGCTCGCGGGAGATTTTGCGGCGCTCTTCTTCCTGGATGTCGAACATGTGGCGGGTAAGAGCGCGGGTCTGTTGCAGTAATTTCCGGGTAAGCTGCTCTTCCGCCCGGTGGTCGGTAATGTCGCGGCTGATGCCCAGCAGGCCGATTATGCCGCCGCTTGCGCCATAGATGGGAAGCTTGACAGTGTCGAAGACGCGAAGCTCGCCGTGAACGGGCGCCGGATCATAATCATTGCGGATCGTCCTGCCGCCCAGCGCGGCAAGATCATCCTGCTGGTATCCCCTGACGCCCTTTCCGGGGTTTCCTTTTACCAGCTCTTCGGGCCAGCCGTTCTCGATATCGGTTTTGCCGTACAGCTCCTCCGGGCGCCGCCCCAGCGCCCTGGCAAAAGCTTCGTTGCAAAGGACGGTGCGCAACCCCAGGTCTTTGACAAAAATGAAATCGGTGGAGGTGTTGATGACGGAGGTCAGCAGGTTATGTTTGTCGAGCAGTTCCGTCTCCACCCGCTTGCGCCCGGTAATGTCTATCTTCATGCAGACATACTGGGTGATGTTGCCGGACGCATCCTTTATCGGCGCGACATGGGCCTCTTCCCAATACAGTTCCCCGTTCTTGCGCCTGTTGATGAATTCGCCGTGCCAGACCTGTCCCCTGTCAAGCGTGCCCCACAAATCCGCATAGGTTTCTTTTGGCGTCTGCCCCGACTGGAGAATGCGCGGGTTGTGCCCTATGATTTCGGCGGCGCTATACCCGGTGATGGTTGTGAAATGCGGGTTGACGTACCGGATATTGGCATCCGCATCGGCGATGGCTACCGAAATGGGGCTTTGTTCGATAGCCGCAAACAGCGCGAGCAATTTTTTCTGGGACTGCTCCTGCTCCGCGATGCCGGCTTTCGCCGCGCGCTTTGCGGGAGTTGCGGATGAGGCTTGGGATGGCTTGCCTGAAGCGGCCTTGACCGGAGCTTTGCGCGGTTGCCTGGGCGGTTTTGCCGGTTTTACCATGACTGGATATCCTCCCTGCTTCGGGCCATTCTATACATGGCAGCCTGTTGCGTTCCGCCGGGATGAGGAGTTGACAACCCGCCGCACTCCACAAGCGTTCCGTCCAGCACGAGCTACCGGTAGCCGTCGGCAATAGTTCTCAGCCTGCCGGCGGCGCAGGTTTTTTCGGGTCGAACCAGGCCAGCTTGTCCCGGAGCGCGACCACGCCACCCACGATTATCAGGGTTGGCGCTTGCGGTTTTTCGATTTTTGCGATGTCCGGCAGCGTTGCCAATGTCCCGGCGATGACGCGCTGGTTCTGCGTCGTCCCCTGTTGCACGATCGCTGCCGGGGTGCTGCCCGGCAGGCCGTGCTCGACGAGTCTGGCGCAGAGCGTGTCGAGGCCGTGCAGCCCCATGTAGAACACGATGGTTTGCTTGGGCCGGGCCAGCGCGTCCCAATCCAGATTCATGGTGCCGTCCTTCAGGTGCCCGGTCACGAATACGCAGGCCTGCGCATAATCGCGGTGCGTCAGCGGAATGCCCGCATAGGTGGAAACGCCGGATGCCGCCGTGATACCTGGCACAATCTGGAACGGGATGCCGTGCCCGGCGAGGGTCTCGATTTCTTCTCCGCCCCGCCCGAAGATGAACGGGTCGCCGCCCTTGAGGCGCAACACGCGCTTGCCTTCCTTTGCCAGGCGCACCAGCAGCGCATTGATCTCTTCCTGCGGCAGGGTGTGGTTGTCGCGTTGCTTGCCGACAAAGATGCGCGTCGCATCGCGGCGCGCCATGTCAACAACGGGTTTGGATACCAGATTATCGTACAACACGACATCGGCTTTCTGCATCAGCCGCAAGGCGCGGAAAGTCAGCAGATCCGGGTCGCCGGGGCCCGCGCCGACCAGATACACCTCGCCGGTCTGTTCCGGTTTTTCGTTTTCCAGCTCGCCGAGCAGCATGGCTTCCGCACCCGCTTCGTCGCCCGCCAATACCTTTTCGGCGATTGCGCCTTCCAGCACGTTCTCCCAGAAAATGCGCCGCATGGCCGGATTGGTGACGCGCGCCTTGACGGTACTGCGGAGCCGCGCGCAGAACGCGGTCAGGCGGCCATAGCCTTGCGGGATCATCGTTTCCAGCTTGCCGCGCAGCATCCGGGCAAGCACCGGCGAGGCGCCGCCGCTGGAGAATGCCACCACCAGCGGCGAGCGATCCAGAATGGACGGCATGATGAAGGTACACAGGTCGGGGTTGTCCACCACGTTCACGGGAATATTCCGCTCGCGCGCCAGCCGCGAAACTTCCCGGTTGACCTCTCCGTCATCGGTAGCGGCGATGACCAGCGCCGGCACATCGTCCAGATGCCCGGGCCGGAACCGTTCCGCGACGCACTCGATGCCTTGCCTGCCGGCAAAAGCACCGGAAAATTCCGGGGCTACGGCTTTTACCGTCGCACCCGCATCCGCCAGCACCGATGCCTTGCGGTGTGCGACTTCGCCTCCGCCGACCACCAGGCACATGCGGCCTTTGACACTCATAAAAATCGGTAAAAAATCCATACTGAACCTTTAAGCTTGCTTGCTATCGGTATTCGGTTTCAGTGGCTGGTGCCAGCCGAACGCATGATCTTGTTATAGACGTTGTACTTGCCGGAGGGTTTTTTCATCGGCAAGCGCTTGACCTCCTCCAGCGTGGTCGCGTCGTAAATCAGCAATGCGCCGTCATCTTCCCAGATACTGATCAGCACATATTTCCCATCGCGGGTGAATTCGACGTGCGCCGCCGTCTTGCCCGGTATCGGTCTCAGAACCTTGACCAGTTCCAGCGTGCGCTTGTCTATGATGTGCATCACGTCGCGGTTGTCCGTGCTGTTGAACCCGTCGGTCCAGGCATAGGGGGAATTTTCGTGGCTGCGCATGAAGAAACCGCCGCCGAGCGTCTTGATCTGCTTGATCGTATTCCAGGTGGTCATATCTATCACGCTCACCACCGGCTCTTTCAGGTTGGGCGTCGCCATCACCGGCTTGCCCTGATACTCCCAGGTAATGCCGGACCCCAGATGCGGCATGCCCGGCAAATCGAGCACCGCGACTTTCCTGCCGGAATTGAGATCGATCACCAACCCTTTCTTGCCGTCCCGCGCTGCGCCGATCATATGGCGATAGGCTTGATCGAAAAAAAAGTCGTCCAGATAATCATCGGTGGCGATGCGGCGCACGTTAAAATCCTCGCCGCCATATGGTATTTCCCACACCTCTTTTGCATCCTTCAGCGCCGCGACGAAACTGCCGCGCGGTTCGGCCTGGTACACGGCGGACACCCGCGAGCTTTTCCCGTCCTGCCCGACGACCGGGATCATCTTGATCAGCGAAAGATCTTCCGCGCTCAGGAGAACCAGGGAATGCGGCAGGTAATTACCCACCAGCACGGTCTTGCCGTCGCCGGACACGGCGAGGTTGCGGGTGTTGATGCCGGCGCGTATCTCGGCCACCACTTTCAGATTGTAGATATCGAACTTGCTGATCCAGCCGTCGCGCGACGCGAAATACACAAAGCGGCCGCCCGGGCTGAACTTTGGCCCACCGTGCAAGGCAAAGCGTGTCTTGAAACGGTAAATCGGTTCGAACTTGTCGCCATCCAGAATGGTGGCATGGTGGTCGCCAAGCTCCACCACGACGAAGAGATTGAGCGGGTCTGCACTGAATACCGGTTTGTCGGGCAGGCTCCCTGACGGCACATGTTGCTGATGTGAAGCGTTGATCTCATTCGCTCCCCATGCGGGCACTTCGGGCAAAGGCTTGTAGATAAAATCCACCAGTGCCTGAATTTCTTCCTTGGCAAGTTTGTCGGCAAAACTCGGCATCTGGCTGGCGTTGCGCCCTTCGGCGATGGTCTTGAACGCATCGGGGCGGCGCAGGCGCGCCAGATTTTCCGGCAGCAGCGCCGTACCCGCACCGCCCAGGCGTTCTGCACCATGGCAGGCCGCGCAGAAATCCGCATAGTTTTTTTCGACCGATTGATCTGCCGCCGCTTCGAATGCCAGCAGCAAACCAACCGCGGAGATACCGCCATACAGGAATTTCTTCATCATTTTCAGCCTTCAGTCATTATCGAATCGGCGATGCCGATTTCCTCGTCATCCAGGTAGCAAGCCGGATCTTCCGCCCACGGGTCACCGCTCACCTGCCAGGCGCGGACCCGTGTATTGCCGCCGCAGATGTTGAAATACCGGCATTCGCCGCAACGGCCGCCCACTTTGCGCGGATGCGCCTTCAGCCCCTTCATGACAGGGTCGGAAGTATCCTGCCAGATCTCCGAGAACGGGCGCTCGCGCACGTTGCCGAGAGTGTAGTTCCACCACATGGTATCCGGGTGGACGTTGCCCAGGTTGTCTATGTTGGCGACATTCACGCCGGATGAATTCCCGCCCCACTGTTCGAGTCTGGTGCGGATATGATCTTCGAGATGGGGAAAATTCCGCCGCACCCAGAACAGCAGGTACACGCCGTCGGCATCGTTGTTGCCGGTAACAAACTCCTTGGGTTTGCCCTCTTGCTGATACCGCCAGCAGGTGTCGAACAGCATATCCATCGCCTGCCGGGTGGCATGGTGGAACACGTCATCCTTGCGGTTTTTGTTGCCCCGCCCGGCATAGTTGAGATGCGACAGGTAAAATTTGTCCAGCCCCTCGTCTTCCATCAGGCGCAGCAGCCCCGGCAAATCGTGGGCGTTATCCCTGGTCAGCGTGAAGCGGATGCCGACCTTGATGCCGCGCTCCTTGCACAGGCGGATGCCGCGCATGGATTTGTCGAACGCGCCCGCCATGCGGCGGAATTCGTCGTGGGTTTCCCTGATGCCGTCCAGGCTCACCCCGACATAATCGTAGCCAACCGCCGCGATGCGTTCGATGTTGTTTTCGCCGATCAGCGTGCCGTTGCTGGATAACCCGACATAGAACCCCATTTCCTTTGCGCGGCGGGAAATCTCGAAAATGTCCGGGTGCAACAGCGGCTCGCCGCCGGAGAGGATCAGCACCGGCACGCGGAAGCGCTTCAGGTCGTCCATCGCGGCAAATATTTCTTCCGTCGTCAGTTCGCCCGCGAAGTCCTTGTCCGCCGAGATCGAATAGCAGTGCTTGCAGGTCAGGTTGCAGCGCCGGATCAGGTTCCAGATCACCACCGGGCCGGGCGGAGTGCGCTTCGCGCCCAGCGGTGCGGGGCGGGCGATTTCCTGCATGAATTGGGAGATACGAAACATGTCCGGACTTCAGCTTCCGATGCGCAACCCGGTTTTTTTCAGGATGCGCGTGCTGTACAGAATTTCGTGCCCACGGTCGGCATCGCCGATCAATCCGGCAATTTCGCGCACCTGCTCTTCCACCTCGCCGCGATCGCGCCCGTGAACCATGGCAAAGAAATTATACGGCCAATCCGGCAAATGGCGCGGGCGGTGGTAGCAGTGGCTGACGAATTCCAGCGCACCGACCCTTTCGCCCAACTCGTCCACCCGCTCATCCGGAACATCCCACACCGTCATGCCGTTGGCCCTGTAACCCAGGGCGTAATGGTTGGGCACCGCGCCGATCCGGCGGATCACTCCGGTTTCTAGCATGCGCGCCATGCGCGCCATCACTTCTTCGGGGGGAATGCCAACCTGCCGCGCCACCGCGTGATAAGGCTGCGGCTCCAGAGGCAGGCCTGACTGGGTGGCGAGGACAATGCGGCGATCGGTTTCATCGAACGATGCTGCTGTAATCATGCCGCAAGCCTGAGCCCGACAAAGTATTCCTTGATCTTGGGCATGTCATACACCGGATAACCGGTTTCCTGTTCGATTTTCTCAAGCGCCGCCGCGTGCTCGCGCGGGGTTTCCGTGGCGAGCACAAACCACATGCTGAGGGCGTGGTCGCGGGCGTAATTATGCGCCACTTCCGGCATCGCGTTCACGATTCCCGCCACCCGCCCGAAATCGTGATCCGGTATTTTCATCGCCGCCAGGCTCAGGCTCCCGCCCAGACGCTCGGCGTGGTACATCGGGCCGAAACGGGACAGGGTTCCGCGCTCCAGCATCTGCCCGATTCTCGCAATCACTTCCGGTTCGGTGCTGCGCAACCGTGCCGCAACTTCCGCAAAAGGGCGGTCGCAGATCGGGAAGCCGCCCTGTAGCTCGTTGATGATGGCGCGATCCAGTTCGTCCATCGCACCTCATGCGGGCGCGATACGTCGCGCGCCTGCCGCCGCAGGTTCCGGCACGTAGCGCGCCCCGCACTGCTTGAAGCAGCGGCGGCTGAACAGGATTTCGTGCGCGGCATCCTTCAGCCCGCATTGCTCCTTCAGTTGCTCCACGAGACCCAGCACCTCGTCGTGGCGACGCCCATGGATCATGGTGAACAGGTTGTAGCGCCAAACCGGCAACCGGCGCGGCCTGCGGTAGCACAAGGTGACCGCATCGAAACTGCCGATACGCCGCCCCAGCGTCCTCACCTGATCGTTCGGTATATCCCACACCACCATCGCGTTGGCGCGATAGCCGAGTTCGCGGTGGCGCACTATCACGCCCATGCGCTTGATGGCACCCTTCTCCGCCAGGTGCGCAAGGCCGGCGATGACTTCGTTTTCGGCAAGCCCGAGGGTCGCCCCGATTTTGGCAAAGGGGCGCGCCACCAGCGGCAGTCCTTTCTGGACTGCACCGATCAGCGCGGTATCGGGTGGCTGCTTCAAAGATGTCCGGTACAGAGAGCGCGCGTTGCTTGCGCTGTTCGGGATGCCTGCATTGCGCCCTTTATGCGGGTGCGACAGGTCGAAGCCCAGATCAATATGAAAGTCTTCGAGCATGGGCAGGTGCAGCGGCTGATAACCGGTGCGCCGCCCGATTTCGTCCAGCACTCCCCCTATCCGCTCCTCGCTTGCGGCAGTCACGACAAACCACAGGTTGTAGCGGTGCTCGCGCTCGTAGTTGTGGTTTACCTCGGCATATCCGCTGACCAGTTGCGCCGCCTCATCGAGTTCCTCCGCCGGAACAGCCAAAGCGGCAAGCGTGCTTGCGCCGATGCTGTGCGGCCGGAACACAGCGCCCACCCGGCTCACTTTTCCGCAGGCATGAAGCCCTTTCAAGGTTTCCAGCACTTCGGCTTCGCTCGCGCCCAAACGGTCGGCAATCACGCCAAAAGGCGCGGGCACCAGCGGGAAGTCGCGCTGGAAATCGTTGAGCAGATGAAATTCTAGGTCGGCCATATACGGGCAATCACAAACCGGTGCGGTGGGCGCGCGGTGTAAAGAAAATGCCGCTGGGTTTGCTGGCCGGCAGTTCTTTGATTTTTGCGAATGTTCCGGTATCGTACACCTCCACCCGGTCTTCGTCTCGCACCGAAATCCAGACCTGTTCCCCGCGCGGCGTGAACTCCATGTGCAGCACCGCCTTGCCAGGCTTCAGTGTTTTGATGATCGTGCGGCTCGGCACATCAATCACCTGAACCGTATCATTGTGCGGCAAGGCAAAGTTTACCCATACCTGGCGGTTATCGGGGCGCGCCACGACGAATACCGGCTGGCCGTGGACGGGAATGCGCCCCACTTCTTTCCAGTTGTTCATGCCGATCACCAGCACCTCGTGCCGCCCCACCGCAGGCACCAGCAGCTCGTTGCCGGTTGCCGCCCAGCCTTCCAGGTGCGGCATTTTATATACCGGCAGTTGCTGCTCGCCTTTGCCGTAGCCGTTCAACACCCGCTTTACGCCCGCTTCCATGTTCCACATATCCAGCAACGCCAGGCCGTCTTCACCGAACAACCCGGCCAGATAATAGCGGCCATCGGCGGTAATCATGGCATCGTAGGGATCCTTGCCGATATGTTCGAATTTCGTCACCGCCAGTCCCGACGGCGCGCTCATGTCCGCCACCCAGATTTCACCGGCCTCGAACAAACTGAACACGAAACGGTTACCCGGCGCATCCACCAGACCGACTACCTTGGATGATTTTCCCGCACGGTCGGCGGAAGGAATGTCGGCCACCAGATCGAGCGTTTCCGCATTGAAAATCCTGACGCCGCCGGGCGTGTAATTGGACGCCGCAACGAACCTGCCGTCCTGCGAAATCGCGCCGCCTATGCTGTTACCGGACTGTATCACGCGCTTGACGATGCGCATTTCCAGCAGGTCCACCTTGGTCAGACCGCCATCTCGGCCAAACACGTAAGCATAGCGCTCGTCGCGGGAATAATTGACGGAAGCATGGGACAAGTCTCCCAGACCAGTGATCTGGCCGAGCCTGGTGCGATTTGTGGTTCCCACCACCTGGATGCTGCCCGTGGCGCGCTCGATGACCACGCCCAGATCGCCCGTGCCGCGCTGCGGCAGGGTGGCAGCGCAACCCGCCAGGGAAAACAGGGCGATGAGCAAGGGTAAAATCAAATAGCGGCGCATCTCAGGGTAATCCTTTCTGCAACATTTGCACGATCCAGCCCGCTTCTGCCTCGGTCAAGAACGGGTTCCAGGGCGGCATCGTCGTGCCGCTGCGCCCGTACAGGATGGTATCCCGGAGCGACTCTGCGGGCTTCCCTTTGAGCGCAGCCGCCGTGAGCGGCACACCGAGCCCGCCCTCAAGCCGCAAGCCGTGGCACGACCCGCAGTCCTGGCGGACAAAATAGAGCAGTTCCGTCTGACGCGCGGCAGAGGGAAGCATTACAACTTCGGCAGCAGTATCGCTCCAGGCCAAACTCGAGTGCGCAAGCAATATCGGCAGAACGCCGATCAGGAAAAACCGTAAGAGAGGGGACGACGCCCTCGCTGCGCGAGTTGCACGTTAAAGGATCCGATAAAACTGTGAGCCGCCTGTATCCCGCGGTGCGACCGAGCGCGCCGTCGCACAAGTTGAAACGATAGGCGTTTCTCATTTCAAAATATTGCCATTGACTGCTTGGCCACAAATGCAGCCTAACGCTAAAAATATCCGACCCTTGCGCATTAACCGGGTTTTCATCAGTTTTTTATGGAGTTATGGTGATCAGCCCGACGCAGCCGGGAAGGCGAATCCGCCCAAACCAGAGGGTAAAGAAATGCATGAACCAAAAAACGCCGATACACCACGGGAGAGGAAGAAAAACAAACGGCCAAGAGACTTTACAAAAACCCCTTGGCCGCCTTTATTCAACGAAGCTTCAAACTAAATTACATCCTGAGTTACTTCGTCCTGAATACCACATCGCCGCAGACATAGCCATGGCTCTTGCACACGCCTTTTTGTTGAGTTTCATGGCAGTTAAAGCATGTCTCCGGATTCAAGGGGTGTCCCTTATCCTTTGATGCAATTGATTTGCCATCTGCTATGGCCTTAACGTCCATGACCGGCTTGCCGTCTTTGATGTCTGTTGTAAATGCAGCGCCGATCTTCTTGAAGACCAGAACGCCGACGGGACCATCGGGGTACTTGCTGCCTTTCTTCTTGTATACATCCATCACTTTCGGGTTGATATAAGCCACATATCCGCCCGGTTTTACCCCGCAATAGACATCCACGGTCGCCTGGAGGATATCATCCCCGCCCGCGCCAAGAACATTCACACCGCACTCCGGAAACATATCCAGCGAATAAACCTTTGTCCAGCCATCCCAGTAGTTTGCCGGTGCCTTTGCTGCCGGAGCAGCCTTATCTGCCGCAAAACTTGGAGCTGCCATCATCATCGCTACAGCCGCTATTGCCGCTAATATTTTCTTCATGTTTTCTTCCTTAAAGGTTAGTTTCCTGCATCAGTTTTCCTGCAAAGGGATTTGCACCCCTTTGCAGGGTTATTGCGACAATTAATACGTATCAGTCATGCCGTTGTAGACGTTGAAGTGGCCAGTAGGCGTCCTGAGCCAATCCCCTTTGATTCTCTTGATTTCCTTCAGGGTCTTGTCATCATAAACGACCAGTTCGCCGACTTGATCCCATACGGCTACCCATATTTCGTTGCCTGCCTGGTTGTACTCGAAATGGGTAACACGACCGTGATCCGCCACCTGCCAGCAAGTCTTCTTGGCTGGATCGGCCTTCTCAAAGGCACAAATGCTCCTCTTGATCTTGTCATCCGGGTTCAGGGTATGGTCAACCCACACATGTTTGGCCTTGGGGTGAGTCTTGACAAACAGTCCGCCGCCGCCGAGGGTCTCTACATTCCTGACAACCTTCCAGGCATGCTCTTTATGTCCCTTGGGATCGCTGCCCCAAGCGGCAACCTTGCCTTCTCCCAAATGCGGAGTCGCTGTTACCGGGCCGTACTTCGGATCATCCCAGTTTGCGCCACGACCGGGGTGAGGCTTCTGGCCGGTCTCGATCTGGGCAATCTGTTTCCCCGTTTCGCTATCCACGACCACCATCTTGTTCCTCATGTTGGCCGCCATCTGTACGTACCGCTTGGTTGCATCCCAGCCGCCGTCATGAAGGAACCGCTCGGTTTCGGCCATCGTGATCTTCAGGTTCTTGATATCCGAGTAATCAATGGTCCAGATAAATCCGGCCTCTTTGATGTTGGCGATCCATACCGAATCCTTATGCCCAGCGATAATGGCCGCCACCCGCGCCTCATTGACAAACTCGCCCGTGTCATAAGTGAAGGATCGGGTGCTGACCAGTTTCTTGGGCTCCAGCGTCTGACCATCCAGGATGGCGAACTGGGGCGGCCAGTAGCATCCGATGATGGCAAGCTTGTCCTCGAAATTCCCTTTCGGGCCATGATATTTGCTGGAGTCAATGCTGCGCGCGTCATGGCAGGTCTTCACCTCTGCCACCACGCCCGGTTTATCCATCCACAGGTCAATCATGGTCGCCTTGCCGTCGCGCCCGATGGAATAGAAATACCTGCCCGATGCGGAAGAGCGCAGAATGTGAACCGCAAAGCCGGTATTCACGATATTGATAACTTCCTTGGTGTCTCCGTCAAGGATGGCCACCTTGCCGGCATCCCGCAAGACAATGCCGAAATAGTTCTTCCAGTTTCTGGTGTGCTCCGGCTTCTTGGGTCTCTTGTCTTCCGGAACGATCAGCTTCCAGCTTTCTTTGATTTCCGCCAATGGCAGCTCCGGCGGGGCAGGAGGGGGTTGCATGAGGAAGTTTGCGAGGAGGTCTATCTCTGCTGCCGATAGCTCACCACCGCCAAATGCCGGCATGCCGCCTGGGGTTCCGTTGGTGATAAAGGCGTTTACTATGCTTACTTCATAGCCCTTCTTTTTCAGGTTCTCGTCGGTAATGTTCGGTCCGGTAGCGCCTTTTCTCAAAGTTCCGTGACATCCGGCGCAACGGTTAAAATACAACGACTTTGCCTTTGCGGCATCGTCATCCGCCGCGTAAGCGCTGTGGCTGGCCACCGGCATGACAAACGAGACCGCCAATGCCGCCAGCGTGTTTTTGAAGCCCCTCTTCATATAACCTCCCTAATGGTCAATAAAAAATCACCCGCACAAACATAAGAGATTTTGAAATAGCTTTTTGGATTGCTCAACCAATCATCCGGTAAAGCAACCCGAAGCACCTCAAAAAGCCAAGGTAATCCCTCCTGCACCCCTTAAGCTCACGCGGATACTACAGATGAACCGGCTAAAAAACAAGTTTTGTTTTTCTGCCTGTTTTTATGCCGTTTTTTAATACGGTTAGTGCCCCATAAGCATTGCCCGCCATAAAAATGTGTATTATCTCAGCCAGGATTTAATATAGAGTCGGCAAACATGAAAAACCGATTGTATCTTGCCGGGCTGACACTCGCGGCAATTCTCCTCGCGCTAACCTGGCAGGCCGATGCCGGGGAACATTTCGGGTCGGGCATTCCATATTATTTCGACACTTTTGATCCGGCCCAAAAACCGTGGAACCCCGGTCAAGACCTGAACTACGAGGAGGTTTTCAAGAATCACCTGTTTTTCGAAATTATTTTTGCCCCTTCCGGCATGGAAATAACTGTCAACCGCTACACCCGGAACAATAAAACGGGCAGCGAGCAATACCGGATCAACCCAGATGGCTCGCTTTCCAGAAAACCGGACAAGTAAGATTCAGCACGCCACCCCTACCCGCCCTTGCAGCAATTCGGCTATCGGATAGCACCTGCTTTTTGCGGCAGGGCGCATGGTCATCACCCCGCCCGACACGTCAAAATCCAGTTTGCTGCCCACCCCGATGTTCAGCGTTTCCAGCGCCTCCGCCGGAATGATGACGTAGGCTGCTCCACCGAGCTTGCGTACAGTGATGTTGGTCACGAAAAACTCCTTGTTGTGAGCTTCTGGCGGCGAACTGTAAAACCTGCGGGGCGATTTTGGAATGCGGCATGATGTCGCACCCCGCCTTGCGGCTGCTCCAGCCCCCGCATCCGTTATAATGCGGCGCAACCTTCACGCTTGCGCCCCGATGCCCGCCATTCAACTTTTGCCCGACCTGCTCATCAGCCAGATCGCTGCCGGCGAGGTCATCGAGCGCCCCGCTTCCGCCCTCAAGGAACTGATGGAGAACAGCCTGGATGCGGGCGCCACCGAAATTGCCGTGCAACTGGAAGGCGGCGGAGTCAGGCTTTTGCGGGTGCGCGACAATGGCGGCGGCATCGCGCCGGACGAACTGCCGCTCGCCCTGAAGCGCCACGCCACCAGCAAGATCGCCACGCTGGATGACTTGCGGCGCGTCCCCAGCATGGGCTTTCGCGGCGAGGCGCTGGCCAGCATGGCGGCGGTGGCGCAGGTCACGCTCACCAGCCGCAACCCCGAAGCAACCCATGCCTGGCAGATCCAGGCGGCGGACGGCATGCAAAGCGATGCCGCCCCAGCCGCCCACGCGCTCGGCACCAGCGTGGAAATGCGCGAGCTGTATTTCAACACTCCGGCACGACGCAAATTCCTGAGATCCGAAGCGACCGAATTCGCCTATTGCGAGGAAGCATTCAAGCGTATTGCGCTATCGCGCCCGGAGGTCGCATTCAGCCTGCAACACAACAACCGCGTGGTATGGCAACTGCCTGTTTCCCCTCTCCCTCCGGGGGAGGGGTCAGGGGTGGGGGAGCGCCTCCTGCAACAGCGCATAGCCGCTCTCCTCGGCGACGAGTTCGCGCGGGGTGCGGCGATCGTTGATCGCCGGGCAGGAGGACTGCATCTCTACGGGATGGCCTCGCTGCCAGCCTGCTCGCGCGTTTCGCGCGATGCGCAATATTTTTTCGTGAACAGCCGCTTCGTGCGCGACAAGGTGGTGGCTCACGCCATCCGGCAAGCCTATCAGGATATCCTGCACGGCCAGCGCCACCCGGCCTTCGCGCTGTTCCTCGACATGCCGCCGGAGCAGGTGGACGTGAACGTGCATCCGGCCAAGAGCGAAGTGCGTTTCCGCGAGAGCCAGGCGATCCACCGGTTCGTGTTCCACACCCTGCAACAGGCGTTGGGGGCGCCCGCCGCCCCGGCGGAAAACATTTCCGAAACGCCACGCCAAACGGCCCCGTTCGTTCAGCAGCAATATGCCATGCCGCTGCATGCCGCCGCCGAACCGCTCGCGCTCTACGACGCGCTGTTCGGGAACCGGGACTCAGGAACCAGTGGCCAGGAATCAGAAAGTGAAAAATCATTATCAGCCGCCTGCCGGCTGTCCGATGACACCGGCATCCCGCCGCTGGGTTTTGCGCTGGCGCAGCTCGCCGGCATCTACATCCTCGCGCAGAACCGGCAAGGCCTGGTGGTGGTTGACATGCACGCCGCGCACGAGCGCATCGTGTACGAAAAGCTCAAGGCCGCGCTCGACGGGCAGCATATCCCGGCGCAACCCCTGCTGATCCCGGCAAGTTTTTCCGCCGATGCGCTGGACATCGCCACAGCGGAAGAAGAGCAGGCGGCGCTGGCGCAGCTCGGTTTCGACATTGCCCCGATCTCGCCGGCTGCGCTTGCGGTGCGCGCCATGCCCGCCCCGCTCAAGCAGGCGCACGCGGAAGCCGCCGCGCGCGACGTGCTGCGCGAACTGCGCGAGTTCGGCGCCACCCGCGCGCTGACCGAACGGCGCAACGAATTGCTCGCCACGCTGGCCTGCCATGCGGCCGTGCGCGCCAACCAAAGCCTGACCCTGCCGGAAATGAACGGCATCCTGCGCGAAATGGAGCGCACCGCACGCTCCGGCCAATGCAACCACGGACGCCCGACGTGGTTTCAGATCAGCATCGCCGAACTGGACGCGATGTTCCTGCGCGGACGATGAAGCAATTTCCCCCCGCCATTTTCCTGATGGGCCCCACCGCCAGCGGCAAAACCTCTGTTGCGGTGGAACTGGCGCAACGCATGCCGGTGGAAATCATCAGCGTGGATTCGGCGCTGGTGTACCGCGGCATGGACATCGGCACCGCCAAACCGGATGCCGCGACCCGCGCGCGTGCGCCGCACCACCTCATAGACATCATCTCCCCGGACGAAACTTACTCCGCCGCCGCCTTCCGCCGCGATGCGTTGCGGCTGATGCATGACATCACTTCGAGGAACCGGATTCCGTTGCTGGCGGGTGGCACGATGCTGTACTTCAAGGCGCTGCGCGAAGGCCTCGACGACCTGCCGCAGGCCGATCCAACGGTGCGCGCAGCACTGGAGGAACAGGCGGCCCGCACCGGTTGGCCGGCCATGCACGGCGAACTGTCAAAGGTTGACCCGGCCACTGCCGCGCGGCTGAAGCCGAACGACTCGCAGCGCGTCCAGCGCGCGCTGGAAATCTACCGCATCACCGGCACGCCGATGTCCGCGCTACTCGCCCGCCAGCAAAGCGGCTCGCCCCTTTCCCTTGCCGGGGCGGACATGGAAGCGCGCAACCTGCCTTATCGCATCACCCCCATCGCGCTTGTCCCCTCCGACCGCAGCGCCTTGCATGCCCGTATCGCCACGCGCTTTGCGGCCATGCTGAAGCTCGGCCTGGCGGAGGAATTGCGCGCGCTGCAAGCGCGTTACGCCCTGCACCCGGATCTGCCCGCCATGCGTTGCGTGGGTTACCGACAGGCATGGCAATTTCTCGCCGGAGAAATCGGCGCGGCGGAATTGCTGGATAAAGGCATCGCCGCCACGCGGCAACTGGCCAAGCGCCAGCTCACCTGGCTGCGCTCCATGCCGGGCAACATTGAGCTGGATTGCCTTGCGCCAGACTTGCTGCAACAAGCAGCGGATGCGCTACGCCCGCGCGAATAGCCGCGCAAGAAGTAAAAGCCGAAAGCCGGGTCTGGCAGCCTGTCTGACTTGAAGGAAATCGGCTGCAAATCCGTCTGGCCGGTGCATATTTCGCCGCTTTTTTGGTCAATAGAACGACTATTGACCTGCAAAATCGTCAAGCGGGGTAAGCAGGCATTTCGCCGCAAGGCGAAAGCTCGCAAAATCTGCCCTCGCCCAGCCGAATTTTGCGAGCAGCCGCTGCGCGGCTTGCCTGCTTGAACCGTTTCGCTTCGATTCTTCAAGTCAGACAGGCTGCTGGGTTAAAATTGCGTGCGGAAATCAATGCTGCAACATGGGGTGGCAGATGAGCGAAAAAACTGTGGAAATATTTACCGACGGCGCCTGCAAGGGCAACCCCGGAGTGGGCGGCTGGGGCGCGCTGTTGCAGGCTGGCGGCAAAGAGCGCGAGCTGTGTGGCGGCGAGGCGCACACCACCAACAACCGCATGGAGCTGACCGGCGCAATCCGTGCGCTGGAGGCGTTGAAGCGCCCTAGCCGGGTGGTCTTGCACACCGACTCGAAATACGTGCAGCAGGGCATCAGCGAGTGGGTGCATAACTGGAAACGGCGCGGCTGGAAAACTGCCGACAGGAAGCCGGTGAAAAACGAGGATCTGTGGCGCAAGCTGGATGAGCTGGCGGGCAGGCATCACGTGCGGTGGGTGTGGGTGAAGGGGCACGCAGGGCATGACGGGAACGAGCGCGCGGACCAGTTGGCCAACCGCGGCTGCGCGGAGGTGGCGGCGCTTTCTGAGCGGCCGGAGAAACATGGGTGAACTGACGGTGGATTTGTGCGCATATGACTTGATCGGGGAGAGGAAGCCGCCGGTTCTCTCGCGGCGCCCCCCTTGCGGGGGCATCGAACAGTTATTGTGCGGGGAAAAAACATGAGGCAAATTGTTCTCGACACCGAAACCACCGGCCTCGACCCCAGGCTGGGGCACCGCGTCGTCGAAGTGGCGGCGATCGAGCTATGCAACCGCAAGGTTTCCGAGCGGCGCTTTCACCGCTATCTCAATCCGGAGCGCGAGGTTGAGTCGGGCGCGGCGGAACTGCACGGCCTGACGCTGGAACGCTTGCAGGATGAGCCGAAATTTGCCGAGATCGCCCCGGCGCTGCTCGAATTCATCGGCGGCGCGGAACTCATCATCCATAACGCGCCATTCGATGTTGGCTTCCTCAACAAGGAACTGGAACTGGCAGGTTTACCCGGCCTGGGCAGCTACTGCGCGAGCGTCACCGACACCCTGAAACTGGCCAAGGAACTGCATCCGGGCAAAAAGAACAACCTGAACGCCCTGTGCGACCGCTACCAGATCAATAACGCGCACCGCACCCTGCATGGCGCGATGCTCGATACCGAACTGCTGGCGGAAGTTTACCTGGCCATGACGCGCGGCCAGGAAAGCCTGCTGGGCGACGGGTGCGACGAGCGGGAAGATAGCGCCGCCCTGGCGTTTGGCGGTATGCCGCGCCCGCCGTTGCGGGTGCTGGCCGCAACGGCGGAAGAGCTGGCACTGCACGCGCAACAACTGGCCGACATAGACAAGGCCAGCAAAGACGCCTGCCTGTGGAAGCGGATGGAGCCGCAGGCATAGTGCCCGATGTAATCATCGCAGGCGCCGGGGCAGCGGGCATGATGTGCGCCATTGTGGCCGCGCGCCGGGGCCGCGCGGTGCTGCTGCTCGATCATTCCAGAAAATTGGCGGAAAAAATCCGCATCTCCGGTGGGGGCAACTGCAACTTCACCAACCTGCACGCCAAGCCGGAAAACTACCTGTCCGGCAACCCGCATTTCTGCCGCTCCGCGCTGGCGCGCTACACCCCGCAGCATTTCATCGCGCTGCTAGGCAAACATGGCATCGGCTACCACGAGAAAAAATCCGGGCAACTGTTTTGCGATGAAGGCTCCGAAGCCATCATTGCGATGCTCAAGAGCGAGTGCGATGCGGCAGGCGTGCGCTGGTGCGCGCCCTGTGAAATTCTCAAGATCGCCTCCCTTCCGGAAAGAGGTGGCGCAAAACGCTTCGCCCTGACCACCAGCCACGGTGCATTCGACACACAGTCGCTGGTCATCGCCACGGGCGGTTTATCCATCCCGAAAATGGGAGCGACGCCCTTCGGTTACAAAATCGCGCAGCAGTTCGGCATTCCCGTGACCAGGCTCAAGCCGGGGCTGGTGCCATTGAGCTTTCATCCCGATGAATGGAGGGGCTATGCCGAACTCGCTGGAATTTCCATAGAGGCGGTGGCCAGTTGCGGGAAACCATACTTCCGCGACAATCTGCTCTTCACCCATCGCGGCCTGAGCGGCCCCGCCATCCTGCAAATTTCCTCTTATTGGGAACACGGGCAGCCGCTGCATATCAACCTGCTGCCGGATCGCGACATGCGGGAAACATTTGCTCAACAGCGCGGCAGCCGCATGTTGATGAGCAATTTCCTCGCGCAATATCTGCCCAGGCGTTTTGCCGAAATCTGGTGTGCCCAGTTGGAAGAAGACAAGCTTGCCGGAAACAAGCCGCTCAACCAGTACGCGGATAAGGAGCTGGCGGCGCTTGCCGCTAAGCTGCACGACTGGCAAATCACGCCGACCGGCACGCTCGGCTACGCCAAGGCGGAAGTCACCTGCGGCGGCGTGGATACGCGCGCGCTATCGTCGAAAACCTTGGAATGCAACGAAGTTCCCGGCCTGTATTTCATCGGCGAAGTGGTGGATGTCACCGGGCAATTGGGCGGCTTCAACTTCCAGTGGGCGTGGGCTTCGGGTCATGCAGCCGGGGAAGCGGCATAAAGCTCATCGGGTGAGGACATTGTCTTTGAGGTGCGGCGGGCGTCAACTCCGCATCCGGCTTGCCGGATAGCGGATTGCCTACCTTTGGTGCTTGACGCCGCTCTTGCACCATGCGGGTGCCGTAAAGCGGGAGCAAGCTCACGCACTCCAGATTTCTGGCTCATCTGACTGTTAACGTTAATCTCGCGCAACGAGGGCATACCGTACCCCTCTCCTTCCGGGATAACCAGCGGCTTGGCTGCGGCTTCTTGCAGCCTAGCCGAATGGCTATAACCAACCACTTGGCAACCGTCTTCTGGTTGCTTAGTGGGATGGCTAGTTGTTTCACCAATTGTCACACCCAGAGGGGGAACAGGGGTGAGGGATTATCTGGGTTAAAGGTGCGCAGTCGCACTATGTCATGCAACAAGGAGACAGGAGTAGGATGCACTGAGGCACGAAGCGCATCAATCGCGAGCGATGCGCCTCCTTCGACAGCACATCCTACGATCTAAAGCCCTTTGCGGGGCGTTCCACCGGCATTGACCGCCCCAATACAAACGGGAGCCGAAGCTCCCGTTCTGCGCGGAACAAAAAACCCGGCTTATGCGGCGCGGTTCTTTTTGCGGCGCGCGGTAAAGCCCAGCAACCCCAGCCCGGCCAGCAGCATCGCATAGGTTTCCGGTTCGGGGACGGCAGAAACGGCGGCGGAATTGCCGGGGCGCACAGCCCAGGCAAGCCGATAGCTGTCCTTGTTGGACGAGTACTGATAGCCGCCGTTCGTGCCGAAGCTCCATGCGTTGTCGTGATTCGCCGCGTATTCCGTACCGGACCAATAGTAGTAGTAGGGATGACCATTCTGGAACAAGGCCAGATCCGGATCGCCGCTGCTCAACACCGAAGAGCCAGCCACTCCTCCCAGTTCGTTGTAGAACAAATGCCCCATCTCGCTGCCGGTGCAGCCGTAGCCAGAAGAGATACCAAACCATTGATCACTACAGGAAGCATCGGGTTGCAGGGTGGTGGGCAGACGCCAGTCGTTAAAGCCCAGGTAGTTTGCGGTGTTCATCGCGCCGATCCAGCTTTGCGCGGTGTTCCATGTCATCCTTCCATCCCAGGTAATGCCAACGCCGCTTACGCCAAAGGTGTTGCTGGCGGCCAGGTTGGTGTTGGCCAGCCAGGTGACGTTGAGGTCGGTGTCGTACACCGCATCGCCATTAAGCACCGATACCAGGGCGGCGTTGGCGCCGTTGGCGGAAAACAGGCCGGCACCGAGGGCAAGGGCCAGGAACAGGGTTGTTGCTTTTCTTCTTTTCACGATTCCTCCTTAGATTCGTTTGGGTGACCTCAAGCTACATAGCGTGTCAACAGGTTCGGCCACAAGTATCTGTTCGCCGAACTTATACACCCTTATGCCAGCAGGGGCTACTGTACTGTGGTACAGGTACACAAACCTGCGTAGCCCGTGTAGGCGGAACGCGGAACCCGCGATATTTCTGATGCAAAGCGGTTTCCGGTTACCCGGCGCTCCCCATCTTCTTCTCGTGCATGTGGAGCCTCAGTTCCTGTTTGATCTCGCTCAGCCTGGCCTTGATTATGGTCACGTTCTGGCTTCCTGCCCGCATCAGCATTCTCTGGCCGATGGAACGCCCTTCCAGTTCGGGGTCGGCAAACTGGTACAGCACATGGGGCTGAACAAGCTTGATGGGCTCCATGATGACCGGGGTGTCCAACAGATTGTCGAGCGCCTCTATCAGGCGGTCATTGAAATATTTATTCGGGTAGCCCAGTTCCTCGTATGCCTGCTGAAACAACGGGTAAAGGCGAACGTAGATTTCCACCAGTTTCCCGGCATCCATCGCCTCGGCGATGCTCGTGTAGCGCGCGTAACGCGCCGCGTTTTTCGGGCCGATGGTCAGATCGTTTTCCGCCTTGCCCGCAACGGCAAACGCGCCCGGCGCCCGCTCGACCGGCATCGCGTTCATCGGGGCGTGGCTGCGCGGCAGGTTGTCTATGGTGGAGACAATGTTGCGGATTATCTTTTCGGCATGGAAGAGCTTCATCAGCGATTTGTTGCCGATCAGGCCGTCCAGAATATCGAGCATGAAGCTATCGCTCTCGGCCAGCGCTGGCAGCGGGGGCGATGCGGCGGGGGTTTCGATCACCTGGCGCACCACGGGCTTGGGCGGCGGCGCCTGCGCCTGCACCGGCTCCGGCTTCGGCAGCCCATGCTGCCAATAGAAGTAAGCGGCAATGCCGCCGCCCAGGATGACAGCAATGGCGCCAATCAAGACGGGGTTTTTCATGGCATGGACCTCTGCAATAAGTTGGCTTGCTACCACATGGAATGATCGGGCTTGCGTAGCGTAACCCGATCGGGCTTTGCCGTGCAATGTTTCAGCCCCATCCGGAATATCGGGCACCTCTAAAAAGCCAAACTCCGTCGCGATGCTGCGTTACTCAAAAAATTTTAACGCTTACATATCAAACATATGCGGCGCGCTAAAATTTTTTTCGCGCCTTGCCTGGCTTAGGATTTTGAATTTTTAGAGGTGCCCTATCAGCGCCCCTCGCGCAATTTTTCCAGCCTGGCTTTCAATTCCGGCAATATCCTGGCAACGGCCTTTTCGCCTTCCAGCACGGCGCGGTGGCGGTCCTTCATGTCGGTCGAGCTGAGCCCGTCAATGTTCGGGCGGATCACCATGTCCGCACCCGGCATCTCGTTGCGGCTGATAGTTTGCCCCATGATGGTGAAAGTCTGCATCAGCACGTCGAGAGTGCTTTCGGTTTTGCCGTATTGGGGCTTGTCGGAGACATCTACCGCAATGACGAAGTCGGCGCCGAGCGAGCGTGCCACCCGCACCGGCACCGGGCTGACCAGCCCGCCGTCCACGTAATCGCGACCGCTGATGGTTACCGGCTGGAACAAGCCCGGCACGGCGCTGGAAGCGCACACCGCCATGCCGGTGTCGCCGGTGCGGAACACGATCATCTCGCCGCTGTGCAGATCGGTGGCCACCACCGCAAACAGGCGCGGGAGTTTTTCCAGCGTGCGCTGTTTTACGGCGCGGTTGATAAAACCCCGCATCGCTTCGCACTTGAGAAAACCGCGGTTGGGCAAAGACCAGTCATTGATCTGCCCTTCTTCCATCTGTATGGCCAGCGCCTGTATTTCGAAGCCGCTGTGCCCGGCGGCATACAGCGCGCCCACCACCGAGCCGGCGCTTGTTCCGGCAACGATTTCCGCCGTGATGCCCTGCGCTTCCAGCGCCTTGATAACGCCGATATGGGCAAACCCGCGCGTTGCGCCGCCGCCCAGGGCCAGCGCGATTTTCGGCGGTGGCCGCGCGACGGGAGGCGCAACAGCGGCGGGTTCAACGGGAGGCGCAATTGCAGCAGGCTCAACAGCGGCAGGCTCAACCGGCGGAGCAATGGGCGGTTCGGCTTCGGGCTGTTTGGGGATCGCGCCACAGGCGGCAAGCAGCAATGCGGCAAGCAGGGCGAGCAGGCAGCGGAGGGAGAAGCGACCACAAAGAGAAGCGCAACCACGGGGGAGCATCATGCTGTTATCGGGCCGTAGAAACATATTGATTGCGGGCGGTTACTCACCCCGGCATTGCGAAGGTCGGCGGCTCGCCTCCAGTGAGCCCGCATTGCAGCTCCATTCGAGTTTTCCGTCAGAAAGGCGCGGGACGAGAACAAGCGATTTGCCGGATACCGGCTTCTGGTCTGGCGAGAATGTCAGCGTGATGATTCCGTTGGCGACATTGACCGTATACGACAATTCGCCCCGCTCCTCAAAAGCGGTGAAATAGGGCGTGCCCTGCTTGTTGGCCCGGCGCAGCGCGTTGTTGTCGGCGGGTAGCGCCTTATGCTCGCCGTAATAAGCTGCGATGGCGTTCTCCAGGTCGCCGGCCTTTCCGAGCGCAAGCGTGGCCTTGATGCGCCCTTCGCGCTCATCCGATCCGGAAAAAGCCACCCAGACCAATGCTGCGACTATCACCTGCGCAGCGATGAATACGGCTATCGCGATGGTTGCCTTTTTGTTGCTTCCCGGCTGTGCTGCCATGGTTGATCCACTCCTTGCGGTGTTGTGTTGTGTTGTGAGATGCGGCCCGGCGATTGCGAACGGCCGTTATTGTAAACCAGCAAGCAACCCGTTCGCGCCTGTCAAGCCTTGAACCCAGATAATCCATCAGGCGGCTCTTCGAGCCTGCGCGAGCGTGAATCTCGCGCAGCGAGGGCTTCGCCCTCTCTCCCTCCGGGATAACCAGAGAGTAGCGTGAGGGAAAACGAGGCCAAAGGCCGAAGTTTCCATGACCGTTAGCGTGAAATACATTTACGAAAACAGCCGTATGTTGCATGGAATCAATCTGTTACTCTGTGGATAAGTTCAGGCCCAGTAGAACCTATTTCATAATCAGGGGCGCTGCGCTTCTGCTGCATGAAAGTTAGAGAAGAGCCTCCGGCTGGTGGTAGTGCAAGCCAAACGCATCGGCGACGGCGCGATGGGCGATTTTTCCATGAGCGATATTCAGCCCATTCAGCAGCGCCGCATTATCGCGCAACGCCTGCCGCCACCCTTTGTTGGCCAGTTGCAGCACATATGGCAGCGTCGCGTTGGTGAGCGCGAGCGTGGCGGTGCGCGGCACGCCGCCGGGCATGTTCGCCACCGCATAGTGGAGCACGCCATCCACAACATAAACCGGGTCTTCGTGCGTGGTGGGGTGCGTGGTTTCCGCGCAACCGCCCTGATCCACGGCCACATCCACGATTACCGCCCCCTTGAGCATGGCCTTGAGGTCGTCGCGGCGGATCAGCTTGGGCGCGACGGCGCCGGTGACCAGCACGCTGCCTATGACCAGGTCGGCGCGGCAGATGTGTTCCAGCACGGTGTGGCGGTTGGAAAAAACAAGTTGCACGTTCGCCGGCATGATGTCGCCGAGATGGCGCAGCCGCTCCAGCGAGATGTCGAGGATCACAACGCTCGCGCCCATCCCGGCGGCTATTCTGGCGGCGTTGGCTCCCACCACGCCCCCGCCGAGAATGGCGACATGCGCGGGCGGTACGCCGGGCACGCCGCCCAGCAACACGCCGCGACCGCCGTATAAGTTCTCCAGATATTTCGCGCCCTCCTGCACCGCCATGCGCCCCGCCACTTCCGACATCGGGGTCAGCAAAGGCAGCTCGCCCGACGGCAGTTGCACAGTTTCGTAGGCGATGCAGGTTGCGCCGGAGTCCAGATGCGCCTGCACCAGATTCCGGCTGGCGGCAAAATGGAAAAAGGTGAACAGCGTTTGTTCTGGCCGGATACGCTTCCATTCCCGCTCAACCGGCTCCTTGACCTTGACGATCAGTTTCGCCTCTGCCCATATCGCGCCGGCATCGGCGGCAACGTGCGCGCCAGCCGAGGCATATTGCTCGTCGCTGAAGCCGCTGCCCAGCCCTGCGCCGCTTTCCACCAGCACCGTGTGCCCGGCGGCAACCAGCGCCTCCGCGCCGGAAGGGACGAGAGCAACGCGGTTTTCGTTGATCTTGATTTCTTTCGGAATGCCGATTTTCATGTGCTGCCCCGCGAAACAGGATGATTCGTGCCGGTATAACCACGCTGCTCAGCTTCGGAGCTTATACCAATTTGAACTGTTCACAAAGAACACTGGTGTAGTGTCTCGCAAATGGCTTGGCTGAATGAAACCGATGGATTTTTTTGCCAGGCTAGGCGCAGGCCCGCAGCCGTATGGGGTATACGGCAAGGGGCTGCAACGACGCATGGCGGAAAAAGGCGCGGTTTCATGTCGAGGTATTTGCGAGACACTACACCAGCATGGCGAAATGCACCGTAAAACCAGCATTGTTTGCCGTAATGAATCAGCCAGGTTTGCCGATAATTATTTACGCTCGGAAGAGTATTCGTTACCCGTCAGACTCTTCGCATCGCTTGCGGGATGGCCGCACCAGATTCGCACCCTGCCGTTCCCGCCGCGCGATTGCTGGAGATTGCATTGCATCACCGGATGGAGCGGCGCAGCATGCTCACGCCAACCTCCACTCACCCGACAAACCGGCTGGCAACTATGAACCTGAAAACCAGTTGGTAGGCCGTGGTTGTAAAGCCGCTGAAGCGGCAACAACCACGCACGGGTGAGGGAGAATCTGCGCCCATGTTGTTTCTCGTGCAAGCCGGATACTCTCAACTGCGGAATCTAGGATGAAAGACAAACCGGACACGCCGAACCTTGAGCTTCGGCAGGCCAGGGCGGAACCAGGACCTGCTGCCAATCCTGCGGCAGTGGCGGCGAACATGCCCGACTGCAAACGCGCCGAAGAGAAGCTGCGCGAAAGCGAGATGCTGTTCCGGACAATCGCCGAGAACGTCGGCGATCTCATCGCGATGCTCGATACCGGTGGCAGAAGAATTTACAACAACCCTTCCTACCGGCAGATATTCGGGCACGAGGTGCTCGAAGCCGGTTCCGACTCGTTCAGCGAAATTCACCCAGAGGACCGCGACCGCATCAAGGGGATCTTCCGCAAAACTGTCGCAACCGGGATCGGCGAGCGGGCCGAGTTCCGTTTTCTGCTGAAAGACGGCAGCATCCGCCATATTGAATCGGAAGGCAATGTTGTCTGCGACACCAGCGGAGAAGTGTCCAAGGTGATCGTGGTCTCGCGCGACGTGACCGGGCGCAAGCGGGCGGAAGAAGCGCTTCTGGAAAGCGAGCAGCGCTTCCGCGCCATCTTCGAAAACGCCGCCATCGGCATTGCGCGGGTTTCCCTGACAGGCCACATCCGGCAGGTCAACGATGTCTTCTGCAAGATCATCGGCTACAGCCGGGAGGAAGCGCTGTCGCGGCAGTTCAGCTTCCAGCAGATCACCTTTCCCGAGGATCGCGAAATCAGCCTGGCCCGGCTCAAAAAACTGCTCGATGGCGAGAGCGACAGCTATACGGTGGAAAAACGTTACATCCGCAAGGATGGAAGCATCGTCTGGGCCAACATCTCGGTTTCCCTGCTGCGCGACGTTGCGGGGAAGCCCCTGTATTTCATCAGCGCGGCGCAGGACATCACCGGGCGCAAGTTGCTGGAAGAGCAGTTGCGGCGCCTGTCGAATTATGACACCCTCACCGATCTGCCCAACCGGGTACTGCTCGGCGACCGCACCCACCAGGCGCTTGCCGCCGCAAAACGGGACATGACGCGCATGGCCCTGATGTATGTTGACCTCGACGAATTCAAACCGATCAACGATACCTTCGGCCACAATACGGGCGACCTGCTGCTCAAGGAAGCCGCAAAACGCATGCAGGATTGCGTGCGCGCCTCGGACACCGTGGCGCGCATCGGCGGCGACGAGTTCGCGGTGCTGCTGCCGGCCATCGAGACCGGGCAGGACGCGATGGTGGTCGCCGAAAAGATACGCCAGGCCCTTTGCCGGCCTTTTGAGCTTGGCGGCCACAGCATCCGCATTTCCTCCAGCATCGGCATCGCCGTCTACCCCGAAAACGGCAGCGAGGAAAAAGCGTTGCTCAACAACGCCGATGCGGCCATGTACTGCGCCAAGAAATGCGGCTGCAACACCGTGAAACTCTTTTCGGCAGCGCTCCGGGAGAACGGCCTGTAATTCCATCTTCAATTTGATCCCGGAAAACGTAGTCGCGCGGCGAGTTGCACGATAGGCGCATTGGGCATATTGTCGTGAATCAGAAATAACAAAACATGAAACGGCGTCTTTTTTTGCCATGCTGCGTTGCAGCACCTTGCCGTATACCACATACGGCTGCGGGTCTGCGCCTTGCCTGACAAAAAAATCCATCCGTTTCATTTGTTCCGTTATTTCTGATTCACGACAATATTGTCATTCCGACCGAAGCGGCCCCATCAGGATTCCTGCCCGCAATCCTGCGTCTCAAACATCGGGATTTCCCTTTCCGGTCGAAATGACAGTCTCCTGTTTGGCTCCGGCTCATCCGGGTTATGGCGCATGAAAATCCAGCAGCTTTCCGCAGAACAAGCCTGTGCCAGTCTGCACAGCACCCCCGCCGGACTTTCCGGAAGCGAGGCGCGCGGGAGGCTGCTCGAATACGGGCCGAACCATGTCGAGGAAATTCGCGCGGAGCATCTGGCTGTCACCTTCATCAGGGAGTTTACCCATTTTTTTGCGTTGATCCTGTGGCTTGCGGCGGCGCTCGCTTTTATCGCCGAATGGAACGATCCGGGGCAGGGCATGGCCACGCTGGGTTTTGCCATCATCGGCGTCATCCTCGTCAACGGCGCGTTTTCATTCTGGCAGGAATATCGCGCGCAGAATGCGGTGGCGGCGCTGCGCGACTTGCTGCCGCATCAGGTGAAGGCCATGCGCGACGGCGCGGTCAAACAGGTCCCCGCCGCAGACCTGGTGCCGGGCGATGTGATCCTGCTGGAAGGCGGCGACGCCATCCCCGCGGATTGCCGCCTGCTGGAATCGTTCGGGGTGCGCGTCAACATCGCCACCGTAACCGGCGAATCCCTGCCGAAGGCGCGCGGCGCTGACTCGACCGAGGAGAGCGAAGCGCTGCACAGCCGCAACGTGCTGCTCGCGGGCACCACCCTGGTATCGGGCGAAGCTAGGGCGCTGGTGTTCGCCACCGGCATGCGCAGCGAGTTCGGCAAGATCGCGCACCTGACCCAGACCGAGGGCGAAGCAGCGTCGCCGCTGCAACGCGAAATCGCGCGCCTGAGCCGCCTCATCGCGCTGCTGTCGTTGCTGCTCGGCGCGGCGTTTTTCCTCATCGGGCAATTTCTGGGCCTGCCCTTCTGGCTCAACTTCATCTTCGCCATCGGCATCATCGTCGCCAATGTCCCGGAAGGATTGCTGCCCACCGTGACGCTGGCGCTGGCGATGGCCGCCCAGCGCATGGCGAAAAGAAACGCGCTGGTGCGCCACCTTCCGGCGGTGGAAACGCTGGGATCTACCACAGTCATCTGCACCGACAAGACCGGGACGCTGACGCAGAACCGCATGTCGGTGAAGCAACTGTTTTTTTCGGAGACTTTCCGCGCACCGGATGATCTTGCCGGGCAACCGCCGCCGCATACCGCCACGTTTTTCGAGACTGCGCTGTATTGCCACAACCTGAAAGAAGTTTTGCTGGAGGGGAAAACCGTATTGCTGGGCGATCCCCTGGAAATTGCGCTGGTGAAAATGGCCCGCGCCACCGCCGCGCCGCGCGGTGGTTTTGAACGATTTGACGAAATTCCTTTCGATGCGGACCGCAAGCGGCTGTCGCTGCTGTACCGCACGCCGGATGGCGCGATGCTGTATTGCAAGGGCGCGCCGGAAACCGTGCTGCCGCTATGCCGCGACATGGATGGCAACGGCGCCATCCAGCCGCTCGACAAACAACGCCTTGAGCGCCTGCGCCAGGCCCAGGAAGCCATGGCCGAACAGGGGTTGCGCGTGCTGGCATTGGCTTGCCGCCGCATACCGCCCGATTGCGGGCGCGACGAGTGGGAGCGGGAGCTGACGCTGTGCGGCCTGGCCGGCCTGGAAGACCCGCCGCGCCCGGAAGTGCCGGCAGCAATAGCACGCTGCCGCGCGGCGGGCATCAAGGTCATCATGGTGACCGGCGACCACCCCCATACCGCCCGCGCCATCGCGCGCGCGATCGGCCTGGCGCAGCAACCGGTTGTCATCGGCGGCACAGAGTTGCAGCGCATGTCGCAAACACAATTGCAGTTGGCGCTGGATGCGCCGGAAATCATTTTTGCCCGCGTCGGCGCCGACCAGAAATTGCGCATCGTGCAGGCGCTCAAGCAAAAAGGCGAAATCGTGGCGGCGACGGGCGACGGCGTGAACGACGCGCCGGCGCTGAAAGCGGCGGACATCGGCATCAGCATGGGGCTGTCCGGCACCGATGTCGCCAAGGAATCCGCCGATATGATCCTGGTTGACGACAATTTCGACAGCATCGTTGCGGCCATCGAAGAAGGGCGCGCCGTATTCGAAAACATCCGCAAGTTCCTGACGTACATCCTCACCTCGAACGTGCCGGAACTGGTGCCTTACCTGGCCTTTGCCCTGCTCAAGATCCCGCTGCCGCTCACCATCGTGCAGATTCTGGCGGTGGACCTCGGCACCGACATGCTGCCGGCGCTCGCGCTGGGCGCGGAAAAACCCGGCGCCGACGTAATGGAGAAGCCGCCGCGCCCGCGCACCGAACGCCTGCTGAACTGGCCGCTGCTGTTGCGCGCCTATCTGTTCCTCGGCTTGCTGGAAGCGGCGGCGGCAATGGCGGCATTTTTTTATGTGCTGCGCGGCGGCGGCTGGCAATACGGGCAAGCGCTGGATGCCGGGAATCCCCTCTATCTGCAAGCCACCACCGCCTGCCTGTCGGCCATCATCGTGATGCAGGTGGTGAACGTCTTCCTGTGCCGCCACCCCAGTGAATCGGTATTCCGTTTTTCCCTGTTCGGCAACCGCCTGCTGCTAACCGGCATCGCGCTGGAATTCGCCCTGATCCTGCTGATCGCCTATACCCCGTGGGGCAACCATTGGTTCGGAACCTCTCCCATCAGCGCGGCCACCTGGCTGTTCATCCTCCCCTTCGCCGGGGTCATGCTGGCTCTGGAAGAGCTGCGCAAGGCGCTGGTGCGGCACACGGGTTCGCGCTGACCGGCAAGGAGCGGGGCCGGCCCGCTATGGTCTCTGACATATCCTCGGGCACCAGGCTGCTACCGGACATTCATCGCACCGTGGCGCTGTCGGTGTGCAAATCTCGCGCCCGAGAGAAATCATATTTACGTGCAACGAATGACGCAACTCGGGCGGAATCTTGGATTGCAAACGATCCATATCTCGCGGCGCGCAATGCTTGTCTTTTTGCGTCGGCCTGACCCAGCCGAGACGCCGGGCGATACGCCAGCAATGCGTATCCACGGGGAAAACCTGCCTGTCCAGCGAGTACATCAAAACGCATCGCGCAACTTTTTTGCCGACTCCCGGCAGCGACAACAAAAATGCTTCCGCCTCCGCGTCGCCCATCTTGCGCAACGGCTTTAAAGTCGGTTCGCCGAATCTCTCTACGATGACATCGAGAAGATCGCGGATCGCCTTCGCCTTCTGGTTCGACAGGCCACCGCTGACGATAGGCCGCGCGATATATTCGGCGGGCGCTTCGGCGATTTGATAATGCGTGGGAAAAGTTTCTTTCAGCGAGCGGAAGGTGCTGCGGTAGCTTGTTTCGCCGGTCTTGGTGCTGCAAATGATGAACAGCAACTCGTCCAGCGGGTCTTTAAGGTTGTAGTGGTTGAAGTCGCGGTAGCGGTTTTGCAGCGCTGCGACAACGTCAAAAACAGACAAAGGATATTTTGGTGAAGCCATGTCATGTGGGGGTGCGATTCATCGCGCCCCTACAACTCCCGTGCCAATTTTTTCTTGCTTGGGGGCAAATAGCTTTCTGCCGAAACCACCTTCTTGCCGGTCTTGCCCTCCAGCTCCAACCGCGCTTTCCTGGCGATGCCGCCGCCGGTTTTCGCCGCACCCTCGTTTTCGTTCATGCCGGTCGCCTCCATGCTCTCGGCGATCTGGCGCGTGGATAATTCCGCCAGTGCGGTAAAAATCAGTTCTGCCTCGCTCATATGGTCGCGCAAGTTTTGCGACTTCAAACCCTTCATTGTCTTGTGCGCCTTCACATCTACCTCAGCCCACTCCTGATGAATGATGTTGGTGAGTATCGCGTATTCCTCGCCCTCTTTGATGTCGTGCTCTTTCCAATAATCGGTCAACTTGTTGCGCGTCTCCTGCCCGGTCATGCGCTGCTGTATCCACTTTTCGCTGCGCCCGTGCTTCTGCCAAGCCTCGCGGGCACGGTCGAGCGAACGGGCGGGATCGGCCATTTCCTGCATCCGTTCATAACCCACCTTCGCCAGCCACAGCTTGATCGGCTCGGCCTTCGGGCTGGGCACGGACTGCACCAGACGTAACAAGGTCTCGGCAGTAGCAACATCAGTGAGGTAATTTTTACCATCGGCGGCAGGCAGTTTCAGTCGGTTACATTTTGTAACCGACTCGCTGCCTTCTTTGCCCAGCCTGTTTTTCAGCACCTTCCAGTAGTTTCGGGCGGATTGATAATCGGGCTGTTGCGTGAGCACCTGCACGATGTCCACCACCGAAAACCACCATATTTCCGTGGCCTCGTCATACACGCGGCGGATTTCATGTTCTTCAAAGATGGCTGGCTGGGGTTGCATGGTCGGGACTCCTTGTTCATGGATGGCAGTTCAGGTTATTTCAGCCGGTTCCGTTTTGTAACCGGCCCAGATCTCATCTCTTCCGACTTGTGTCGACCATCACAGAAGAAACGCGCGCCCTTTATCTGTTCCGCCTCCGGTGATGGTTCAGTTCCAAAAGCTATCGTAATTGGAAGATAGCGAATAGTCCCACTTCGATACAGCTTGAAATGTCTTGAGCAAACTCGACAGATCTCCGAATAGTGGAAAAGTTTTACTTTCGTTTACAGTCGCTACTCGAAACGCGACAAACTCATGCAAAGCATGGTCGTCGCTGGTTCGCCCACCAGACAAATCCCATAGCTCTTTGTATACAGCAGGAATGCCGACTTGTTCTGCGACAAAATACACTCCAGATTCCAAGCAAGCCCTAAATGCCGCTACGTCACTTTGCGATGGAATGCCTGACAGAAGCAGCTCTCCCCAAGCTTTGTAGTTGGACGCATCGCGATAGAGGTACTCAAAAACGCAACACTCCTTTGAGGCGTTACAGGTTGTGTCCACCTGCTTTTCAGTATGCCGCATGTGCCTATTTCCGATTATCCACGAAGAGTTCTTTTCTATGCCACGCGATAAATTCGGCTTGTGGCGCGAAACGCTCCGGCGGTTCGATTACTCGTCCATCCAAAGGCAGCAGAACTTCGATAACGAAAGGCTCCTTCTTGCGTTTCAATTCTTTCGAGACCACGATTTTGAAATCATCGGTGAGCGTTATCAACCCTTTGTCAAAAGCTCTATCATGAATCGCCGAAAGGCATAGCCCATTACTTGGATTGAGGCGATTGGCTTTGTCTTTGCTCCACGGCACGATATGACTGGCAACCAATAGTCGTGGCTCTGAAAGGCCTGACATGCAGCACCGTCCTTGGTAACTGCTCAACACAGCGCGGCGGAAAAAATTTTGTTTGATGCGCTGCTCGGTAACGACCCGCCTTGTTTCGCCGGTATAGTCTTCTGGCACAAGCAATTCGTCAGCCTCATCTTCTGGCGGTTCTGCACGATCAAGATTGCGTCTGAGCATTTCGCACTCGACAGCAAGCGCTTCCCAGTCGGCATGGAATTCAGCCCAAACTTCTCTGTCGAGCGAGCCTGCATTACCCAAACCTGTGCGCCCCGTGCTGGTGATCGCTGGATCGAGGCTGGCAAAATTCACCAGCTTCATTGCGACTGCACCGGATGTGCGGCCAATGAGTTTGGAGAGTTTGATAATTTCGGGATTGCGGCTGTGCAACTTTCCAAAAGGAAGTTGGCAATACAGATGGAATGCGAGTTTGAGTTGTTCTTTCGTCCAGCGTGCTGTGGCCATGATGTCCTTCGGCACTTCGATAGCATCCGGTGCCTTCTCCCCTAAGTTGAGTTGCGACACCATCAGTTTAGCCGCATATTCAACCATCGGCACAACCGCCGCTTGAGAAAATAATTGGTACGCGCGCGTATCCGACACAGGAATCCTGAACGTGTCCGGGTAGCCCATCAGCCGCGCGCATTCTCTCGGCGTGAGCCGGCGCGGATTTTTGCGCGTACCCTGATACACGAGAATTTCCGAGCCGTCCTTGTAATAGCGCGCCGATAAAGTGCGCGTCACGTCTCCGGGCTTGACCAAGCCAAAGCCGAAGCCGTTGCCCTTGGCGCGGTGCTTCTCGGCGTAATTCTGCAAGTAGCGCCACAGGTTGTCGGTGAGGGTGTATTTGTCATGCTGGCGCTGTTTTTTGTGATCAAAAAATCTCCCCTCGTCCCACGGCAATTCGGGTTCGCTGCCATCGGTGCGGTGCAGGATGTCTTTGAGCGTGCGCGCGCCCTTGGGCGGCAGTGGCAAGGCGTCGAAATCGAAGGCGATCGGTTCGCGGAAGCCAACGATGAGGATGCGCTCGCGGTGTTGTGGGACGAAGTGCGCGCCGTCTATGACGCGGTAGTGGATGTGGTAGCCGAGCACTTCGGTCAGGGTGCGGCGGATGACGTCGAAGGTGCGGCCTTTGTCGTGCGAGACGAGGTTTTTGACGTTTTCCAGCAGGAAGGCGCGCGGGCGTTTTGTTTCGATGATGCGCGCCACGTCGAAGAACAGTGTGCCTTGCGTTTCGCAGGCGAAACCGTGCGCTTTGCCCAGCGCGTTTTTCTTCGATACCCCGGCTATCGAGAACGGCTGGCAGGGAAAGCCCGCCAGCAGCACGTCGTGGTCGGGAATGTCGGCGGCCTGCACTTGGGTGATGTCTCCGGCAATGGGATGCCTGTCGCGGAAATTTTCGGCGTAGGTTTTCTGCGCGTAGCTGTCCCATTCGCTGGTGAACACGCAACGCCCGCCGACTTGCTCGAACGCCTTGCGCAGGCCGCCGATGCCCGCGAACAGGTCGATGAAATCGAACGCGCCTTCGGGGCTTTCTTCCCCGAACGGCAGCAGTCGCTGCAAGGCGTGTGCGAGGTAGGCGGGCGGGTTGGTTTGGCGCGCTTCCCAGCGGCTGATGGTGCGGGCGCCCACGCCCAAGTGTTTGGCGATGGCGGCTTGAGTGTGGTGTTTGCGGGCTTCAGTGAGATAGGCCAGCGCGACATCTTGGTCGCTGACTAGGGTTAGCGTGAAATACATTTACGAAAACAGCCGTATGTTGCATGGAATCAATCTGTTACTCTGTGGATAAGTTCAGGCCCAGTAGAACCTATTTCATAATCAGGGGCGCTGCGCTTCTGCTGCATGAAAGTTAGGGCGGCATTCATGGCGATTTGTTGTCCGAAAAATCTCTGGGAATTTTTGCGGACAGTATGGCATTTTTTATACCCAGTCAAGTTGCATACGCAGATGTGCGGCTCATGCGCTACGCGGGAGATTTTGCCTTGACCATTCAGCGGGTTACAGCCTTGCCCGATACGCACGCCCCGTATTAACCGAACCGCCACGCGCCCCCAACCTACCCGCCAACTCACGCCCTATCGTTTCCCCCAGCAGCACCGGAACCGCATTCCCTATCTGGCGCATCGCTTCGCCCCATGCGCCTTTGATAACGAAGCTGTCCGGGAAGGTCTGTATCCGTTTTGCCTCGCACACCGTGAAGTAGCGGACGCTGCCGTCCCGGTAGCGGATCATGTTTTCTCCACCGGGCACGCCGTGGCCTCCGGCCTTGATGGTTTTTGCGGGCCAGTCTATGTCGCTGCCGGTGTGCCCGGGGTAGGTGCGCGCGCCGTCGTGGAAGATGTGATCTTCAATGCCGTGTTGGCTCTGCGGATCGGGAATGCCTTGCAGCGCGTCTCTGACCGTGCGCCAGGGCAGTTGCTCCGGCTCGAACATGCCGTACTTGCCCTTCAAGCGAATAATTTGTTCTTGCAGAGCCTCGGCTATCGGCGCACGTTCAGATTTGGATACTTTGTGGCGTTTCCAATATTCGCCCGATACAAACATCTCCCAAAGCAATCTGTCTTCTGAATGTGTTTCTGCGGGGAACGACCAATGCACACCCAGATCGGTTCTTGTGCCTACGATAACTACGCGCTCCCGCGTCTGCGGGACGCCATAATTTGCCGCGTTTATTAACTTGAACGAGACGTTATATTTTGTTCCGGCATAGGGAAGCTGGCCGATGCTGCGCAGGTCGGATAAATGTTCCTTCCAGTCCGCACCCGGTCTGGCAATAAATCCGGGGTAGGTAAGCCGCAGGATGATGTATTCGAAATAATCCGCGAAGGATGACCTGAGCAAGCCTTTGACGTTCTCGAATACAAAGGCTTTCGGGGTTAGCCGTTCAATCGCCCGGATTGCGTAGGGAAACATGTCGCGGCTATCCTGATCCGCTTTATGTTTTCCACCCAACGAAAAGGGCTGGCAAGGCGGGCCGCCCGCGGCGACATCAACATCGCCCAACCCATCAAGGTCAAAATCTTTAATGTCACCAAAGAAAACTTTTTCCGCGTCAAAATTTTCACGGAGCGATGCGCAGGCATGCTTGTTAAATTCAACAAATGCGGAGTGCTGAAAACCGGCAAGCTCCAGCCCCTTTGCTAATCCACCCGCACCGGAAAATATCTCCAGCGACTTCATGGCTTGCGCCCGATATTTTTGAGGTGGTTCTTGATCTTGGAAAGGATGTCGTTTTCATTGGCATGAGCGCCGTTGCATTTTTCTGCCCAAGTTCGGCCAGGGTGAATGACATCCCAATCCGATTTCGCCTGCTCATACCGCCCGCTGCCGGGGTCGTGGTTGCCGAAGCCATCCACGGCGGTATTCCAGAGTGGCCTGTTCAATTTGATGAGCGCGGCTTCGATGGCGCCGATCATGCCTGAGCTGGCATCCTCAAAGATAACAAACCGGCAACTAAAATCCGGGAGATCCAGCCCTTGAGCAATACCTATGCTCCGGCTGTGCTCGCGAAGGCGGCTAATTCTAATTCGCTTTCATAATGAGACTAACAGCGCTATCATCCACGATAGGATTCCACTCAGGAGACTGTCATGGCTCGACCGCGCTGCATCGAATCAGATTTGGTTGGCAAAGCACGAGAGATTGCAGCC
>JACRPU010000048.1 GCA_016223025.1 Nitrosomonadales bacterium | reverse complement strand
CATGAAAGTTAGCGTGAAATACATTTACGAAAACAGCCGTATGTTGCATGGAATCAATCTGTTACTCTGTGGATAAGTTCAGGCCCAGTAGAACCTATTTCATAATCAGGGGCGCTGCGCTTCTGCTGCATGAAAGTTAGGCTGCGATTTCGAGGTACTCAACGATGCTTGCCGGCTGGGGGATGGGCAAACCATCTTCGATAAGCCCATCAATATGAAATTCGATTGCCTCGCGAATCTCGCGCTCGGTTTCTTCTAGGGTAAACCCAGTAGCGACGCAACCCGGTAAATCCGGTACGTAGGCGGAGAAATTATTTTTTGCTTTTTCGACAACGATAGCATAGCGCATATGTTAGCCCTTTAACTGTGCTTGTTTAAGTATGCTATTCAACGTGCCGGGAGCTAAATCATCGCTTGGTTTTCCGGGTACGGTGACGCGACCACTCTTGACGTGATGCTTGAGCGTAAGGTTAGGCTGTAGTGATAGCAAGACATGATGCCTGCGTTCAGCTACTAAACCGCTCAAGCCAAACACCTGGTTCACGGTGCTGATGAAAGAATGAAACCACCAGCAACTCATCCGGGCTTGGAAGATAAATGAGCGTGTAAGGAAATTTACGAAATAGCACCCGGCGGAACTCTTCTTCGATGCGCAAATGCCCAAAGGGATTGCGAAGTGCTGATGCAACGGCAGAGTCAGCGGCACGAGCAAACTCATAGCCAAGTCCCAGCGCTTTTGACTCATACCAAGCCTGAGCTTCCAGAAGCTCTTCTTCTGCCTCCGGACGGAGCACGACCAACATCAGGGTTTGCTCGAAAACAGCTTGGATCGAACTTGTTCCCATGGAACGGCAGTGGAAGGGTCGGCGCGGTGTGCAGCAACGCGACGATGCAACTCAGCCTTTTGAGCTTGTGACAACTCAACGGTATCCGGGGCATCAGCAGTAATGCTATCCCATATATCCTCGACGAGCTGAATGCGCTCGGAGACGGACAGCTTCATATATTCAGCAGTGGCGGTTGGAGTAGGCATGGACGCAGTATAAATCAAGGCCAATGTTAAGGTAAGGGGGGTGTTAGGTTATTGATTTGCATTTAACTCGACCCTGGCCCCTTTGATTTGGCCCCTTTGATTCCTCCTTTTTCCCGCGTAATGGTCTGCTCACGGAGTCCGGCAGCTATGGCCTGAAGTACTTGCTCGATTCGCGCAAACTGCGCGTTGAGTTCTTGATTTGCGCGCTGCTCTGCAATCTGAATTTGCATCTGCGAGGGAGCTGATGCTGTGGCTGAGAAGCCAACGCTCCCAGGAGCATTGGCTGCAGCGACGATTCCATGCCCACCAGCCCCACCAACCCCCATTGCTCCGACAGTCGTTATATTTACGGTAAATTGAAACTGCGCAGGGTTGTTGCGCATGGAGTGCAGAATAGTTTCAATGATCTGTATAGCGTCAGTGTTTTTCATAAGTTCTAACGTTCAAATTGAGGCGCGGCGTAAGCCGTCGCTCTCGAATGCAGGGTTAGGCTCTGCAAAGGGGAAAAAATGAAAATGGAAGACGTGATACGCAAAATGCTGCAACTTGCGCAAAGCCAACCTGGAAACTACAAACGATTGCTTCCAGAAAAAAAGTGCCAGCACAAATATGAATTGCACACGGTTCGATGCGTAACACTTGAGCCGCACGAACGTAAATGTAAATTGTGCGGAAAAATTCAACGGGCGACAACTGTTTGGGTTGATGCCTAACGTAAAGTTGAGGGGCGCCGCGCTTCTGCGGCGTCCCGCTCGAACGCAAAGTTAGAACTGATGTTAATACCTGTTGGTATTCTTCTCTTCATATTGTTCACCATACTTGACAACCTTTCCATCGCGAAGTGTTACCGAGTAGGTTCGCGGCCATTCTGAAATAGCGTGCTTCATTCGTTTGTAGATCAAATACTCTTCACCTTTATCACCGTCAGCGCTCACCGATACTGGGGAGCCAAGGGTTTTAGTAACTTGTTCCTTTGTCATTCCAAGTGAAATTTTCTCGAAGTCAGCGGCAGTGCCGTAAACCATCGCTTGGCACCCTGTTAGAAAAATTAATGCAATAACTGTAAGCTTCTTGATGAACATTGAGACTCCTTTGAAATTCTTAAACGAGTTAAAGTGCGCGCGTACAATAACCTGAGAAAAGTTGAATAAAAATACCGACTCCCGCCGCTCCAGAGCCGAGCGCGAAACTCCAAAGCTGACCTCGAAAAATGATCCAGGTTCTTTCGCCAAGGCGTCGAGATTCTTCTCGCCATTCTTCAAGCTGTGTGCTACTGCTATATTTTGGATTTGCAATTTTGGCAGTAAGCCGAAAATCTGTAAGACGGTTTGTTGCGCACCACAGAGCTAAAACTACTGAAATAGCTAAAAGAAAGCACGCTGCGATACTAAAACCGAATGCACAAGATGCGACCAGCTTTTTATCAAGAAGAAGCAGGGTCGTAAATGCGAGCAGACCAGTAGCTAGGCCGAGCACTAAGTTTGAAGTGAAGCCAAGTTGTTCGCGGGTGACGCCCTGCCACTTTGCGAACCGCTCATAGCCATTTTCCGATTCAGTCATCTAATACCCTCTAACGTGGAGCTAAGGGGCTGCGCGCTTTTGCGCAGTCCCGCTTGAGCGTAGGGTTAGGCTGGTTTTTATTTACAACGGAGAGGTGAACGATGGAACTACACGAAACCGTAATGAAACTAATTGGGCCTGTGCGTCCGCTTGGTGAGCATAACGCAGACCAAGCTCGGCTTGCCAATATGAAAATATTGACTGAGCTAACTGACAGGTTGTTGTATGAAATAAGCAGCGTAGAGCATAACGCCGACAGATGCGAGGACTCCATGAAAGCAATCGGCAAACATGCGCGTGAATTTATGGCGAGCGTCAGAAGCGCCTAACGTGTAGTTGAGCGACTGCGCCGCTTTTGCGCAGTTCGCTCGAACGTAAGGTTGGACAACTCGATCAACGGAGATAAAAATGCTGAGATGGAAAAAGGAAGAAGGGCTAACCGGTTTGGCGCGAATTGGTGCTGGGCCGCGAGGCAGCACATTACGCGACGGAGAAAAACGATACGCCGGTGTAAATGCGATTGGTGGCGGGTGGCGCGGCCCTGTAACGGGGTGGTTCTGGACATGCCCATCAGACGCGGTAGGAGAATACAAAAATACCTGCAAAGAACCTGTTCCAGATGAGAAAACAGCAAAGGCTCAAGCAATGGCATTCGTGAAGGAAAAGCTGAAGGTGTTCAACGTGATATAGAAAACAACTTCAACTTTTTGAAATGCTGCCCATGTTCAGCATTGCTGTCAATAGCCAGCCGTGCATCGCACTATTTTCAGTGCGCTACCGTTTCATCACGCGCCGGGCTTTCCTTTTAGGGCAACCTGAAATTCTGCGGATGGAAGCTAAAGCTGTTTCTCAGGATTCCCCCAAACTGCTCGACCGGATGCGCGCCGAAATCCGGCTGCGCCACTACAGCATCCGCACCGAGGAGACGTATGTGGATTGGGCGCGGCGCTTCATCCTGCACCATGACAAGCGGCACCCGAAGGAGATGGGGGCGGAGGAGGCGCCGAACTGTTTTCAATGAGCAAATCCCGACGCTTCATACGGCTATCGAGAAATCTGACAAATTTTCGGGGCGCTCTTACGTCAAGGTCGGCTACGGTTGCTTCAACATCATCCGCGCGCTGCGCCTCGCCAGCGCACCCGTAGCATAGACAGCCAACAGCGGGTCGAGCAGGTAATCCCACAGGTTGCCGGACTCGTACCAGCCGGCGCTCCAGGCAAGCACGGCCAGCGCGATGCAGGTCGCCGGCAAGAGACGCCGACTGAAACAGGTTGCCAGCGCCACCAGCAGCAACGCGCCCACGAACCACGGGTTTCCGAACCCCAGGCGGTAGGGGTCAAACAGGCCGATGCCCAAGGCCAGGGGATACAGCCCCGCAGCGGCAAGCACGGCAAGTATCTGCAATCCGAATCCGGATTGCGTATCGGAGGGGCGCCCGCCAAACATCTGCCTCGAAATACTCAGCGCCAGCAACACCAGCGAGGTGATGCTCAGGTCGCCGATCGCGCCGCGCAGGTAGGCTGCCGGCGGCAGCGCCCCGAACGGGGCCAGCGCGACGACGGCGATGGCACAAGCCAGCAGGGCAAGGTAGTTCCTTGGTATGCGCGCCACGCCGGGCAGCGCGACCGCCGCCGCAACCATCGCAATGGCGCTGCCGGCCAGCCCGGTCAGGTCGGTGAAGGCGATCATGGGCCGCCTGCCTGCAGGCGCTGGTCCAGCCATGCCCCGGTAAACGTGACGTGCTTGATAAAGCTTCTGTTCCAGGTATAGACGAGGTGAAAATCGCCGCTTTGCGCCCGGATCAGATACGGGTAGGAAAACTCGAAGCGGCAGCCATGTTCCGTGCATACCTGGCGCTTTGCCGATTCGGCATGTTCGCCCGTGTCGGCAGCGTTTGCCCCGGTTTCCCTCGCCAGTTGCCCGGCTATCTTGAGGAAGGCGGGTTCATCCGGCGGCTGGCTGCGCGCACCCGATTGGTCTTCGAGCAGGTAAACGGTTTTCCAGTTGTTGCCGCCGTCCGCCGAAATCGCCAGCGACAAGGTATCGCGTCCCGCTTCCTGGTTGTTCAGCGCGGCGAGGATGCGCCCATCCGGCAACATTACCGCCGCCAGCGCCGAATTGGGGTTGGCCAGCGCGGATTTCGCGGGCGCGGTCCAGTACCGCCCGCCGTCGCCGGTGCTAACAGCGAGCGCGCGGCGCGGCGATGTTGCGCCAGCGTAGCGCATCAGCGCGAGCGCCCCGGCGGAACTTTTCACCAGCACCACCGGCTGGAGCGCGCCATCCCCGCCCGCAGTCAGGCGCTGCTTGTCCATCACCGCGCCGGTTTTGTCGAGGCGCACAATCTCGCCGAACTTGCCTGCGAACTCGTGATACACCGGCAAGCCCATCGTGCCGTCTTCGTAAAGGAACGGCGCGCCCTTGACCAGCGTGCTGATGTTCAGGAACGGCGAGGTGACCAGCCGCCGCGCCGCGCTCCACGTTTCGCCCTCGTCGCTTGATGCCATCGCCGTGACCGAACTGCCCGCCCAGCCGCCCAGCGTCACCGTCACGTAATACAGCCACAGCGCGCCATCCTCCGCGCGGGCCGCCACCGGGTTGCCCAGCTTGCTGACATAGCGCAGCAGCGATTGTTGCGTGCTCTCGCGGCTGGCCACGGTTTGCTCCGCACCCCATTGGCCGGAAACGGGGTCGAACACCGCGCTGCGGATTTCGACATCGCGCGCGCCTTCGCGGCTGCCAGCAAACCAGAAGGCGCGGATGCGCCCGTCCTTCAACTCGATAGCGGAAGCGGCATGGGTTTGCGTGCGCAGCGTGGAAGAGGCGAAGCGGCTCTGGAAGCGCGGCTCGCTGTCGCGCGCCGCCGTTGCCGGAGGAGCGCGGAAGCCTTCGGCAGCGCGGTGCCCGGACACTTTCAGAAAGCCGGCGCCAAACGAAACCAGGATGAGGCAAAGAACCAGCAGACGGTTTGGCACCGGGATGCCGCGCATCTCAGCGGCAACCTTCGTTCGCGGGGATGGGCGCGATTTTCTGGCCGGTTTCCGGCGCTTCGATCAGGTATTCCCTGACGAACAGGTACACGAACACTTTGCCGTGCAGGAACATTTCCTTCATCTCCGCGGTGCTCTGGCGGCTGCGCATGTCCAGCCGCTGGCCGACGATCTTGCAGCCGGTACACGCGATGTCATGCAACGCGGGATTGGCGAGCGGCACCTGGACGGCAAACAGGGGATAGCGCCCGGCCAGTTGCGCGACCGCCAGCCCCTGGTCATCGCGGTAGCCGTGGGCCTTTGATCCGGGCAGGATGAAGCGGTAGCCCTCGTCCTTGGCCCTGAAGTTGCACGGCGTCCACACGTCCTTGCCGCGCGCCTGTTGCTGCGCGGCGGCATCATAATTGCCGGGCGCGCCATCGAAGGGCCGCATGAATGCGGCCAGCGAAAGCAGCACCAGGATGACTGCCACGCTGACAAGCGGGCGGGTAAGTTCGGCCCTGAACAGCGCCAGGAGCGCGAGCGCTGCCGTGCCGGCCAGCAGCAGCCAGTAGGCCGCCGGATAAAGCCGGTCGTTGCCCAGCTCGTGTTGCAGGCGCACCGAGAAATAGGCCAGCACCGCGATGACGCCCAGCGCCACTGCCAGGCTGACGACAAATGCCTTGCGGCTGATGCGGTGCCAGTTGAGCGCGCACAGCACGGCGATGGCCGGCATGGATGCCAGCAGGTAGCGGCTCGATCGCTGGCTGGGCAGCGCGAAAACGACAAACAGCGTGATGACCCATAGCCACAGCAGCTTTTCCCGGTCTTCCATCTGGCGGCGGCGCTTGAAGGCGAGGTAAAACAATGCCGCCACGGGAAACGCCAGCAGGCCCGCGTTGGAAATGAGCGCCAGCGCGAGGCTCCAGATGCTGGATGTGCCCCACAGCATCTTTCCCAGATAGCTGGTGTTCTGCGGATCGAACTTTCCGATATTTTCCCCGACCACGAACTCCTTCCAGACCGCCAGCGGGTCGGGATCGAGCGCGAACCACAGGCCGAACAGTGCGAGTGAAACCGTCGAGGCAATGATAACCTTCGCGGCATCCTTCACCAGAAACTCCGCGAGCCGGTAGTTGCGGCAGTGCAAGTACCACAGCGACAGGGCGAGGCCCACCGGCGCCAGCAGCGCGAACGACTTGTACAGCAGGCCAAGGCCGATGCTGATCCCGATCAGAACCGGCACGGTAAAGCGCGACTCGAATGCCGCCGGACGCCAGTACAGCAGGACAAAAAATGGCAGGAACAGCCAGAAGACCTCCGGGGGGTTCGTCAGGAAAGGGCGCCCGTAGCGATAGGTATTGAAGAAAGCGAGAAAGGCGAGCAGCCCCAGAAAGCCGGTCTCCGGTTGGCGCGACAGCTTCCAGCCCAGCAGGAACACCATCAGGCCGGTGAGCAGGGTGTAGATGACGCTCGGGTAGCGCAGATGCCACAACGTCCAGTCCTGCCCCCAGTTGGTTGACGCGATGCCCTGCCAGAACAGCAGCGGCGGTTTGGTGTTGCGCTGCCCGATCAGTTGCGACTGAAGCGGCAACAGCTTGCCGCTGTCCGCAGTCAGGCGGGTGATGTGCTCGTAGGGGTACTCGTCGCCGTTCTTGGGGATGTGGTCGCTGTCCAGCCCGTAGAAATAGGTGAAGACGGCGAGCAGCGCGGCAAATATATACCAGGCCAGGCGCAAGCGGGATTCGCCGGGTTGAACGGTCATGGTTTCTCGCTGATCGCCTTCGCCTTCTGTTCGGCGGAGGAAGCATGGTGGGACGTTTGTGCGCGCAGCAATTTCAGGCGCCCGAACGTCCAGAGATCGTTCAGCACAAAATTCAGGACGCTGGTCATCGCAATCGCGATCAGGTTTGCCACCAGATAGTAGAAGTGAAGGGCGAGCAGGTTGGTGAAAACTGCCTGCAACGCGATGCTGAGCCAGCAGGATAACGTATATTGGCCGAACTGCACGGCGATCGGCCTGCCGTAATGCTGCTTGCGGTCAGCCCACGTCCACATCCGGTTCCAGCAGAAATTATTCAGCGTCGCGAAAAAAATCGCCAGCGCGAGCGACAGGTTGAGCCGCAGTTCGGGCGGTTGCACGGCGGCGAAAAGATACTCGCGGGAATAATAGAGCAACCCCAGATTGATGACGGTGCCGGAGGCGCCCACGATGCCGAATTTCAGGAACCGCCATGCCAGAATACGGCGCAGCAGCGAAGCGGCGGAAAGCCTGATGCTGAATACCGGCTTCATGCGCTCTTGCGGGCTGCCTCCGCAGCCTCGAATATTTCGCGCGCCTTCGCCAGCACTTGCTCTGGCGTAATCCGCTTCAGGCACTGGTTGTCGCCATCGCAGGGCGAGGAGCGATGGTTGTATGCGGTCAGGCACGGCGAGCAGGACAGCGACGCGAAAAAACAGTGGCTGTTTCTCGCCAGCGACCCGTACAGCACCGGCGTTTCCGGGCCAAAAAACACCAGCGAGGGAACCGGCGTGAGCGCCGCAAACTGGCCGGGGCCGCCATCGTTGGTCACCAGCAGCGATGCCCGGTGAAACAGCGCCAGCAGATGCCGCACCGATTTCGTGTACCCGGTCAGATCCACGCAATGCGGGCTCTGGCAGTGCGCCACGATGTCCTCGCCGTATGGCTTGTCCTCCTTCAGGCCGATCACCCCGACCGCGCGGCCATCGCCCAGCAGGCTCGCGCAAAGCTGGCGGTAATTCTCCAGCGGCCAGGCGCGTATCGGCAGGATGCCGCCGCTGGGATAGACCAGCACCAGCTCTTTTTCCCTGATCGCGGGAAAGTCGTCATGCAATTGCGCGAAGACCTGCCGCAATTCGCCATCGGCAAAATTCAGGGAAGGCGGGGTGATCGCTTCCGCGGAAGGCGCGCCCTTGACCGCGGGCACCGCCGATGATTCCATCGCTGCGGCCATCGTCAGAAATTGCTGCGACAAGTGGCGGTAGGGGTTGTACGGCACCGGGCGGTTGATAAAAGAGCCGCGATAAAGCCCTTCCTGGGTGTGGCGGTGAAACCCCACGCGCACCGGCGCGCCGGAAAGGTAGGAAAAAATGCTGCTCACGCGCGAGAACAGCTCGCAATCTATCACCACGTCGAACCGGAGGGCGCGCATCCTGCCTATCGCCGCCAGGCTGTCCCGCGCAAAGCCCGACAGCGTGCGGTCGTTGATCGCCAGCACATTTTCCCGCGGGATCACTTCCAGCAAATCCAGCACCTCGCGGTTCTTGCCGAACAGCATGACATGCAGCGACGCATCGGGGTAGCGCTGCTTCAGGCGCGCGAACATCGGTTGCGCGAGCACCAGGCTGCCCATTTCCGAAAGCAGGATCACCAGAATTCGCCGGGGCGGGGCGGGGTTGGCTGCGGTTCTGAAAATATTGCCGAAGCGGTGAACCAGAGAGAACAGCGCGCAGATCGGCACGCCCGCAAGACGGTCAACCGCGCGTTGAAATTTGATGTTCAATGGGCTTCCAAAAGTAAGTGCTCGGCGGCAGCGCGGGGCTGCCGCCGAGCGGCGGCATTATCGGGTAAAGCCCCGTTTTCAACAAGTCGCGGTATCATGCAAAGGTCGCGGCAGCCCCGCGTTTTAATAAACATGCGACCCCCCCATGTCCTGGTTCGCCGTCAACCTGCTCAGCGCATTTCTGCTTCCGCCGCTCAACCTGCTGCTGGCGGCGCTGGCGGGGTTGCTGCTCGCCCGCTCCTTCCCGCGCCTGGGGCGGACGTTGCTCATCGCTTCGCTCGCGCTGCTGTGGCTGTGTTCCACCCCGTATTTTGCCGAAGGCGCGCTGCAACTGCTGGAAAGCCGGATCAAGGCGGCAGATACGCGGGCGCAGCCTGCGGACGCCATCGTGGTGCTGGGCGGCGGCACCTATTTCCGCGCCCCCGAATATGGCGCGGACACCGTGAGCGAGGCCGCGCTGGTGCGCCTGCGCTACGCCGCGAAACTGCATCGGGAAACCGGCAAGCCGCTGCTGGTCACCGGCGGCAAACCGCTCGGCAACGCCCTCTCCGAAGCCGGGCAGATGCGGGCCGTGCTGGAAGGGGAATTCGGGGTGCCGGTGCGCTGGGCCGAAGACGCCTCCGACAACACGCTGGAGAACGCGCGCTACAGTTTCCGGTTGCTGCAAAAGGAGGGTGTCAAGCGCATCTACCTGGTGACCCACGCCTGGCACATGCCGCGTTCGGCCAATGCGTTCCGCGCCGCCGGGTTCGATGTCGTGCCAGCGCCTACCGCATTTACCACGCGCTACCGCACCGATCTGCTCAGCTTCGTTCCGCGCGCGAACGCCATGAGCGACAGCAGGATTTTCATGCACGAATTGATCGGATTGCTGTGGTATCGGTTAAAATCCTGACACTAAAACAGCGAGGCGCTCCATGAAAGCACGCATCAAATGGGTAGAACAGGTTTCCTTCCTCGGCGAAACAGAAAGCAGCCACGCCATCCTGATGGATGGGCCGCCGGATGGCGGCGGTCGCAACCTCGGGCCGCGCCCGATGGAGCTGGTGCTGCTGGGCACCGGCGGCTGCACCACCTACGATGTCATCCACATCCTCAAGAAAAGCCGCCAGCAGGTCAGCGATTGCGTGGTGGAAATCCAGGCGGAACGCGCGGCGGAAGACCCCAAGGTATTCACGCGCATCCATTTTCACTTTATCGTGACCGGCAAGGGCCTGAAACCCGAACAGGTCGAGCGCGCCATCGCCCTCTCTGCGGAAAAATACTGCTCGGCCTCCATCATGCTGGGCAAAACGGCTGACATCACCCACGATTTTGAAGTGGTGCAGAAATAGCACCTCCGCGAAACTGATGCCGCCTCACATAACGATCACGCTGCGGGCCTCGTAAACCACGTTCACCTCGGGTTCGGTAATCTTCTCGATCTCGGCTTTGCTCTTGCCTGCGTCCTGCGCGTAATGGCGGAGCTGGGCCACGCTGGTGGTGCTGTTGTAAGCGTAGCCATCCAGGACAACCGTCTTGCCGGAAATGTTTTTCGGGACGAAGAAGGCGTAATCCTTGAACCTCACGCGCATCGTTTTCCCTTCGCCGATATCGAGCTGCATCCAGCAGCCCTTTTTCTGGCAAACTCCGGTAACCGTTCCGGTTACTTTGACCGCGAGAGAATCGAGCCCTTTCATTTTCGAGGCAACCGAACTGGCAGGAATGGCGCCATCCGCAGTGGTTCTTTTGCCGAAGGTGGTTTGTCCGAAAGCTGTGTTTGCCGCGATGATGGCAAGGAAGAAGAGAATGTTTTTCATATTTTTCCGGCGTAGTGAGATTTGCGGGCGCAAAAATACGCCACAGTGAGGGCGCCAGTCAAGGCTGGAAAAATCAGGCTGTTCAATTCCGGTTAACAATCAACGGCAAGAACGCATGACAGCGCTTGTGTCACAAGTGTACAATACGTGACACAAACTGTACCGGAAGGCGGATACATGAAAACCCTTACCATCCGTGAAGCCCGCGAGGGCTTGAGCCATCCGGAGCAAATGTTTGCCGGCAATGAAGAGGTGCTGGTCGTTTGCCGGGGCGAGCCGGTGGCGCGCATCCTTCCGGTGAAACCCAAAATGCGGGTGCGTTTGCTGGCGGATTTTCGTGCGCGCCAGCCGATACAAACTGTCCCAAGCGAAGCTATCGTGGGCGAAGATCGTTCCGAGCGCTGTTAATCTGATGATTTATCTTGACACCAGCGCCTTGCTCAAGCGCTACATCATGGAAACGGGAAGCGACGCCTTCGAAGACTTCTTTGCCGAGCAGGCCCCGCTCCATTCAAGCCGCCTGACGCTGGTTGAGGCGCGCAGTGCATTGGCTCGCCGCCGCCGGACTGGGCAGATTACCCGCAAGCTGGAATCGTCTGCGTTCGAGGAGTTGCGCACGGACCTGCAGGATGGCGTGCTGGTGTTGCATGCGCTTGCCGACTCCCATGCCACTCATGCACTCCATTTACTGGAGAAGCTGCCAAAGGTACCGTTGCGCGCACTGGATGCCCTGCATTTGTCCGTTGCCCAGGAGATCGGCGCCACGAAATTCGCCACGTCCGACAGGAATCAAGGTGAAGCCGCGCGCCTGATCGGATTTGAATTATTCTTTTTTGAGAAATAGAACCATGAACGAGCAAACCACCCCGCCACAAGATACCAACCAGATCATCGCCGAACGCCGCCACAAGCTTGCCGAGATTCGCAGGGCGGGCGCCGCCTTCCCCAACGATTTCGAGCGCAAGCATCTGGCGGGCGGGCTGCACGAGGCTTATGGGGCGATGAGCCATGACGAGCTGGAGGCGGCGCGTGTCGGCGTGGCCGTGGCCGGGCGCATGATGCTTAAGCGGGTGATGGGCAAGGCCAGCTTTGCCACCATCCAGGATATGGGCGGGCGCATCCAGCTTTTCATCAGCAACAACGATACCGGCGAGGAAGCGCATAACGCCTTCAAGCATTACGATCTGGGCGACATCCTCGGCGCGACCGGCGTGCTGTTCAAGACCAAGACCGGAGAGCTTTCCGTGCGCGTGTCCGGCTTGCGCCTGCTGACCAAGGCGCTGCGCCCGCTGCCGGAGAAATTTCACGGCCTCACCGACCAGGAGCAGAAGTATCGCCAGCGTCACGTGGATCTCATCACCAACGAGGAAACGCGCAAAACTTTCATCGCCCGCTCCAGAGTGATCCAGGCGATACGCGAATTCTTCATGCGCCACGGCTACCTCGAAGTCGAGACGCCGATGATGCACCCGATCCCCGGCGGCGCCGCGGCCAAGCCTTTTGTCACGCACCACAACGCGCTGGACATGCAGATGTATTTGCGCATCGCGCCGGAGCTATATCTCAAGCGGCTGGTGGTGGGCGGCATGGAGAAGGTGTTCGAGGTCAACCGCAACTTCAGGAACGAGGGCTTATCCACGCGGCACAATCCCGAATTCACCATGATCGAGTTTTACGAGGCCTACCGGGATTACCGCTACCTGATGGACTTTACCGAAAACCTGTTCCGCGAGGTGGCGCTCAAGGTGCTGGGCACGACGCAGGTCAGTTATCAGGGGCGCGAATTCGATTTTGGCAAGCCATTCCACCGGCTGACCATCACGCAGGCGATCCGGAAATACCATCCGCAGTTTTCGGAAGCGCAATTGCAAGACCGCGATTTTCTCGTCAACGAGCTGGAAGACCTCAAGGCTAAATACAAGCCGGAGGACGGCGTGGGCAGCCTGCAGCTTTCGCTGTTCGAGGAACTGGCCGAGCACCAGTTGTTCGAGCCCACTTTCATCGTGGATTACCCCGCCGAAGCCTCGCCGCTGGCGCGCAGCAGCGACGCGCACCCGGAAATCACCGAGCGCTTCGAGCTGTTCATCGCCGGGCGCGAAATCGCCAACGGCTTCTCCGAGCTGAACGACCCGGAAGATCAGGAGGCGCGCTTCGACGCGCAGGTTGCGGCCAGGGCAGCGGGCGACGAAGAGGCGATGTTTAAGGATGGCGATTACATCCGCGCGCTGGAATACGGCCTGCCGCCGACCGCCGGGGAAGGCATCGGCATTGACCGGCTGGTGATGCTGCTCACCGACAGCCCCAGCATACGCGATGTGATTCTTTTTCCGCACATGCGTCCGGGGGTTTAACGTGAATCTCGCGCAGCGAGGGCATACCGTACCCCTCTCCTTTTGGGAGAGGGGGAACGGGGGTGAGGGAAACGCACAGGGCGCAGACGATTCATCATTCGGGGTGGCCTGCGCCATGTGCGTTAGGGATCTCACACCATGCTAGACAACAGCACTCAAGCCCGCCTGTTGCAGCAATACCCCATGCTGCAATCCCTGCCGACACCGAGACTGGCGGACTTGCTGGCTGGCGCAGCGCCCATGCAACTGCCTGCGGGCGCGGTGGTGTTCGACGAAAACCAGCCGTGCCAGGGATTTCCGCTGCTGCTTTCCGGCAGTATCCGCGTCATCAAGGCGTCGGCCAGCGGGCGCGAATTGCAGCTTTATCGCGTCGAGCCCGGCGAGAGTTGCATCCTTACCAGCAGTTGCCTGCTGGGGCATTCCGGCTACCATGCGCGCGGCGTGGTGGACCAGGATGTCGCAATGGTGGTGCTTCCGCCAGCCGTGTTCAAGGCGCTGGTTTCCACGCACGAACCGTTTCGCGATTATATTTTTGGCCTGTTCTCGGAACGCCTCACCGACCTGATGCAACTGGTCACCGCCGTCGCTTTCCAGAAACTCGACCAGCGGCTTGCCGCCCTGCTTGCGGTGAAATCCAGCACCCTGCACACTACACACCAGGCGCTGGCCGACGAGCTCGGCAGCGTGCGCGAGATCGTCAGCCGCCTGCTGAAAAACTTTGCAGAACAGGGCTGGGTGCAGGTGGGGAGGGAGCAGATTGAAATATTGAACGCTTCCGCCCTGAAAAAATTCTCCGAGCTGTAACCGGTATCTCCGGCTAACTTTGTGACTTACCTCACAGACAGCCGCGCGCTGCCTTCGTAACATTCAAGCTCAAAATCACTTTACATGGAAACCACGACCAATGAAGTCCAACAAACTCGCTCTCGCCGCCGTGTTGCTGTGGGTGGCTTCCGTCTCGGTGTTCGCATGGTTTTTCATCCGCGGCAATACCGTACCGGGAAGCGATAACCGGACTGCCGTGGTGCTCGGCGCGAGCGAGCGCGATCTGGTGCTGCGCGAGATGCGCGGCCTACTGTCCGCAACGCACGGAATTCTGGATGGGATCAACCGGGGAGACATGAAGCGGGTTGCCCAATCTTCGCGCTCTGCGGGCATGGGCACCGCCGCCGATATCAACCCGGCGCTCATGGCCAAGCTGCCCCTGCCGTTCAAGCAGTTGGGCATGGGCGTACACCGCGAAATGGACGAGCTTGCCGCTGCCGCCGAAAGCGGCAAGCCCGTAGCGGAACTTCAGCGGATGCTTGCCGGCGCGCTGTCGAAATGTGTCGCTTGCCACGCCGCATGGCAGATCAAAACAGGCGGATAACAACCTTTCATTTTACTGACGGTTAAGGAGAACATCATGAAACACAACGTAGGGGGCACCTCTAAAAATCCAAACTCCGTCGCGATACTGCGTTGCTCAAGAAATTTTAACGCTTACATATCAAACATATGCGGCGCGCTAAAATTTCTCTCGCGCCTTGTCTCGCTTAGGATTTTGAATTTATAGAGGCGCCCTATTGTTTCTCGACCCCTTAATGGGTGTGTTTGCGAATTTGCTGTATGGCGCGCAACTGCGCGATGGCTTCGATCAGTTCCGCCTGCGCCTGGGCGTAATCCAGGTCGGAAGCGCGGTTCTTGATCGCATCTTCCGCCGCGCGTTTGACTTCCAGCGCTCTCGCTTCATCGAGATCGGCGCCCCGGATGGCGGTGTCGGCCAGGATGGTAACCACGCTGGGCTGAACTTCCAGCATGCCGCCGGAAACATAAATCAGCTCTTCCTTGCTCTGGTCCGGTATCTTGAGCCGCACCGAACCGGGCTTGATGCGGGTGAGCAGCGGGGCATGGCGCGGGTAAATCCCCAGCTCGCCCATTTCGCCCGGAACCACGACGACCTCGGCCACCCCTGAAAACAGGGATTCTTCCGCGCTTACCACGTCAACATGAATGGTCATGGCCATGTTGTTTCCCGATTACAGTGTCTTAGCTTTTTCGACGGCCTCGTCAATGCCGCCGACCATGTAGAACGCCTGCTCGGGCAGGTGGTCGTAGTCGCCGCCGACGATGCCCTTGAAGCCCTTGATGGTTTCCTTGAGCGGCACATATTTTCCGGGGCTGCCGGTAAATACTTCGGCCACGTGGAACGGTTGCGACAGGAAGCGCTGGATTTTGCGCGCGCGCGCCACAGCCAGCTTGTCTTCCGCCGCCAGTTCGTCCATGCCCAGAATGGCGATGATGTCGCGCAGTTCCTTGTAGCGTTGCAGGGTTTGCTGCACGCCACGTGCAACCGAGTAATGCTCTTCGCCCACCACCAGCGGGTCCAGTTGGCGCGAGGTGGAATCCAGCGGATCCACGGCTGGATAGATACCCAGCGATGCGATGTCGCGCGACAGCACCACGGTTGAGTCCAGATGCAGGAAGGTGGTCGCGGGCGACGGGTCGGTCAAGTCGTCCGCCGGCACATACACGGCCTGGATGGAGGTGATCGAGCCAACTTTGGTGGAGGTGATGCGCTCCTGCAAGCGGCCCATCTCTTCGGCCAGCGTCGGCTGGTAGCCCACGGCGGACGGCATGCGGCCCAGCAGCGCGGATACCTCGGTACCGGCCAGGGTGTAGCGGTAAATATTGTCCACGAAGAACAGGATGTCGCGGCCTTCGTCGCGGAATTTCTCCGCCATGGTCAGGCCGGACAGCGCCACGCGCAGGCGGTTGCCCGGTGGTTCGTTCATCTGGCCGAACACCATCGCCACCTTGTCCAGCACGTTGGACTCTTTCATTTCGTGGTAGAAGTCGTTGCCTTCGCGGGTGCGCTCGCCCACGCCGGCAAACACCGACAAGCCGGAATGCTGCTTGGCGATGTTGTTGATGAGCTCCATCATGTTCACGGTCTTGCCCACGCCGGCGCCGCCGAACAGGCCGACCTTGCCGCCCTTGGCGAACGGGCAAACCAGGTCAATCACCTTGATGCCGGTTTCGAGCAGGTCAACCGATGGCGACAGTTCGTCGAATCTGGGCGCCTTCTGGTGGATGGAGCGGCGCTCGTCGCATTTGACATCGCCCGCGTCGTCAATCGGGCGTCCCAGCACATCCATGATGCGCCCCAGGGTGCCGTGGCCGACCGGAACGGAAATCGGGTTGCCGGTGTTCACCACGGCCATGCCCCGGCGCAACCCGTCGGAAGAGCCCATCGCGATGGTGCGCACGACGCCGTCGCCGACCTGCTGCTGCACTTCCAGGGTCAAGCCCTTCTCGGCAACGGAGGTGCTGTCATCCTCCACCATCAGCGCGTCGTAAACTTTGGGTATCCGGTCGCGCGGAAACTCCACGTCCACCACCGCACCGATACATTGAACAATTTTTCCCTGGCTCATTTGAAAACTTCCTGTAGGTAATGATTACTTAAACCGCCGCCGCGCCGCCCACGATCTCTGAAATTTCCTTGGTGATCGCGGCCTGGCGCGCTTTGTTGTAAACCAGCTTGAGCTCGCCGATGACATTTTTTGCGTTGTCGGAAGCGGCCTTCATGGCAACCATGCGCGCGCTCTGTTCCGAGGCCTGGTTTTCGGTCACCGCGTTATAGACCAGCGATTCGATATAGCGCACCAGCAGTTCATCCACCACCGATCTGGCATCGGGCTCGTAAATGTAGTCCCAGGTCACGCCGGTCGGGGCATGCATGCCTTCGCCCGAAAGCGGCAGCAACTGCTCGATTTTCGGCTCCTGCTTCATGGTGTTGATGAAGCTGTTGTAGCTGAGATAAATCGCATCAATTTCGCCGCCCACGTAGGCATCCAGCATGACCTTTACCGCGCCGATCAGTTTTTCGATGTGCGGCGTATCGCCCAGGCCGGTCAAATGCGATTTAACGCTGGCGCCCACGCGGGACATGAAACCGAGGCCCTTGTTGCCGATCGCGCACACGCTGATTTTCTGCCCCTGCGCTTCCCAGGCTTTCATTCTGTTGACTGCCATGCGCAGGATATTGGTGTTCAGGCCGCCGCACAGGCCTTTGTCGGAAGTGACGACGATCAGCCCGATATTCCTGATGGTGTCGCGCTTGATCAGGAAGGGGTGCTTGTATTCCGGGTTGGCGCGCGACAAATGCGCCGCGACGTTGCGTATCTTTTCCGCGTATGGGCGAGCGGCGCGCATCCTCTCCTGCGCCTTGCGCATTTTGGATGCCGCCACCATTTCCATCGCACGGGTAATCTTGCGCGTGTTTTCGACGCTCTTGATTTTGGTGCGTATTTCCTTGCTGCCCGCCATTATCCCGCCCCGGCTCTCAGTAAACTGCGGTGGACTTGAACTGCTCGATCGCCGCAGCCAGCAGTTTCTCGTTGTCGGCGGACAAGTCTTTGCTCGATTCGATCGCTCCCAGCAAATCCTTGTGGCCGGATTTCATGTGCGCCTGCAAAGCGGATTCAAATGCCAGAATCTTGTTTATCGCGATGCCGTCAAAATAGCCCTTGTTGATCGCAAACAGCGTGACAGCCATTTCCGCGACGGACATGGGCGCAAATTGTGGCTGCTTCATCAGCTCCATGACCAGGCGACCGCGCTCGAGCTGTTTGCGCGTGGCCTCGTCGAGATCGGAAGCAAATTGCGCGAAAGCGGCCAGTTCCCGGTATTGCGCCAACGCCAGACGCACGCCGCCGCCCAGCTTCTTGATCACCTTGGTTTGCGCCGCGCCGCCTACGCGCGACACCGAAATGCCGGCGTTGATCGCCGGTCGGATACCGGCGTTAAACAGATCCGTTTCCAGAAAAATCTGGCCGTCGGTGATGGAGATCACGTTGGTGGGAACAAACGCGGACACGTCGCCTGCCGCAGTTTCGATCACGGGCAGAGCGGTCAATGAACCGGTCTTTCCTTTGACTTCGCCGTTGGTGAGCTTCTCGACATACTCGGCGTTCACGCGGGCGGCGCGCTCCAGCAGGCGCGAGTGCAGGTAAAACACGTCGCCCGGATAGGCTTCGCGGCCCGGCGGGCGGCGCAGCAGCAGAGAAATCTGGCGATAAGCCCACGCCTGCTTGGTCAGGTCGTCATAAATAATCAGAGCATCCTGGCCGCGGTCGCGGTAATACTCGCCCATGGTGCAACCGGAATATGGCGCAAGGAATTGCATCGCGGCAGAATCGGAAGCGGTTGCGGCAACCACGATGGTGTATTTCATCGCGCCGTGCTCTTCGAGCTTGCGCACCACGTTGGCGATGGTGGAGGCTTTTTGCCCGATCGCCACGTAGATGCAGGTCATGTCCTGGCCTTTCTGGTTGATGATCGCGTCCACCGCCACCGCAGTCTTGCCGGTCTGGCGGTCGCCGATAATCAATTCGCGCTGGCCGCGGCCGATCGGCACCATGGAGTCAATGGATTTCAATCCCGTTTGCACCGGCTGCGAAACCGACTGGCGGGCGATCACGCCGGGAGCCACTTTTTCGATTTTGTCGGTCAGCGCGGCATTGATCGGCCCTTTGCCGTCAATGGGCTGCCCCAGGGCGTTCACCACGCGACCGATCAGTTCCGGGCCGACGGGCACTTCCAGAATGCGTCCGGTGCATTTGACCGTGTCGCCCTCCTTGATGTGCTCGTATTCGCCGAGCACCACCGCGCCCACGGAGTCGCGCTCCAGGTTCAGCGCCAGGCCGGAGGTGTTGCCGGGGAATTCCAGCATTTCGCCCTGCATCACGTCGGACAAGCCGTGAACGCGCACGATACCGTCAGTCACGCTGACCACCGTGCCTTCGGTGCGCGCCTGCGTCAACGTCTCGTAATTCTCGATGCGGCTGCGGATCAAATTGCTGATTTCGGAAGGGTTGAGCTTCATCTTGCTTTTCCTTACATTATCGTAAATTTCGCGTAGCGATTCATTGTCCCTCTCCCCCGGCGGGGGAGAGGGGGAGCGGGGGAGCGGGCAAGGCGGTGTTCATTTCTGCCAGTGCGCTTCCGCCACGTCCGCCCGGTAAATCTGTTATCAGGCCAAGGCGCTGGCCAGGCCGGAAAGATGGGCGCGCGCCGAACCGTCTATAACCTTGTCTCCGGCGCGGATGATTATCCCGCCCAGCAATTCGCGGTCAACTTCGCAGCTCAGCCTGACTTCGCGGCCCATGCGTTTTTTCATCGCCGCTGCAATTTTCTGTTTTTGCGTTTCGTTCAATTCAAAGGCGGAAGCCACCACGACATCCACGCTCTTTTCTGCTTCGGCCCGCATCGTCTCGAACATCGCGGCAATTTCCGGCAACAGAACCAGGCGCTGGCTTTCCACCAGCAACCGGATAAAATTCTGCCCGGCCTTGCCCGCCCTGTCTCCGCTCAGCGCCAGCATCAAACCTTCCAGTTGTCCTCTGGACACTCTGGGGCTGGTGATGAGCGCCTTGACCTCCGGGTTAGCGGCGGCATGCGCCGCCGCTTGCAACATGTCCGACCAGCCCTTCAAATCGCCGAGCTTGCGCGCCTCGTCGAAAGCGGCCAGCGCATAGGGGCGCGCGACAGAAATAGCTTCAGCCATGGCGGTTAAATTTCCGTAACCAGTTTTTCGAGCAGGTCGTTGTGCGCCTTCGCGTCAATTTCGCGGCCCAGAATCTTGCCGGCGCCGGCCAGCGCAATGGCCGAAACCTGCATGCGCAATTGCTCCCGGGCGCGGAACACTTCCTGGTCAACCTCCGCGCTGCCTGCGGCCACGATGCGATCATGCTCCGCCTTGGCTTGCAGTTTGGCTTCCTCGATGATTTCGCTGGCGCGCCTGTCCCCTTGCGCGATGATTTCGGCGGCCTTTTCCTTGGCTTCGCGCAATACCTCGGCAGAGCGCTTGGCCGCCAGTTCCAGATCGTGCTTGCCACGTTCGCCGGCAGCCAGGCCGTCGGCGATCAGTTTCTTGCGCGCATCCAGCGCCCCGATGATGGGCGGCCATACAATCTTCATGCAGAACCATACGAACATGGCAAACATGATCGTCTGGCCGAGAAGCGTCGCATTGATATTCATGCAATAACCTCTGTTTGTCCGTTAAATGCGTCGTTGCTGCGGCTTGCTGCCTGAAATTTCTAGGCCACCGCAAACAGGACGTACATGGCGATACCGACCGCAATCATCGGGACCGCATCCACCAGGCCCATCACGATGAAGAACTGGGTGCGCAGCATGGGGATAAGTTCTGGCTGACGGGCCGCGCCTTCCAGAAAGCGGCCGCCGAGAATGCCGATACCAACGGATGCGCCAAGAGCGCCAAGGCCCATCATCAAAGCGCCGGCAATGTAGAGCAGGGGGGTTGCGAGTTCCATCTTAAAAGTCTCCTGTTATGAATTTAAACTGAGGTTGAATCGGGTTAGTGATGTTCCTGATGCGCCATGTCCAGATAAACGATCGTCAACGTCATGAAAATGAAAGCCTGCAACGTGACAATCAGAATGTGGAAAATCGCCCAGGGCAGGGAAAGCGTCCACTGTACATAGAAGGGCAGCAGGGCAATCAGGATGAATATCATTTCGCCCGCGTACATATTGCCAAACAAGCGCAACGCCAGAGAAATCGGCTTGGCGATGAGGTTGACGCCTTCGAGGAAAAGATTAACCGGCAGGCCGAATTTGCCGAATGGTTGCAGCGTCAGTTCGCCGACAAAGCCGCCCAGCCCCTTTATCTTGATGCTGTAAAAAATCACCAGGAAGAAAACGCCGATCGCCATGCCGATGGTGGCGTTGGGATCGGTGGAGGGAACCACCTTGAAGTGGCTTGCCCCCAATTGCTCAGCTACAAACGGGATATAGTCTACCGGTATGAGATCCATCAGGTTCATCAGGAAAATCCAGACAAAGATGGTCAGCGCCAAAGGGGCGACCAGCGCGCTGCGCCCGGTAAATGATCCGCGCACGCTGTTGTCGATAAACTCGATTATCCATTCGACAAAATTCTGCGCTCCGGACGGAACCCCCTGAGCCGCGCTTTTTGCGACCTGCCGGAAAAAAAACAGGAACACCAGCCCCAGCACCAGCGAGACGCCCAATGTGTCTATGTTCAGCGCCCAAAAGCCCATTGCTTTTGCTTCATCCGCGCTGTGCGCGCAATGAAAATGACCCCCCTGCAGGCCGCAAGTCAAATTTTGCAGATGGTGCCTGATGTAATCGGTTGATGTCAGCGCTTCGCTACTCATTATTGCGTTCTCAAATTCCTATCTTTTCCAAACCGGAGCCAGCAGCCAAGCCGACTGTCCGGCCACAAATCCGACCAGCAACCAGAGCGGCGCCAGTTCCATTAGCCTCAGCCCTGCCGCGAATAATAAAAATACCCACGCAAACCGCTCAAGCACAGTCCGGTAAGCATGCCGCAAACTTCTCTCCGCACCCGAATTCTCCTGGCGCTCGGCCTGCGCCAGCCGCATGGCAAGCCATAAAGTGCTCACCAGCGCAATACCGCCGCCGTAAGCGACCGACCCTGCCGCCAAATGGGTAACGACGAGACAGACAAGAGTGGAGCCCGTTATTGTTATTGCGCACTGCAATCCGGCCAGGCGGGCGTATTCAACACGCATGTCGCCAACCGACTAAGCCGCAAATTTTAACAAGGCAGCCAAGCACTGTCAAACTCGCCTGCGCTTTGCTTGCGCCTATTCATTCCCGCACACGCCCATTTTTGCAAGGATGCCGTCAAGCTGGTCGGGCGATCGGTATTCGATCACCAGCTTGCCGGCCCCTTTTTTGCCGTGCTGTATTCCCACTTTGGCACCCAGGCGCTCGGCGATCATTTCCTGCAGCCGTAGAATATCGCGATTGGGTGCGCGGGAGGTCCGCCCCGGTTTGGCGGTTGGGTTCAGCGCATGCTGCACCAGTTTTTCCGCTTCACGCACCGATAGCCCGCTCGCGGCAACTTTGCTGGCGATGGCAATCTGCCGTGCGCCATCCAGCGCCAGCAGCGCGCGAGCGTGGCCCATGTCGAGCTTGTTTTCCATCAGCATGGCCTGTACCGGTTGCGGCAGCTTGAGCAGGCGCAACAGGTTGCTTGCCGCGCTGCGCGATCTCCCCACCGCATCGGCGGCCGCCTGGTGCGTCATACTGAATTCATCTATTAGGCGCTGGATGCCCACCGCCTCTTCCAGCGGATTAAGGTTTTCGCGTTGAATGTTTTCGATCAGCGCCATGGCCAGCGCGGCATTGTCCGCCACCTTGCGCACCAGTACCGGCACCTTGCCCAGGCCCGCCAGTTGTGCGGCGCGCCAGCGGCGTTCTCCGGCAATGATTTCGTGGCTGCCGTCCGGCAATGCGCGCGCCAGAATCGGCTGCATCACCCCCTGCACCTTGATCGAGGCGGCCAGCTCATTGAGAGAGGCCGCATCCATGCGGCTGCGCGGCTGGTATTTGCCGGGTTTCAGTTGGCCGACCTCCATTTCGCTCAACACGTCACCCTGATCCGCTGCGCCTCCGGACAGCAGGGCGTCCAGGCCGCGCCCCAATCCTTTGTTCGGTTTTGCCATTTCGCCTCCCTTTATGAATTCTGCGCGGGCTGCGCCGCGTTGTTGAGTAATTCGCCCGCCAAGGCCAGATATGCCTGCGTGCCTTTGGATAACTTGTCATGACTTAACACGGGCATGCCATAGCTGGGCGCTTCCGCCAGCCGCACGTTACGCGGGATGACGGTGCGGTACACTTTTGCGCCGAAGTGCTGCTGCAATTGCTCGGATACCTGCTGCGCCAGGGTGTTGCGCGGATCGAACATGGTGCGCAACAAGCCTTCTATTTCGAGATCCGGGTTAAGGTGGGCACGCACCTTGCGAATGGTGTTGACCAGATCGCTCAGCCCTTCCAGCGCGTAGTATTCGCACTGCATCGGAATCATCACCGAGCGCGCCGCGCACAGCCCGTTCAGAGTGAGCAGGTTCAGCGCGGGCGGGCAATCAATCAGGATGTAATCGTATTCCGCCAGCACCGGTTGCAGGGCATCTTTGAGCCGGGTCTCGCGGTGCGGCAAATTGACCAGTTCGACCTCGGCGCCCGCCAGTTCGCGGTTGGACGGCAACACATCATATTTCCCCGCACCGGAATGCCTGCGGCTCTCTTGCAGTTCCTTGCTTCCCAACAGCACATGGTAGACGGTTACCGGCAGTTCGCGCTTGTCTATGCCGCTGCCCATGGTGGCATTGCCCTGCGGATCCAGATCAACCAGCAAAACGCGCTGTTTCATGGCGGCCAGACTGGCGGCAAGATTAACCGTGGTGGTGGTTTTTCCCACCCCGCCTTTTTGGTTGGCAATTGCGAGCACCTTGACCATATTTATTATGGGGTATTCACGTAATTACGGTAATGCTACAATTAAGCAGTGGAATCAACGCACACCTCCAAACAAAAGAGCCATCCCAAAGCCGGGGCCGATTACCCGCGCAACTACGCCGAGTTTCTGGCGTGGTTCCATGATG
>JACRPU010000038.1 GCA_016223025.1 Nitrosomonadales bacterium | reverse complement strand
TTTCGCGGTCCGAAGCCTTCAAAAAGTTTCGCGACCTCAGCCCCTGCGCGACAACGCACACCCGTAGTGTCTTTCATTATCGGGGGCGCTGCGCTACTGCTGCATGAAAGTTAGTGCAAATTCTGTCCAGCCTCTGGCTGGCAACAGATTTGCCTGCCCTTGCGGTACAACCACGGCGTACCTCTTGCGGGTGTACTTGACTGCGGCTTCTTGCAGCCTAGCCGAATGGCTATAACCAACCACTTGGCAACCGTCTTCTGGTTGCTTAGTGGGATGGCTAGTTGTTTCACCAGTAGTTCCACCAGAGAGTAGAGTGAGAGGCCCTTGCTGCCGGGAGAATTTTTTCGTAGTTGATGGAAGTCATGGAATGAACCAGCCCGTTCGTGGTGAGATTGCAGCATCTTAAACGGCGGTACTCAATTCAGCGCTTCATAAGCGCGGTTAACGTGAATCACGCGCAGCGACAATAATGCATAACCCTTCCGGAAATGAGGTATAGCAAGGCTTGCGCCACCTCAGGCCTTCAGAATTCGTGCGATCCGGCAACTTTTTTCGGTACAATCACTCACATTCATCAGTCGGCAGGATCGCCCTGCGGATTTCAAATCTTTTCCCCACAAACCATTTCACACCATTCAGTAATTACTTGAGGAGCAGTAGATGCAAGGTACAAGCAAAAACGATCTGATTATCCGGATCGGCGGCGAAGGCGGCGAAGGCGTTATCTCCGTCGGCGATTTCATCACCCAGGCTTGCGCGCACGCCGGCCTCGATGTTTACACCTTCAAGACGTTCCCCGCCGAAATCAAGGGCGGGTACGCCATGTACCAAGTGCGTACCGGCACAGAACAGATTTACAACCAGGGTGACACCTTCGATGTGCTGTGCGCCTTCAACGGCGAGGCATACAACGTAAACCGGTCGCAGCTCAGACCGGGCAATGCCCTGGTTTACGACAGCCCGAGCGATTTCGAGCCGGATATTCCGCCGGGCGTGCATGCCTATCCCATACCGATGAGCCACACCGCCAAGGAGATGCTCAATCCGCGCGCCAAGAACATGGTGGCGATGGGAGCGCTGTCGGTGCTGTTCAACATCCCCGTCGAATCCCTGCGGCAGGTGCTCACCGCCAAGTTTGCGCGCAAGGGCGAGGACGTGGTCAAGGGCAACCTGGCCGCTTTGGAGAAGGGCCGCGAACTTGCGGCAGCCCTCAGGAAAACCGACCCGTGGACGCTCGGAACGCCAAAATCCAAGCGCGATGTCATCGTGATGTCCGGCAACCATGCGGTCGGGCTCGGCGCGCTGATTGCGGGCCTGGATTTCTTTTCTGCTTACCCCATCACGCCGGCGACCGAAATCGCCATCTATGTCGCCAAACACCTGCCCAAGCTCGGCGGCACGCTGATCCAGGCCGAGGACGAGATTGCTTCCCTATCCCAGGTGGTCGGCGCGTCCTATGCTGGCAAAAAGGCAATGACGGCAACATCCGGCCCCGGCTTGTCCTTGATGAGCGAGATGCTGGGCATGGCGTTCATGAGCGAGTTGCCTTGCGTGGTAGTGGACGTGCAGCGCGGCGGCCCTTCCACCGGTTTGCCGACCAAGCACGAACAGTCCGACCTGTTCCTGGCGATACACGGCGGCCACGGCGACAACGGGCGCATCGTGCTGTCCGTGGAAAGCATTCACGACTGCATCAGCATGACGGTAGTGGCGTTCAATCTGGCCGAAAAATATCAGTGCCCGGTGCTGTTGCTTTCCGATGGCTCGCTGGCTTTTTCGACCCAGAACGTGCCTTACCCGAACCCGACCGACTACCCCGTAATCAACCGCACGCGCTGGAACGGCGAGGGCGAATACAAGCGCTACTTGCTGACTGAAGACGGCATCTCGCCGATGGCCGACCCCGGCACGCCCGGCGGCATACATATCGCCACCGGACTGGAACATAACGAGGTCGGCTTGCCCAGCTATACCTCAGCCAATCACGAGACCATGCAGGACAAGCGCTTCCGCAAGTTCAAGGGTGTGATCGCCGACGTTGCCCCGGCAGAAGTGGATGCCGGGGAGGTTGCGGGGATGGCCGAGGCTGTTGGTGTTGCAGATTTGGGCGTGATCGCCTGGGGCAGCACCATCGGCGTGGTGCGCGAAGCCTTGCAGCGCCTGCGCGCGCAAGGGTACAAGGTCAAGGGTTTCTACCCCAAGCTGCTGCACCCCCTGCCGGCGCAGCAGTTCGAGGATTTCGGCGCTGGCTGCAAGAAGCTGCTGCTGCCCGAGGTAAATTTCCAGGGCCAGCTCGCCCACTTCGTGCGCGCCGAAACTTCTCTGCGCCCCGAGTCCTACACCATCTGCGGCGGAATGCCCTTCACGCCCGACATGATCGTCACCCGAGTCAAGGAGATACTGGCATGAACGCACCTATTCAACCCAACATGCATTTTCACAAAGTCGAACTCAAGCCCAAGGATTACAAGAACGAAACCACCTCGTTCTGGTGCGCCGGTTGCGGCCACTACGGCGTACTGACGGGCCTGCTGCGCGCGCTTTCCGAAATCGGCGTGGACCCGAACTATCTGGTGAATGTTTCCGGGATCGGCTGTTCCTCGCGCCTGCCTTATTTCGTCAACTCCTACAAGATGCACACCCTGCACGGGCGCGCGGGCCCGGTGGCAACGGGAGTCCAGTTGGCGCGCCCCGACCTCGCGGTGGTGGTCACAGGCGGCGACGGCGACGGTTTTTCCATCGGCGGCGGGCACATGCCCCATATGGCGCGCAAGAACGTCAACATGACCTACATCCTGATGGACAACCGCGTTTACGGTTTGACCAAGGGGCAGGTATCGCCCACGTCACAACCGGTCATGAAGACCAGCACCACTCCCTATGGCGGCCTCGAGGATCCCATGGATCCGATTCTGTACATGCTCACCTATGGCGCCACCTATGTCGCACAGGCATTTGCGGGCAACGCCAAGCTGGGGGCGCAACTGATCAAGAACGGCATGGAGCACAAGGGATTCGCCTTCATCAACCTGCTTTCGCAGTGCCCCTCCTTCAACGATCTCGATACTGCCGTGACCTTCCGGAATGCGATGGAGGATGTGGGAGAAGGCCACGACACCAGCGACCTGAACGCAGCGATGCAGGCGGTCCACAAGGCCAAGCGGGAGGGCCGCATTGCATCCGGTTTGCTGTACAAGACCGAGCGCCCCACGCTGGACCAGAACATGGCCGAGCTGGTGAAAAATGTCGGCGGGAACAAGGGGTATGATCTGAACAAAATTATTGCTTTGGCGCGCCCGTAAAAAAGGATGATGTGCGCCATGCATTCTGCGGAAAACGACGGCGAGCAACACCAGAGCGTCAAGCTGACCATCAACGGCCTTCCCGTCAGCGCCGATACCGGGATGACGCTGGTCGAGGCTGCCTGGCAAGGCGGGGTGCCGCGCGTCACGAGCGTGGGCTGCATGGAGGGCGTGTGCGGCTCGTGCCGCATCATGCTGCGCCGTGGCAAGCAGGTGACGGTGGGCCTCGCCTGCCAGACTTTCGCCGCGGAAGGCATCGAGGCCGTGTTCCTGCCCCCGGCCTCGGCGCCGCAGCACCATTACGAAATTGACGATTTCAAGGACGGCTGGGACATCCACGCGCGGTTTCAGGATATTTTCCCCGAGGCCTCGCGCTGCCGCCACTGCCACGGCTGCGACTATGCCTGCCCGAAAGGCATCAAGGTAGAAAATGGCGTTGCGCAGGCCGCTGCGGGCCGCTACCGCGATGCCGGAGAAACCTTTTTCGAGTGCGTGATGTGCGAGCTGTGCGATGTCGCGTGCCCGGAACTGATTGCGCCCGCCCACGTGGGCCTGTTCAGCCGCCGCATCACGGCCCACTTCCACCTGCGTCCGCCCAACCTCATCAACCGGCTGGAAGAGTTGCGCAAGGAGCGGTCGGGAAGCTCCATCATCGAGAGCGACGAGGAATGACAATGAGGGCCAACCTGATATGAGCAACGGCATTCCGCTGGCAGAGGCGCGGGCGCGCTACAGCCCAGATGCGGACATCGGGCCGCTGCCCGATCTGGCCGACACCGACACCCTGCTCAACGCCTATCATCCCGACCATTTGCGCGGCAGCCTGGTCAACCTGGTCGTGGGCGCCAACGCGGGCGACAGTTGCCAGCGCGAGCTGGCCGAATTGCTGCAAGCCGAAGCGTTTATTGACGAGGCCGACCTGGCCGGAACCCCGGTAAGCGATGTTGACGTGCTGGTGATCGGCGGCGGCGGCGCGGGATGCGCGGCGGCGCTGATGGCGGCGGAGAAGGGCGCGCGCGTGCTGCTCGCCACCAAGCTGCGCCTCGGCGACAGCAATACGGTCATGGCCGAAGGCGGCATCCAGGCAGCCATCGAAGCGGGCGATTCGATACAGCAACACATCCAGGACACCCTGCGCGGCGGCCACCACGCGGGTGATCCGGCGCTGGTCGCGGCCATGGCCGGGGACGGGCCGGATGTATTGCGCTGGCTGATCCGCCTGGGCATGCAGTTCGAGCAGACCTCCGGCGGCGACCTGCACACGCGGCGCGCGGGCGGCATGAGCACCGCGCGCCTCACCCATTGCCGCGACTACACCGGCCTGGAAATGATGCGCGTGCTGCGCGAAGCCGTCATCCAGCACCGCAGCATCGAGGTGTGGGAGCAGAGTCCCGTCGTCGAGCTGTTGTCCAACGAACACGGGCAGAAATGCGTCGGCGCGGTGCTCACCTCGCTGCTCGACGACCGGTTGCGCATCGTGCGCACCCGCTCCGTCATCCTTGCCACCGGCGGGCTGGGGCGGCTGCACCTGAACGGCTTTCCGACATCCAACCACCTCGGCGCGACCGGCGACGGGCTGGTGCTGGCGTACCGCCTCGGCGCGCGGCTGCGCGAGATGGATTCCTTCCAGTACCACCCTACCGGCCTGCTGCACCCGTCCCACCTCGCGGGCAAGCTGGTGACCGAAGGCGTGCGCGCGGCGGGCGCCCTGCTGGTGAACGGCGTGGGCCGCCGCTTCGTTGACGAACTGCTGCCGCGCGACATGGTGTGCGCGGCCATTCTGCGCGAATGCGCCGAGGGGCGCGGCATTCGCGTTGACGAGCGGCACGTCGGCGTGTGGCTCGACACGCCGCGCCTCGAACGCGCCCAGCCGGGGCTGCTGGAAAAACAATTCCCCAACCTGATGTCGCGCACCCGCGTCTCCTGCGTTGACCCGCGTTACACGCCCCTGCTTGTCCACCCGACCCTGCACTACCAGAACGGCGGCGTGGTCATTGATACCAATGGCGCCACCACGGTGCCCGGCCTCTATGCGGTGGGCGAAGTGGCGGGCGGCATCCACGGGCGCAACCGCATCATGGGCAACGCCCTGCTCGAAATCATCAGCTTCGGTCGCCGCGCCGGCATCGCGGCCACCGCCAACCGCGACCGCGGGCCGAAGAAAGTCACCCTCGAACACGTCAACCGGATGCGCCGCGCCCTGACCCTGGCCGGCATGCCCATGTCGCGCCGCGCGCCACAGGTTTTGCCCCCTTACGCGGCGGGAGGCGTATGGAGCCGATGAGCATCCAATCACCCGGTACCGAGCCGCCGCAAGTGTTGCTCCACCCCGAGCGTCGCGTCGGCGCCGACATGGCGCGCTGGCGCAAATCCGGCGGTGGCGCGGCATTGGCGCGCGCGATACAGAATCCGGCTGGCATACGCGAAGAAGTGAAACAGGCCGAACTGCGCGGCCTGGGCGGCAGCGGTTTTCCGGCCTGGCGCAAGTGGGAGGCGGTCGCCGCCGAGTTGCCCAAGCCGGACAAATATCTGGTGGTGAACGGCAACGAAGACGAGCCCGGCACCTTCAAGGATCGTCTGTTGCTGGAAGAAACCCCGCACCAGGTGATCGAAGGCGCTGCCACGGCGGCGCTGGCCATCGGCGCCAACAAAGTCGTGTTCTACATCAACCCCGATCTGTCACGCCCGCTGGCGGCGATGAAGGCGGCGCTCGAACAATGGCGGGCATCGGATTTGCTGGCGCTGGCGACAGGCGCGATCGGCAAGCCGCTGGAACTTCAACTGCTGCCCGGCTCCGGGCATTACATCGGCGGCGAGGAAACGGCTTCCATGGAATGGGTCGAGGGGCGCTTCCCGTTCCCGCGCGGCAAGCCGCCGTACCCGGCGCAGGCGGGTGTGCTTGGCTGCCCGACGCTGATCAACAACGTCGAAACGATAGCCCATGTGCCGCACATCGCGGTGCAGGGCGCCGCGTGGTTCCGCGCACTCGGCAAAGGGCAGGGCACCGGCACCAAGCTTTATTCCCTGAGTGGCGACGTGCTGTACCCCGGCGTGTTCGAGCTGCCGATGGGCACACCGCTGCGCGAACTCATCTTCAATCACGGCGGCGGCCTGCTCTCCGGCAAGCCGCTCAAAGCGGTGTTTACCGGCGGGCCTTCGAGCACGTTGCTGACGCCTGCCGACCTCGACGTGGCGATGGATTTCGATTCCCTGCGCGCGCGCGGCAGCAACCTGGGCACGGGCGCGATGATCGTCGTTTCGGAAGGCACCGGCATCGTCAAGCGCGTGGCCGAATACGAACGCTTCTTCGCGCACTCCTCCTGCGGCCAGTGCAACTCGTGCAAGGTGGGCACCGCCACCATGAGCCGCCTGCTCGACCGCATAGACACCGGGCGCGGCACCGCAGCCGACCTCGCCGCGCTGGAAAACCTCTGCGCCATGCTGCCCGGCAGCGGCCGCTGCCACCTCGTCAACGGCGCCGT
>JACRPU010000037.1 GCA_016223025.1 Nitrosomonadales bacterium | reverse complement strand
ATCCGATGTCATGTCAAGTGTTTTTTGCATTTTTATTTCAATTTTTTGAAATATTTTTCGTGCGGTTCGGATGCATGCGGTGTCGGGCAAAGGCCGCGAGTGTCTAAACTTCAGTTCAAGCATCAAACCACGATAATTTATTGTTGCATCTGCATCGCTCCTGAAAGACGCCATGCTCTATCCCGTTATCCTGTCCGGCGGCTCCGGCAGCCGGTTGTGGCCGATGTCGCGCGCGGCGCTGCCCAAGCAGTTCCTGCCGCTGGTGTCCGAGCGCACCCTGTTCCAGGAAACGCTCTTGCGCCTTGAAGGCTTGCCAGATATGGCCGCGCCGCTGCTGGTCTGCAATGACGAGCACCGCTTTCTCGCGGCGGAGCAGTTGCGCGACATCGGCATCCGGCCGCTATCGCTGATTCTCGAGCCGGTCGGCCGCAACACCGCGCCTGCGGTTGCCGTTGCCGCGCTCGCGGCACAGGCGGATGATGCCGGAGCTATCCTGCTGGTGTTGCCGGCGGATCACCTGATCCGGAACGTCCCGGCTTTCCATGCGGCGATCCAGACCGCGCGGCAACTGGCGCAACAAGACCGGCTGGTGACTTTCGGCATTACCCCCACCGGACCGGCCACGGGGTTCGGCTATATCGAGCGCGGCGCGTCGTTGCAAACGGGCGAGCGCTCCTATGCGGTAGCGCGCTTCGTGGAAAAGCCGGATCTGGATACTGCCATGCGGTTCATGGCTTCGGGCAACTTTTTCTGGAACAGCGGCATGTTCGTGTTCAAGGCCGCCACCTATTTGAGCGAGTTGCAGCGCTATCGCCCGGAAATATGCCAGGCGGCGCAAACAGCCTGGCAGCACAGCACGCATGATCTGGATTTTTTCCGCCTGGATAAAAAAGCTTTCGCCGCCTGCCCGTCGGATTCGATTGATTACGCCGTGATGGAGCGCACGCAATCTGCCGCAATGGTGGCCGTAGAGATCGGCTGGAGCGATATCGGCTCGTGGTCGTCGCTGTCCGATGTCAGCGCCAGGGATGCGCGAGGCAATGCGTTGCGCGGCGATGTTTACACCGCCGAAACCGCCAACAGTTTAATCCGCGCCGAAAGCCGCATGGTGGCGGCCATCGGGGTGCAAGACCTGGTGATCGTGGAAACCGCCGATGCGGTGCTGGTGATGCACAAGAACTTTGCCCAGGATGTGAAACAGGCGGTGGAATACCTCAAGCAGGCGGAGCGCACCGAGCATTTGATCCACCGCCGCGTCTACCGGCCCTGGGGCTATTACGAGGGAATTGATGCGGGCGACAACTTTCAGGCCAAACGCATCATGGTCAAGCCCGGCGCCAGGCTTTCCCTGCAAATGCACCGCCAGCGCGCCGAACATTGGGTAGTGGTTTCCGGCAAAGCGAGGGTCACGCGGGGAGAGGATTTGCTGGTGCTTTACGCGAATCAGTCCACTTATATTCCGCTCGGCGTGAAGCACCGCCTGGAGAATATCGGCGACGAGCCGCTTTACCTGATCGAAGTGCAGTCCGGCAGTTATCTGGGCGAGGACGATATTGTCCGTTTCGATGACGTGTACGGGCGTGGCTGATGAAGCTGACCTGTTTCAAGGCTTACGACATCCGCGGCAAACTCGGCGTAGAGCTGGATGAAGGCATCGCCTACCGCATCGGACGCGCTTGCGGCGAGCACAGCAAACCGCGCCGCGTGGTGGTGGGATCGGATGTGCGCCTGACCAGCGAGGCGCTCAAGCTCGCCCTCGCGGACGGCCTGATGGATGCGGGGGCGGATGTGATTGATCTCGGCCTCGTCGGCACCGAGGAAGTGTACTTTGCCGCGTTTCACCTGGACGTGGATGGCGGCATCGAGGTCACGGCCAGCCATAATCCGCTGGACTACAACGGCATGAAGCTGGTGCGCCGGGGCGCGCAGCCCATCAGCGGCGACAGCGGCCTCGATGAAATCCGGCGCCTGGCCGAGCGCAACGAGTTTCCGCCGGTGTCGCGGCGCGGCACGCTGCAACGGTTATCCGTGCTGGAGGACTACATCGCCCATCTGCTGGGGTACATAGACCCCGGCAGCCTCGGGCCGCTGCGGCTGGTGGTCAACGCCGGCAACGGAGCCGCCGGGCATGTGATTGATGCCATCGAAGCCAGGCTGAAGAAAACCGGCGCCCCTCTGGAGTTCATCAAGCTCCATCATCAGGCCGACGGAAATTTCCCGCACGGCATTCCCAACCCGCTGCTGCCGGAAAATCGCGCCGCCACCGCCGAAGCTGTCAGGCAACACAAGGCCGATATGGGGATTGCCTGGGATGGCGACTTCGATCGTTGTTTCCTGTTCGACGAGAACGGGGTGTTTATCGAGGGCTATTACATCGTTGGTCTGCTGGCGGAAGCATTCCTCCTCAAGCACCCCGGCGAGAAAATCATCCATGACCCGCGGCTCACCTGGAACACGATAGACATCGTCGCCCGCGCCGGAGGAGTCCCCATCCAGTGCAAAACCGGGCACGCCTTCATCAAGGAGCGGATGCGCGCCGAAAATGCCATTTATGGCGGCGAAATGAGCGCGCATCACTATTTCCGCGACTTTGCCTATTGCGACAGCGGCATGATCCCGTGGCTGCTGGTGGCCGGGTTGGCCAGCGCGCGCAAGCAGCCTCTCTCGCGTCTGGTGGGGGAACGCATCCGTGTTTTTCCGTGCAGCGGAGAAATCAACTACCGGGTCGAAAGCGTGGCGCAGGTTATCGGGCGCGTGCTGGCTCACTTTGAAAAAGAGCGCCCCGCCATTGACCAAACGGACGGCATCAGCCTGGAATTTCCGGAGTGGCGCTTCAACCTGCGCACCTCCAACACCGAACCCCTGCTGAGGCTCAATGTCGAGGCGCGCGGCGACGCAACTTTGGTCGCCAGGCGCGTTGCGGAAATTGCCGCGCTGATCGGGGGAGCGTAGGTGCGAATTCATTCGCACAGCACTGACGGCGCAATGCCCGTTGGTTATTGCGCCCTACGGGGCTGCAGCATTGACGAGATGACAGGCAGCGGCATGGCTCCGGTGTGCGCAGCTTAATGTGACAATGCAAAGCGCCCCGAACATCGTTTTAATCAAAACCTCTTCGCTGGGCGACGTGCTGCACAATCTCCCGGTGGTGTCGGATATTTGCGCGTACCTCCCGGATGCGTGCATTGACTGGGTGGTGGAAGAAAACTTTGCGCCGCTTCCCGCGCTGCATTCCAAGGTCAAACGGGTTATCCCGGTAGCCATGCGCCGCTGGCGCAAGTCGCTATGGCAGTCGCGCGGAGAGATGCGGGCGACCTGCCGCGATCTGCGCGCCAGCCATTATGATTATGCGCTCGACACGCAGGGCCTGCTGAAGAGTGCGCTGATTGCGCGTTGCGTTTTCGCCAAGCGCTGCGGCTTTGACCGGAAGAGCGCACGCGAGCCGCTCGCCAGCCTGTTTTATGACCGCACCTATTTTGTGGCAAAAAACCTGCACGCGGTGGAGCGCAACCGCCAGTTGGCGGGGCAGGCGCTGGGCTATGTCCCGCAGGGCGCGCCGGATTACGGCATCCGCGCGCCCGCCCTCGGACTGCCCTGGATGCCGCCCGAACCCTATGCCGTGCTGCTGCACGCCACCAGCCGCGATGAAAAATTATGGGACGAAGCGAACTGGATTGCCTTGGGAAAACGCCTGGGCCAGACGGGGATGCGCATCGTGTTGCCGTGGGGCAGCGCAACGGAACAGGCGCGCAGCGAACGTCTGCGCGCAGTTATCCCCGGCGCGGTTTGCCCCCCCGCTATCAGGCTGGATGAAGCTGCGGCGCTGCTGGGCCGGGCGCGCGCCGCGATCGGGGTGGATACCGGCTTGAGCCACCTCGCTGCGGCGTTCGGCGTGCCGACCGTCGGTATCTACACCGCCACCGACCCCGGTCTGACCGGGCTCCACGCGGGTGGCAGCGCGATCAACCTCGGCGGAAAACAGCAGCCGCCGGATGTGGAGCAGGTAATGGTTGCGTTGCGCCAAGCAGGGCTGCATGAATAAAAACTACTGCGAGGCGATGATGCTGCGTTGGAAACCGGCTCAAAATGCTCATTTACTCTGTGTAAACTCCGCTTTTTCGCCAGTTTCCGCCTTGCCTGATCGCCTCTCGCTACGTTTTTTTATATCGCGGTTAACCGCATGGAGCCAAATTTGAAAACCATCACCCTCGCCATCACCGGCGCATCCGGCCTGCCCTACTCGATGCGCCTGCTCGAATGCCTGCTTGCCAGCGGGCAGCGGGTTCACCTGGTTTACTCGCAGGCCGCGCAGATCGTCGCCAAGCAGGAGCTGGATTTCACACTGCCCAACCGCCCGCAGGATGCGGAAAAATTGCTGGGTGAATGCATGGGAGAATTCAGCGGCGAACTGCGCGTGTTCGGTCGCGACGACTGGTATGCGCCGATGGCCTCCGGCTCCAACCCCGGCGACGCCATGGTGGTCTGCCCCTGCACCATGTGTACGCTGGGCAAGATCGCAAGCGGTATCGGCGACGACCTCATCACCCGCGCGGCGGATGTCATGCTCAAAGAAAAACGTCCGCTGATCCTGGTGCCGCGCGAAACCCCGTTCTCCGTCATCCATCTGGAGAACATGCTCAAGCTTTCCCGCGCCGGCGCGGTCATCCTGCCGCCCAACCCCGGCTTCTACCACCATCCGCAAAGCGTGCGGGATGTTGTGGATTTCGTGGTAGCGCGGATACTGGATCATCTCGGCGTGGAGCATGCACTGGTGAAGAGATGGGGGGAGGGATAGGTTGCGCCTCCGGTGTCAGCCGGGTTGCGTTCTGTTCTTGACCCGATACCCCTCGTTTGCGGCGGAGGGGTTAATTCCAGGCCATGTTTAGATTATGCCAAATACGTTAACTCCAACTGTACGTTAACGTTCATTGTTTACACAGTTAACGTCTATAGGGTGGCTAATAAATGCAACATATTGTTTTTATGTTATAAAATTTATGGCATGGTTACTGCTTTATGTTATGGCGTAGGCGGTCATTTCGTATCGCCCCCATTATCAAGAAGGAGTAATCACCATGAAACTGAACAAATTTGCTTTGACTCTGATAGCCGCAGCCTTGCTGCCAACCTTTGCCAACGCCGGCTCTGACGCGGTTGTTACCAGCTTCGAGCGCGGCCTGCTGGATGGCGCTACCATCGTGACGGCGGCAGTTGCCGAGGCCGACCCGCTGGACAACTTCTACAGCATCCTGAATACGAAAGTGGACGCTGTCGCAGCCAGCTTCGAGCGCGACTTGTACCGCGACCCGATACCCGCCACGACAATGATTGCCGGCGCTGCCGACCCGCTGGCGGATATTTTCAATGCCGCCCTGCATGGAACGGCTGACCCGGTATTGGCCAGCTTCGAGCGCGACCTGTACCGCGAGCCGGTTAATTCTGCGGCAGTGATTTCCGGCGCAGCCGACCCGCTGGCAGATATATTCCATGCTGCCCTGGGGGGCGAGATTGGCAAGACCGTCAAGCAAGCTGCCATCACGAGCAACCATCGCAAAAACAATTGACCGCGATGGGTACCCGATAATCGGGGCGTTACGCCCCGATTGTTTTTCCCGCGATTCCGGATGGTTTGCGGCTTGCCCCGATGCCGTTCATCTCGCGGGGGAGAATCCGTAGCAAGCTGCGTGTGGAATTGACACTAACTTTCATGCAGCAGAAGCGCAGCGCCCCTGATTATGAAATAGGTTCTACTGGGCCTGAACTTATCCACAGAGTAACAGATTGATTCCATGCAACATACGGCTGTTTTCGTAAATGTATTTCACGCTAACGCACATGGTGCAGCCACCCCGAATGATGAATCGTCTGCGCCAAGTGCGTTTCCCTCACTCTACTCTCTCCCAGAGGGAGAGAGGGCGAAGCCCTCGCTGCGCGAGATTCACGTTAAGGGGCTGAAGCCCAAACAACCACGCGCCACCTCGTTTCATCCGGGCTTACTACGGTAATTTCTTGCCCCGCTTCTCGACCCGCGCCAGAAACACCGTCACTTCCTCGCGGTCGTGGTAAAGCTGCCTGGCCGCAAGGCGATAGCGGACACCTTTGCCATCCAGCGCCGCGCGCATTCCACCCAGCGCGTCGGCCAGGGCTTCCAGGCGCTTCTTCATCGGCAGCTTGAGGTTGAAAACCGCGCGCGCGGCCAGACCGGATGCGACCCAATCGGCCATCAGCGCCGCCACGCGCTGCGGCTGCTCCACCATGTCGCACACCACCCAATCCACCGGTTGTCTCGGGCGGTAGCGGAAACCGTCCTGGCGCAGATGTTTGATGGACGGATGCTGCGCCGCCGCGCCTTTCAACGGGCCGTTGTCCACGGCAATCACCTTCATGCCTCGCAGCGCCAGTTGCCAGGCCCAGCCGCCGGGAGCGGCGCCCAGATCCACTGCGGTCATGCCGGGCTTGAGCCATTGCGCCTGCTCTTCACGCGACAGAAAAATCTCAAAAGCTTCGGCGAGTTTCAGGCAAGAGCGGCTCGGCGCATCGTGCGGCATTTTCTGGCGCAGGATGCCCATGGGCCACGCCGCGCTGTTGCCCGGATTGCTGCTGCCGATCAGGGCGCGGTTCTTGTCCGGGAAGAAAATATGCAGGCGCGGCAGGGTTGCGTCTTGCGCCAGGCTGCCAGCCCCGATTAGCGCCGCTTCCAGCAGAGGCTGAAAGCGCCGCAAGAAACCGGACAGCGTTTTGCCTTCGTTGGTGTCCGGCGCTTCCAGCCACAGCGCGCCGAATTGCGGCGGGTCGGCGGGCAGCGCGGCGAGCAGCGGAGCAATGCGGTCACGCTCCGGCAATTCCTTCACTTCGCTGTGCAGCCGGATAAGCTGGCGCGCGAAAGCCAGTTGCGCGTAAGCCAGGCGCGGCTTGCCTTGCAGCACGACAAAACCGCTGCCGGCAGCGGTTTCGATCGGTTTGGCCCGGGTTTCCTGCACGCAATCGCGCTCGAAGCCGGGGCGGCAATACAGCAGCCAGTTGTTCTGGGCGACGGGTTGCATGGCAGCGCATTGTGGCACAAGTGATGGTAATATCCGCGCCTCTTTTTTGCGGGTCAACATGGCAACGCGCTACGATTTGATCGTGTTCGATTGCGACGGCACGGTGATGGATTCCACGGCAGTGATCGCGGGCTCCATCCAGGCGGCCTGCCGCGATCTCGGTTTGCCCGTGCCGAGCGACGAGGCGGCGAACCATGTCATCGGCATGGGGTTGGCGGGGGCATTGCGCCATGCCGTGCCGGATGCTCCGGAAGAGATGGTTGAGCCGCTGGTGGAGCGATACCGCCACCACTTTCTCGCTCGGGACAATGCCATTCCGCTGTTTGCCGGGGCGCGCGAGGCGATTGCTGACCTGCACTATGCGGGGCGCCAACTGGCGGTAGCCACCGGCAAGAGCCGCAACGGGTTGAACCGCGCCCTGCAGGCGACCGGAATGCGGCCCTATTTCCAGGCAACGCGCACGGCGGACGAAACCTTTTCCAAGCCGCATCCGGCGATGCTGCTGGAAATCATGGATGAGCTGGGCGTCGTTCCGGAGCGCGCCCTGATGGTGGGCGACACCACGCACGACCTGCAAATGGCGCGCAACGCCGGAGTGGATGCGGTGGGCATGACGCACGGCGCGCACCCGAAAGACCAGTTGCGCGCGCTGGAACCCCTGGCGCTGCTGGATGATTTTGCCGGGCTGCGCGAGTGGTTTCGTTTAACCTGACGGTCATGGCGCAGGCCACCCATGATTATGAAACTCGCCATGCCCGTTGGCCGTTCCTCGAAACTTCGGCCTTTGGCCTCGTTTTCCCTCACCCCAACCCTCTGAATGAAACAACTAGCCACTCGACTAGGCTGCAAGAAGCCGCAGCCAAGTCGCTGGTTATCCCGCTGGCGGGAGAGGGGACGAAGTCTCGCTACGCGAGTTTCACGTTGACGATCATGGCGCAGACGATTCATCGTTCGGGGTGGCCTGTGCCATGATCGTCAGGCGCATGACTGATATACTGACACGGTCTGCCGAGGAATAAACAATATGTCCGATCAAGACAACAACTGGGAGCGCGACGTGCTGGAAAAGCTCGCCATGTCTGCCATACAGGAGCAGCGCCGGGCGCGCCACTGGAGCATCTTTTTCAAGGTGCTGACTTTCGCCTACCTGTTCGTTCTGCTGTTTCTGGCGATGGACTGGATGGGCGCAAAGGCGGAAGCGCCGCTGGGCGGCAAGCATACCGCGCTGGTGGATATGCAGGGCGTGATCGCGCCGGACAGCCTGGCCAGCGCCGACAACGTGATCGCCAGCCTGCAGGATGCGTTCAAGGACAAGCATACGCAGGGGGTGATCCTGCGCATCAACAGCCCCGGCGGCAGCCCGGTGCAGGCCGGCTACATCAACGATGAAATCCGCCGCCTGCGCGCCAAGCATCCGGGTATTCCGCTGTATGCGGTAGTGGAGGACATGTGCGCATCCGGCGGTTATTACGTGGCGGTTGCGGCGGACAAGATTTTTGTGAACAAGGCCAGCATGGTCGGTTCCATCGGGGTGCTGATGGATGGTTTCGGCTTTACCGGCGCCATGGAAAAACTGGGGGTGGAGCGCCGCTTGCTGACTGCGGGCGAAAACAAGGGCTTCATGGACCCTTTCTCGCCGATCAACCCGCACCACCAGGAACTGCTCAAACAGATGCTCGGCGAAATTCACCGGCAGTTCATCGACGTGGTCAAGCAGGGGCGCGGCACCCGCCTGAAAGAGACTCCGGACACGTTCAGCGGCTTGTTCTGGACCGGGCAAAAGAGCGTAGAGATGGGTCTGGCGGATGGGATGGGCAGCGTGGAGAGCGTGGCGCGCGACATCATCAAGGCCGAAAACATCATTGACTTCACCGCCAGGGAAAGCGTGGCGGAACGCCTCGCCAAACGTTTCGGCGCGGGCATGGCAAGCGCGTTCGGTTTTCCCGCGCAGACCGGCGCGCACTTGCGCTGATGGTTGCGCGCCTCACCGAACTTTCGCACGGGGGCTGCGGCTGCAAAATCGCTCCCGCCCTGCTGCGCGACATGCTGGCCGCCGTGCCGCTGGCGCAAGCCTGCCCCGACCTGCTGGTGGGCATCGAAAGCGGCGACGACGCGGCGGTATACCGGCTGAACGACGAGCAGGCCATCGTCGCCACCACCGATTTCTTTACACCCATCGTGGACGACGCCTTCGACTTCGGGCGCATCGCGGCCACCAACGCGCTGTCCGATGTGTATGCCATGGGCGGCAAACCCATTTTTGCTCTCGCCCTCGCCGGTATGCCGATCAACACCCTGCCGCTGGAAACGGTCCGCCGGATTCTGGCGGGCGGCGCGGCGGCGTGCGCGCGCGCCGGCATCCCGGTTGCGGGCGGGCATTCGATTGACGTGCCGGAGCCGATCTACGGGCTGGTGGCGCTGGGGCTGGTACACCCGGCCAGGGTCAAGCGCAACAACCGGGCGCGCGCCGGCGATGCGCTGATACTCGCCAAGGGGCTGGGCGTTGGCATCCTGAGCGCGGCGCTGCGAAAGCAGAAACTGGATGAAGAGAGTTATGCCGGGATGCTGCACAGCGCCACGCAACTCAATACGCCGGGAAGCTGGCTGGCGGAAATGGATGCGGTTCACGCCATGACCGACGTGACCGGCTTCGGCCTGCTCGGCCATCTGCTCGGCATCTGCCGTGGCTCGAATCTGGCAGCGGAAATCGGGCTCGACAAGCTGCCGCTGCTGCCCGCGGCCAGGCAACTGGCGCAACAGGGTTTTGCCACCGGCGCGTCGCAGCGCAACTGGCAGAGCTACGGGCATGAAGTGGAACTGCCCAGAAGCCTGGCCGAATGGCAGATCAACCTGCTGACCGACCCGCAAACCAGCGGCGGTTTGTTGATTGCTTGTGGCAGCGATGCGGCGCTGGACATTTTGCGGCGGCTGCACGGCGAGGGATTTACGCGCGCGGCGGTGATCGGCAAATTGAGCGCGGGCGCGGCGCGGGTGTCGGTGCTCTGAAAAGTAAAATGATGTCAAATGTTGTTTGCGTACAAAAGCGGGAGCAAGCTCCCGCACTCCAGAAGTTGTGTCGGCAACAGGATCAATTGCCGCCATAGCTGATCCGGTAGATCGCTCCTGCCTTGTCGTCCGATACCAGCAGCGCGCCGTCCGGCATCACCTGCACATCCACCGGGCGGCCCCACGCGGTGAGGCCTTGCAGCCAGCCTTCCGCGAACACCTCGTAGCTCGCCGCCCGCCCGTTGCGCAACCGCACCAGGGTGATGCGGTAACCGATGGCGGGGAAGCGGTTCCACGAGCCGTGCTCGGCGATGAAAATCTGCTTGCGGTAAGGTTCGGGGAACATCGCGCCGGTGTAGAAGCGCATCCCCAGCGAGGCCACGTGCGGGCCGAGCTCCATGGCAGGCGGGGTGAATTCGCCGCAGGCATGTTTGTCGCCAAACTCGGAATCCGCCAGCGAACGTCCGTGGCAATACGGGTAGCCAAAATTCATGCCGGGGCGCGGCGCGTGGTTCAGTTCATCCGGCGGGACATCGTTGCCGAACCAGTCGCGCCCGTTGTCGGTAAACCACAGATCGCGGGTATCGGGGTTCCAGTCGAAGCCCACGGTGTTGCGCACCCCGCGCGCATACTGTTCGAGCGCCGTTCCATCCGGCTTCATGCGGAAGATGGCGGCATAGCGCGCGGGGTCCGGCTCGCAGATGTTGCACGGCGCGCCTACCGGCACGTAGAGCAGGCCATCCGGGCCGAAGCGGATGAATTTCCAGCCGTGGTGCTTGTCGGCGGGAAAGCTGCTGTTTATCACCGCCGGATCGGGCGGGTTGCGCAGCCGGGCCTCGATGCCATCGAAGCGCAGGATGCGGTTGATTTCCGCGACGAACAGCGCACCGTCGCGGAAAGCCACGCCATTCGGGGTGTTGAGCCCGGTGGCGAGAGCGATGGTTTCCTCCGCGCGCTTGCCGCGATTGCGGTTGGGCAGCGCGTAAACCTTGTCTCCGCGCGTGCTGACGAACAGCGTGCCATCCGCGCCCAGCGCCATCGAGCGAGCGCCCGGAACATTATCGGCGTAGAGGCTGATGCTGAAGCCGGGCGGCAGCTTGATATTGTCCAGCGGCAAGTCGCGGCTGATGGCAGTGCCGGAAACCGTGAGCGCAAAAAGAAGGGCGAGGGCGTTAACAGATGGAAGGCGCATTGCATTCTCCTCGATTCATGAATGAATGATGCCACAGCTTTCAAAACGATTGGCGCGGGGGCGCATTTAACGTGAAACTCGCGCAGCGAGGGCTTCGCCCTCTCTCCCTCTGGGATAACCAGCGACTTGGCTGCGGCTTCTTGCAGCCTAGTCGAATGGCAAGTAGTTCCACCAGAGAGTAGAGTGAGGGAACGGGCATGGCGAGTTTCATAATCAGGGGTGGCTACTCGCCATGCCCGTTATGCCCGGCCATACCAAAACAAACGGGCGCTGGAATCCCGGAGTTTTCCATTACAATTCGCCCATGTCTGATCTTTTCGCGCTCGTACCCGCCGCTGGTTCCGGCTCGCGCTTTGGCGGCGAATTGCCCAAGCAGTACATGCCGCTTGCCGGAAAACCCATGATCCACCACGCCATTGCCGCCTTGTGCGCCAACACCGGCATCGGCGCGACATTCGTGGTGCTCGCGCCGGATGATGCCCACTGGAACCATTTTGACTGGTCACCGTTCGGCGCCAGGTTGCAACCGCTGTTTTGCGGCGGCAGGACGCGCGCGGAAAGCGTATTGAACGGCTTGCTGGCTTCCGGGCTGGAGCCGGATGATTGGGTGCTGGTTCACGATGCGGCGCGCCCCTGTTTGAGTCAGGCGCAACTGGCGCGCCTGATCGGCGAACTGCGCGATGATGAAGTGGGCGGTATTCTTGCCGTGCCGGTGGCGGATACCCTGAAGCGCGCCGATGCTGCCGGTCGCATCGCCCGCACCGAAAGCCGCGCGGGGTTGTGGCAGGCGCAGACGCCGCAGATGTTTCGTGCCGGAGTGTTGCTGCAAGCGCTGCAACAGGCAAAAGACGTTACCGACGAGGCTTCCGCGGTGGAAACTCTCGGGCTGAAACCCAAACTGGTGGAGAGCGGGCCCGCCAATTTCAAGGTGACTTATCCGCAGGACATCAAGCTGGCAGAGCTGTTGCTGAAAGAAATAATGTAGGGCGGAACGCCCTGCAAAATATGCGGGAGACAAGCGCAATGAGAATCGGGCAGGGCTTCGATGTCCACCAGTTGGTCGTGGGGCGCAAGCTGATTATCGGCGGCGTGGAGATCACGCACGAAAAAGGGTTGCTCGGCCATTCCGATGCGGATGTGCTGCTGCATGCCATCTGCGATGCGCTGCTGGGCGCGGCGGCGCTGGGTGACATCGGGCGCCACTTTTCCGACAGCGATGCACGATACCGGAATATTGACAGCCGCATCCTGCTGCGCGAGGTGGCGCGCATGGTGGCGGACAAAGGGTTCCGCACCGGCAATGTGGATGCCGTCATCATTGCGCAGAGTCCGAAGATGGCGCCGCATATCCAGAAGATGGTGGAAAACATCGCCGCCGATCTCGGCGTGGCAACGAGTGCCGTAAACGTGAAGGCGACCACCACGGAGCAGCTCGGCTACACCGGTCGCGGCGAGGGCATCGCGGCGCAGGCGGTGGCGTTGCTGCTGGCCGCCTGATGCGTATTCTGGCGCTGGAAACCTCCACCGAATACTGCTCCGTCGCGTTGTGGCGGGACGGTGACTGCACCAGCCGGTGCGAGCTGGTCGGGCAGAAACATTCCGAAGTGCTGATCGAAATGCTGGACGGTCTGTTGCGGGATGAGGGGACCACGCTGCGGCAACTGGATGGCATCGCTTTCGGGGCGGGCCCCGGCTCGTTCACCGGGGTGCGCATCGCCTGCGGTGTTGCACAGGGGCTGGCGCTGGGCGCAGGCCTGCCGGTAGCCGGAGTATCTACCCTGCTGGCGCTGGCGCAGGCCGCCGGCCGCGACAAGGTGATCGCCGCGCTGGATGCGCGCATGGGCGAGATCTACCACGCCGCTTACCGGAAACGGGCGGAAGAATGGGTGACGGTATGCGAGCCGGGGTTCTGCCTGCCGCAGGCTGCGCCTGCCGTAGAGGGCGCGGGCTGGTTCGGCACAGGCAGCGGTTTCAAAATGTATGAAGCTGTCCTGGACGGACGCTACGCCGGGCAACTGGCCGGGATGGACCGGCAGGCGGTGCCGCAGGCCGGCGCCATCGCGGAACTGGCAGCGGTGCAATTCGCCGCAGGGCAGGGAGTGGATGCGGCGCAGGCGGTACCGGTGTATTTGCGCGACAAGGTGGCGCTGAAAACCAGCGAGCGCGAGCGGCCCGTGATGCCGGGCCTGCGCGAGATGAACCCGGCAGACGTAGATGCGGCCGAGCGCGTCGAGCAGCGCGCGCACGCCCATCCGTGGACGCGCGGCAATCTTGCCGATGCGCTCGACAGCGGCTATCTCTGCAGGGTGATGGAACAGGAAAGTGCCATGCTGGGCTACGTGGTGCTCATGCTTGCGGTGGATGAAGCGCAACTGCTCAACCTCACCATCGCCGCCGAGCACCAGCGCAAGGGGCTGGGGCGCGCGCTGTTGGCCGAAACATTGAATATGGCGCGCGACCGCAACATGCGGCGGGTGCTGCTGGAAGTGCGCCCATCCAACATTGCGGCGCTCGGTTTGTATCGCGCCGCCGGATTCCGCGAAATCGGTTTGCGGCGCGGATATTATCAGGCGGATAATGGGCGCGAAGATGCGATCGTGATGGAATGCTTATTGTGAACAGGGAAGAAGCCGTCTTGCGCGAGCTCAACCTCTACCCGCTGTGGGCGCGGCGCGGACAGGTACCTCCACTCCCCACCTCCGGCGCGCGCGACAGCGCGGGAGAGAGCGAAACAGTTTCCTCGCCCGGCACGAGCCGCGAGCAACCTGCCGGCGAGCACGGCTGGCCGGAGCTGAAAGCGAAAGTGCGCGGCTGCACCGCGTGCAAACTGCGCGCCGGCTGCACGCAAACGGTGTTCGGTGCGGGCGACGAGAAAGCGGGCTGGGTGTTCGTGGGCGAGGGGCCGGGGGCGGACGAAGACGCGCGCGGCGAGCCGTTCGTGGGCCAGGCGGGCAAGCTGCTCGACAACATGCTGGCGGCGATCGGGCTGAAACGCGGCAGGAATGTTTACATCGGCAACATCGTCAAATGCAGGCCGCCCGGCAACCGGGCACCGGAAACCGACGAAATCGCGCAATGCCTGCCCTACCTGCAACGGCAAATCGATCTCATCCGGCCCAGGCTGATCGTGGCGCTGGGAAAAACTGCCGCGACCGCGCTGCTGGGGCGGGAAGCGGCGCTGGGCAGCCTGCGCGGCACAGTACACGAGTACCGCGGCACGCCGCTGGTCATCACCTACCACCCGGCCTATCTGCTGCGCAGCCCGACGGAAAAAGCCAAGGCATGGCAGGATTTGTGCCTGGCGGTGAAAACAATGAATGCAACGGCAGGGGGTTAGCGCATGGCGAAAAACCACAACGACCTGAAAGTGCTGGTAGTGGAAGACAGCAAAGTAACCATGAAGGCGCTGAGCAACTATCTCGAACGCATGGGCATCCGCCAACCCCTGACGGCCGGTACCGGCCAGGCCGCCCTCGACATTTTCCGCAGGAACCGCCCCGATATCGTATTGCTGGACGCAATCCTGCCGGATATTGACGGATTCGATATCGCAAAGCAGATGCGCGCAGCGGAAAAAGGCGACGAGTGGTCGGCGATCATCTTTCTGACCAGCATGGCCAAGGACGAAGACCTGGCGCACGGCATAGCGGTGGGCGGGGATGACTACCTGATGAAGCCGATCAGCGAAGTGGTGCTGAAGGCCAAGATGCGCGCCATGCACAGGCTGGTGGACATGCAGCGCTCCCTGGTCAGCGTCACGCAGAAGCTGAATACGGCCAACCGGGAATTGCAGCGCCTGGCCACGACCGACGGGCTGACCGGCATCGCCAACCGGCGCATGTTCGACGAGCTGGCCAGGCGCGAGTGGCGGCGCTGCATGCGCATAAAACAGCCGATGTCGCTGGTCATGGTTGATGTTGACCACTTCAAGGCCTACAACGACACCTACGGCCATCAGGCCGGCGACGACTGCCTGAAAGCCGTGGCCGCGCAGGTGGCGCGCGCCGCCCCGCGCGCCAGCGACCTTGCGGCGCGTTACGGGGGCGAAGAGTTCGTGCTGGTTCTTGGCGACACCACCCTGGATGGCGCGTGCTGGGTGGCCAACAATATCCGCCAGCATGTTGACGACCTCGGTATTCCGCACACCGCATCGCAGTCGCGGCATGTCACCATCAGTTGCGGGGTCGCCTCGATGACCCCCTACGACGGGCTGCCGCTGGAAGCACTGTTGAACGCGGCAGACAGCGCGATGTATCGGGCCAAGGCGCAGGGCCGCAACGCGGTAGTCTGCGCCGGAGAATGAGAAGAAGCATTCACTCTGAAAACCTGTTGGAACCGAATCGGCCAAGAGCAGCCTTACATCCCCAGCCCCCGGGGGAAAGGGAGCAAAACCCCTCACCCCCTCACCCCCTCACCCCATGCCCGTTGATACCCCCTACCCGTGAACCTCAAGCCGGAAAGGGTAGGATGCGGTGCAACAAAGTCAGGCAATCTGCTATCGAGCAAGCTCGATGCAGAATTGACACACGGAGAAACCGCATCGTTCGCGATTGATGCGGTTCGCAGGCTCGCCACACCAGCAGATCATCCTGTGCCTGCACCGCACGCGGCATGGTTTTGTGGAAGAGCGCACCGCAAGCTACAACCGCCTGCGCGGCCTGATCGCCGAATTCGGCATCGTGCTGCCGCAGAAAGTCCCATGGACGGGGTCACGTCTTGCATTAACACATCGCATTGCCGGGTGTTTCAGCCTACTTCGCTAAATTCCCGGAATTACCCTGTTGCCTCCGGGATGTATTGCGCCACCTGCTGCGGCGTCAAGTGCATCATGCAGTTGAAGTGGCCGAGCGGGCATACCCGCTTGAAGCAGGGGCTGCATGGCAAATCGAGTTTGATGACGCGCGCCTGCTCCGACAGCGGCGGTGTGAACTGCGGCGAACTGGAGCCGTACAGCGCCAGCATCGGGCGATCCAGCGCGGCGGCGAGATGCATCAGGCCGCTGTCATTGCTGACTACCAGGCTGGCGCAAGAAAGCAGCGCGACGGCCTCGGACAGGTCGGTTGCGCCGCACAGGTTGCGGCATGTCTCATTACCCAGGGCGATGATTTTGTCGCCGATCTCCTTGTCCTTGCCCGAACCGATCAGCCATACGGCATAACCCCGTTCGCGCAGGAGCTGCGCCAGCTCGGCAAAATAGGGTATCGGCCAGCGCTTGGCCGGACCGTATTCCGCGCCGGGGCAGAATACGGCGACGGGCCGGTCGTCCGTCAAGCCCAGCTTGTCGAGCAGGTTCTGGCGCAGCTCTGCGTCAAACTGCAATTTCGGGTGAGGGATCGGGTGCAGGATCGCGTCGCCTGGCGCTTCGGCGAGCTGCGCGAAACGCTCCACCATCAGCGGTAACGCATGTTTGTCCAGCTTGCGCGCATCGTTCAGCAGGCCGAAGCGCATCTCGCCGACAAAGCCGGTGCGCAGGGGGATGCCCGCAAACCATGGAATGAGCGCGGATTTGAACGAGTTGGGCAGCACGATGGTCTGGTCGTAATGCGCGGCGCGCAACTGTCTGCCGAGACGGTAGCGCGCAATAATCCTCAGTGCGCCGTGCGGGAAGGGGTTGGCGATGACGCCATGCACCTCGGTCATCCGGCGCAGCAGCGCCGCGGTCCACGGCGGGGCAAGCGCATCAATCTGCACGCCCGGAATGCGCTGCTTGATGCGCGCCAGCATGGGTTGCATCAACATCGTGTCGCCCACCCAGCTTGGCGCGATGACGAGAATTTTTGTCATGGTGGGAAACGTAGGTTGGGTGGAGCGTAGCGATACCCAACAAAAACGTGAGCGATGATGGGTATCGCTACGCTCCACCCATCCTGCATGTTAATGATGCCTTGGCAACTCGCCCTTGAATTTGAACAGCGTGCTGCAATAGGGGCAGCGCGCTTCGCCAAGTTTATCCACCGGAATCGCCACCCTGGGGTGGGCGTTCCACAGGCTCATGGAGGGAGTGGGGCAGCACAGCGGCAGGTCCGCAGCGGTTACTTCGATGTGGCTTTGTGTGGTGTGGTCGGTTTGCATAGTGGCACCTCTCGTTTCAAACGTGCGCCAGCCAGTCGGCGTGCTGGTGGTTTTTCCCGCTGACGCAATCGAAGAACAGCGATTGCAGCCGGGTGGTAATGGGGCCGCGCGTGCCGCTTCCGAGGGTGCGGTTGTCCAGTTCGCGGATCGGCGTCACCTCCGCTGCGGTGCCGGTGAAAAAGGCTTCGTCGGCGCAATATACTTCATCGCGCGTGATGCGTTTTTCTATCAGTTCGATGCCCAGATCGGAGGCCAGCGCGAGTATGGAGTCGCGCGTGATGCCCTCCAGGCAGGAGGTCAGATCGGGCGTGTACAGCTTGCCCTTTTTCACGATGAAGATGTTCTCGCCCGCGCCCTCCGCCACATACCCGTCCACATCCAGCAGCAGCGCTTCGTCGTAGCCGTCCTGCGCCACTTCTTGGTGCGCCAGGATGGAGTTGGTGTAGGTGCCGACCGATTTTGAGCGGCACATGTTGATGTTGACATGGTGGCGGGTAAAGCTGGAGGTCTTCACGCGGATGCCTATTTCCATGCCCTCCGCACCGAGGTATGCGCCCCACGGCCAGGCCGCCACGGCGACGTGCGTGCTGAGGGCGGTGGCGGCGATGCCCATGGCTTCGGAGCCGTAGAATGCGATGGGGCGGATGTAGCAGGATTCCAGCCTGTTGGCGCGCACCACTTCGCGCTGGGCTTCCATCAGGGTTTCCCGGTCATACGGCATTTTCATCTTGAAAATGTAGGCCGAATTGAACAGGCGGTCGGTATGCTCCTTCAACCGGAAAATCGCGGTGCCGTGCGTGGTCTGGTAGGCGCGCACCCCCTCGAATACGCCCATGCCGTAATGCAGCGTGTGGGTGAGAACGTGGGTGGTGGCGTTGCGCCAGGGCACGAGTTTGCCGTCATACCAGATAAAGCCGTCGCGGTCAGCCATGGACATGGTGGATTTCCTCAGGAGTATCGCAAAGGTTGTGATTTTAGCCGCTTCCGGGCGGATTATGAAGCGCGGGATGACCGCCGCCATGATTTTTTGCACCCGGTTCAGGTATGATTGCAGGCGGTAACATAATTGCTGCGGGGAAATGATGGCAGAACAACCCGGTTTGACGGAAGCGGCGGTGCCCGGGGAAAAAACGGGCTCGCAGGAAGACGATCTGCGCACCAGCCTGCTGATCTTTGCCAGCGCCTTCATGACCTTCGCGGTCATGATGTGGCTGGCGATCTACTGGATGATGGGGCTGAATTTCTCCAGCAACGTGCCGCTGGCCTACCAGGCGATTTCCGTCGTCTCCATGGTTTATTACCTGAATAGCCGCAATTTCGCCGTATTCCGTTTCGTCCAGCTCGGCCTGTTCCTGTTTGCCCCCTTCATCATGCAGTGGAGCATCGGCAACTCGGTGACATCGAGCGGCGTCATGCTGTGGGCGCTGCTCGCCCCGGTGCTGGCGGTGGTGGTGTCGGGCTGGCGCGAATCCATTCCCTGGTTCATCGCCTATGTGGTGCTGACCGCAGTATCCGGTTTCTTCGATTATTACCTCGGCGGCGGGCCGCAGGACGGCGTTCCGATGAAGACCATAGGCACGTTCTTCGCGCTCAACTTTGTCGCGATGTCTTCCATCATCTATTTCCTGATACGGTATTTCGTGCTGGAAACCGAAAAGATAAAAGCCCAGTTGGACCGGAAGCACAAGCTGCTGGTGGAAGAGCAGGAAAAATCCGAGCAGTTGCTCAACAACGTGCTGCCGCTCCACATCGCGCAACGCCTGAAAGACAAACCGGGCCTGATCGCCGACGGCTACGCCGATGCGACGGTGATGTTTGCCGACATCGTCAATTTCACCCAGCTCACCGAGCAGATGTCGCCGGAGCAGATGGTGGAGTTGCTGAACACGGTCTTTTCCTGGTTTGACTCTTTTTCCGAGAAATACGGCCTGGAGAAAATCAAGACCATCGGCGACGCCTACATGGTGGCCGGGGGTATCACGCGCGGCAACCAGGACTACGTGGCCAGGATTGCCGACATGGCCCTGGAGATGCGCGAGATGGTCGCCAGACACCCCGGCCTGATAAAACATGAAATGTCCATCCACATCGGCATTGCCACCGGCCCCGTGGTGGCGGGCGTGATCGGCACCAAGCGCATCATTTACGATTTGTGGGGCGATACCGTCAACATCGCCAGCCGCCTGACCGATGAGGCGACAAGCGGCCACATCCAGGTTGACACGACCACCTACAAGCGCCTGCGCCAGCAATACCAGTTCGAGCCGTCCAGCATCACCCACCTGAAAGGCAAGGGTGACATGGCCACCTACCGGCTGATCGGGAAATTGTAGATTTTTCGGCCTTATCACCGGTTATCAGCCAGTCGGGATATCTATCCTGTTGATAACCGTGGAACACAATCGTGAAACATTTCATCATCAGGGGTGTCGTCTTTCGTCATGAAAGTTAGTGCAAATTCTGTCCAGCCTCTGGCTGGTAACAGATTTGCCTGCCCTTGCGGTACAACCACGGCGTACCTCTTGCGGGTGGCCTCGACCCCGGCAATAGCCACCACCTCCGCTTCAAACCGCATTAACCCGGGTTTTGCCGAACCGCTATAGCGGTTGCTTCTCGGATCATGATAATTACCCCAATTGATATGTTTGCTGTAATTTATGCTTATTCGGAGCATTTGCCCAATACGTTGTACACCTGTACTGAAGTACAATTGTTTTTTTCTGGAATTCCCTTATCATCAGTCGCGTTTGCTCAGGCTCCCTGCTTTCTGCATCTTTTTGTCTCTTGGTAGCGCCGGATAGTTTTGCTTGCCTGCTCCCGGAGAATGCACATGGAAGGCGCGGATTTTTTGATTGTTTATTGTTGGTTTTTCAACCTTAACTTATTGGGAGATTTCAATGAAACGCGCCGCGCTTTACGTTGCCGCCGGTTTTGCCGCACTGCTTGCCGCTTCCGCTTTTGCCGGGGAAGCCGAACACAAGGAACGCATGTTTTCCAAGTTGGCCCATGACAGCTCGTCAGCCAACGTGAAAGCTGTCGCTTTGCGGCAGAAGGAAAAGTATTGCGAAAGAAACGCAAAGAACAAGTCACTGCACGGTAGCGACAAAGAAGCTTATATCAATACCTGCATGAACCGCGATGAAGCCCGCGAGCAGCTCGCTCTGGTCAACGGAAAAACAACCCGGATCGCGGCAAACGACATCAACAAGACACTGCGGGAATCCCCTGCTGCCGCAGGGCATAAATAATCCCCGCACCACTTGTGTTTTCCTCTTGAAAAAAGCCCTGCCGATAAATTGGCGGGGCTTTTTCTTGGCGCAACTGTATTTTCAAACCGGGGCTCAGAACACTGTTTGAGGGTTATTCCAATTCCAAATTATAACACCAATAATCTAACCCGCTCGCGGTGAGCCTGTCGAACCGCAAGCGCCCATCGCTCATCCCCTTCGACAATCACAGGGCGAACGGCTTGTGGTGGTAATTGGCGGATTTTTAATTTGGAATTGGAATTAGCCGATCCGCGTCGGAGCGCCGGTGGCAAACCCCTGATAGCCATCCACACCGAGTTTTTCGAGCAGGTCAAACAGGTCGGCATTTTCCACGGCATGAGCGAACGTCTTGATTCCCAGCGAGCGGGTGATATGGGTGACGGATGAGATAAAAAACTGGTTTTCGCGGCTGTCCGGCAAGCCCTCGATGAATGCCGGGTTCAGCTTGATATATTCCGGGCGCAGCGCGAGCAGGTACTCGAAGGCCGAGCCATGCAACCCGAAACCGTCCACCGCGAACCTGACGCCCAGCTTTCTGGCTCTTGATGCAAATTTCTCCAGCGCGGGCAATTCCTGCACTACGCCGAATTCGGCAAACTCGAACACGATTCTTTGCGCCATTCCGGGCTGGCTTTCCAGTGCCGGAAACAGCCACTCCAGCAGTTCCGGATCGCTGATGGAACGGGCCGAAAGGTTGATCGCAAACTGGTCCGCAAGATGTTGCTTTTCGAGCAGCACCCGGAAAGCTTTCCCGATCAGCTTCTTGTCAACCGCAGCGGCAAGGCCGTGCCGCACCGCCATCGGCATGAACCTTCCCGCAGCGATGAGTTCCCCGTCTTCGCCGATCAGTCGCCCCATGATCTCGTATTGCAGCCGGGTATTGTCCTGGAAGGCGATGACCGGCTGGGCGAGCAAGGCGATCCTGTCTGCCGCGAGCGCGCCGGCGATCAGCGCCTTCCAGAATTGTGACCCTTTTTCATCATCGCTGCTGGGCTTGAAGTCCAGCAGGATGGGCGCTGCGTCCGCACGGTGCAGGGACTGAAGCATCGCCAGATCCGCCGTAGCCAGCAGATTTCCCAAGGGCGGTCGCGCGCTTTCGGAAAAGTAGGCGCCGCCGCAGCCGATCTTTCCCACAGTCGCGGCATACCCGCCCGCCTCTATCGCCCGGTTCAGCCTGTCGGAAATTTCCCGGCCCAGCGCAAAGGCTTCCATTCTGGACAAGTTAAACGCGGCGACAGCGAAAGTGGAGCCCAGGATACGCGCGCGGATGCTGTTCCGGTCTGCCCATACGTCGCACAGGGTGGCGCCGATCAGCGTCAACAACTCGTCCCCGCTTTTGAACCCTTTTATCGCGTTGTGTTTTTTCAGCCTTGCCGCCTGCACCAGATACAGGACGCCGGAGCCCGTATCGGCACCGGTCAGAACTGGCGCGACCTGAAGCTCGAAACTGCGGCGATTGTCGAGTTTCGTGAGCGGATCCTTATACGCTTCCGCCCGCGAATGATCCGCTTTTGCGGCCTCTTCCCCGATAATTCTCCGGATGTTGCCGGACAGGCTGTTAATGGCCTGAACCACGCTATCCAGCTCTCTGGTTCCGGGTTTCGCCGCCACCAGCCTGAAATCCCGCTCGCTGATGGCGTTGGCCACAGACTCGATTTCTTCAAGCGGTCGCAGAACCGTTTTCAGGAACCCGCTTAACAGGGCGAGGCAGGCCAGATAAAGCCCGGCCAGCCAGAACGTGGTTTCCCACGTTGTCCGCCACAGTTGCCGGTAGGCGAAATTGGGGTGGCTGGTCACGATCACCCTGCCGAGCTGGCGCCATCCCCTGGAAATCATGGATTCTGCGGACGGGGCTTCCAGCCGGATCAGAAAGGCGAACCACTGCGGAACATCGGGTGGCGCCGGAGAGAGTTCCCTGATGACAACCGTTTTTCCCTGCGGAGAAATAACCCGGATGGAACGGTAAAACCCCCGATCGAACACTGCGGCGACGGTTGTTTCGGCACGAACCGCGTCGCCTCCATCCATCGCGGCGGGCAGCACCATGCCCAGCGATGTGGCCGCATCCTGGGAGTGCGAGGCCAGTTGCTCCTGAAGGTATACCCTGGCGTTGCCGATATAAATGGCTTCTATTCCTGCCAGCAGGAACAGGAACCCGAGGGATACCGCCACAAACAACTGCTTGAACAGGGTCATGCCGTTATTTCCGTATTAACTCGCATGGCGATAGCCTTGCCGCCTCCCCCAGGTGGAAGGCGGAGGTATCGGGCATGGCAGGTTTCATTATCAGTGGCGACATATTTGTCCTGCCCGTTCAGAGCGATTGCTCGCGCGACATTTTGTCCAGCAACTCTCTCCACAGGCGGATATGGCTGGAACTCCCGGATTTCGCGGGCGTTCCTCCCTCAATCCAGACATCCTCGTCGTTGAAGCTGAAAACGGGATCAAGATCGGGGCGCTTTGATGCGGGCAGAATTTCATCCACCAGGTTATCCAGAATGAGCGGCTCCGCATCCGGCTCAGGATAATACGCGAGAACCATGTGCGATTCCGCCTGGTTGCGCGCCCGCACATAAGTGATGCGCAATTTCTGCAAGGGGACGCCAGATTCTTTCAGGGTGAAATACTTGCCGATCGAAAAGTCTTCGCAGTCCCCGCCATTGCTGCCCGCAGTTTCAACCGGTGTCGCCCAATAATCATCCTTTCCCCAGTGCTCCCTGTCGTTCACATACGGGATGCGATTCCAGAAAGTGTTGCCGGGAAACAACCGGTTGCGCTCCGGTTGCACCGGGTTGGCGGAAGGGGTTTTCTGTTTGCGGACGAGTTGCTGCAACTCCAGAACACGCTGCTGGCCGTCTTCGCCCCATTTCCCGGCAACATGGCGCAACAACCCGGAAGAATAGTCCGCTATCCCGGCAGACAGGACTGCGGGCAGAAGCAAGCCGGCAACGGCTAACGGCGCGTATCGCATCCGCTTATTGGCGACGGTACTCATTCCAGGCCGGATGAGCCGGAGCCAGACGCGGGCAGGGTAGGCCGTCGTTGTCCGGGTTAAGCCTCCCCCGAAGTGGGGTAAGCAGCAGATACTCGCACAAGGGAAGGTTTGGAGGGGTTGGCTTGCGAAGGTTTAACGTACTCTTTGCGCGCGCTCCGGTCAATGCAGCGAGGCATTCGCGGCCATTGCCGCCTTGCGCGCGGCGGAGCGCGCCGACACGCGATCCAGCAGTTTGCGCATGTTGCCCAGCGAGGCCAGATGCAGATAGGCCAGGCCCAATGCGCCGCCGCGGAATAGCGCGGGCAGTTTGGCGTCTTCGATTTTGCCGAACTTCTGCTCGTCAATCAGATAGAAATCATTGAGCTGGAAGGTCTCGCCGGTATTGGTGTCGAACCGCGCGCCCTGCTGCACGAACAAGCCGAGCTCGTCGAGTTGCCTGACCAGCATTTCGGTGCGCGCGAATTCCTGCTGGAAGTTTTGCAGGAACTGCATCACCTCGTTCATGCGCGGCTCCATCTTGCCTTCCGCGCTGATCAGCAGTTCGCCTCGATCCACATTCAGCGCGGGGCAGCTTTCGTCTATGCACACCACCAACTGGCCTTGCGCGCCGCCCTCCGCCATCACGAACGGATAGCGGCGCACGAAGGCGGGAATGTAGCGCGCATCCCATTTGCCCTGCTCGTCCACGAACAGGTTTTCGGCATCGCGCACGCCCAGCAACACAACCGGGCGCATCTGCCGATCCTGTCCCCGAACGAACACGATGGGATATTCTCGCCCCGCTTCGGCAAACTCCACCCCCGCCACCAGCACGGCAGTGGTATCGCGCGCGAAAGAGAAATTCACCTCGTCGGTTGCGAATTTAAGATTGCGATGCACACCGGAATTCAGTGCCACTACTTTTTTGTAAAACGCGAATGCGCTCATTGCCATCTCCTTTATGGTTCGTTGCAAATACTGTGTTCGGCATCAATGTTGTGTACGCTCCGCCCTTCGACAAACTCAGGACAGGCTTTGCCCGACCTGCGCACTGGATTCCCGCATTCGCGGGAATGGCGAATTTAACGTGAAACTCGCGCAGCGAGGGCTTCGCCCTCTCTCCCTCTGGGAGAGAGTAGAGTGAGGGAACGGGCATGGCGAGTTTCATAATCAGGGGTGGCTACTTGCCATGCCCGTTAGAGGCGCCCTTACTCCCAGTTTTCCGGCTGGCTCACGCCGTAGCCCTTCACGCCGTCCACGCGAAGGCTCTTGAGCATGTTCCATTCTTCCAGGGTTTCCACCGATTCGGCGATCACGTAAATGTTGTGGCCGTGCGCGAATTTGACCAGGGAGTCAACGAAGAACTGGTGATCCCGGTTTTTGTGGATGTCGCGGGCGTAGCCGCCGTCAATCTTGATGTAGTCGAGCTTGAGCTTGTTGAGGTAGTCGAAAGACCGGAACCCCTTGCCAACCTGGTCCAGGCCGGTCTTGGCCCCGGTGCCGGCGATCTGCTCCACCCATCCGCGCAGCGAATCGAGATTGTCAATCGCGCCGTGCTCCACCAGTTCGAAGGCGATGCGCGACGCCGCGCTCGCGTGCCGGTGAAGGGCATCGCACAGCCAGGTCACGAAACCACTGTCCCGGATAGACATCGGGAACAGGTTCACCGCCATTACCACGCCGCTGTTCTCCGGGCGTTCGAGGCGGGCCAGGGTTTCGAGCACGACATTCTTGTCAATCTCCTGGGTGAGATGGAGATGCTTGGCCATCGGGATGATGACGTTGGCCGGGATGATCTTGCCGTCGTTGCTGCGGATGCGCAGCAGGGCTTCATACTGGATAACCTGGGTGTCATCCTTGCAGGACAGGCACGGTTGCCGGTGCAGGACAATCCGGCGCTGGGTCAGCAGGTCGCCCAGTATTTCCAGCCAGTCCTGCTCCGAATAGGAGCCGAATTCGTCAACCGTCTTGCTGTCGTTGGCATGCACCGAATTCGGCCCCTTGACCTGCGCCATCCTCAGCGCCATCTGGGCCTCCGACAGCAGTTGTTCGGCGGGCTGCTCGTGGTGGATGGCAACGCCGATATGGCCGATACTGGCCGAGTCTGTCAGCCCTTTTTCCGCGAGCCCGCCGAAGGACGAGGCCAGTTTCCCGGCGAGGGCGAGCGCGTCTTTCTCGATTATGCCCTGGACGGCGACAGCGAAATTTGCCCCGCCGAGGCGCGCGGTAAGATACTGGAGGTTTGGCGTTTCCTTGCAGATTTTTTCGACCAGCGCGCCGTAGCCGCGCAGCAATTCGTCGCCCGCATGATAGCCCTTGCGCTCGTTGAAGCTCTTGAATTCGTCCAGCTCGACCAGCAGCAGCGCGTTGGTGGTGGAGGCGGATAATTTCCGCGGCTTGGTCATCTGGTGCAGGTGGACATCGAAATACTGGCGGTTGGCCAGCCCTGTGGTAGGGTCAACATAAGTATCGGCGCGCATCCTCTCCATGGCGTCCGCCTGCTCCTTGAACATCTCCTTGACCTTGGCGGCCATCAGGTTCATGGCAGCGACGACATTGCGCAGCTCGGTGGTCCACGGCATCCTTTCCTGGATCGGGTATTCGCGGTCGCAGATCGCCTTGGCCTGCGCTTCCACCGCGCGCAGCGGCAGCAGCAACTGGCGCAGCGCGATCGCGCCGAGCAACAGGGTGAGGCCGGAAAAACCGAGGAACCACCAGCAGGAGGCCACGCTGTTGTTCCACAGTGTGGCGTAGGCGTAGCCTGGGTTGGCGCTGACATGTATTTTGCCGGCCTGTTTCCAGCCCGCCGAAATCAGTGCTTCGCCGTGGGGCGTTTCGAGGGAAACCCGGTTGACGAACCAGGCAGGAACTCCCTTGATGACGACAGGTTGCGTGCGTTCGATCAGCACTTTCCCGCCGACATCGGTTACCGCGACTTCCCGGTAGTAACCGCTGTCGGAGACGGCGTTAATCATGCTCTCGACTATGGCCATATCGCCTTTTGCCATGTGCGGCGACAGCGACAGGCCGAGGGAAGTCGCCGTATCTTGGGAAATGCTGCTCAACTGGTTGTTGAGGTAGGCGCGGGTGTTGTGAACATTGATCGCAACCGACCCGGCAAACAGGATGATGAACAATGCGGCGATCACGATGATCAGTTGGCGGAGGAGGGTCATGGCGCTTTCCTTGAAAGTTGGAGGTTACTCGTGTATTTCCTTGAATTCCTTGCCCATGCGGGCGTTCATTTCCACCCACAGGTTGGCGTTGCCGGAAGCGGCGGTGCGCCCGGCGGTGCGCTCCCTGGCAAGCCATAACCCGTCGCCGTTGAAACTGTATACCGGAGTCAGATCCTCGCGCGCGCTGCCCGGCTTGATCTCGGGATCCAGGTTGTCGAGTACCAGCGGCATGGAATCCGGCGACGAATAATAGGTCAGCACCATGTGCGCCTGATTGTCCTTGGGAAGGTTCATGGCCTTGACGTAGGTAACATGCAAGTAACTCATGTTTACCCCCAGCGCCAGCAGCGTGAAGTATTTGCCGATCGCGTAATCTTCGGAGGAGGCCCCGTTGCTGGCCAGCATTTCGACCGGCGTGGCCCAGTACTGGGGTACGCCCCAGTTCTCCTTGTCGGAGAGGTGCGGGACGCGGTTGAAGAAACTGTTGACCAGCTTCAGTTTCTCCGCCTCGGATTTGTTCCTGCTGCTTGCGATCAGGCTGGCCCAGGCGGCAAGCCTGCGCCGCGCGTCGCGGCCGTATCTCGACTCGGCTTTGGAGATGATTTTTTCCGTGAGATGGACTTCATAGTCTGCGGCGAAGGACGCGCCGGCCGCTACGAGCAGGGCCAGTCCGGAAAGCAGCCAGAGCGGAAAACGTCTTGTCTTCATGGTGGTGTTTACTGCGTGCAACAAAACGGACAATGAGCCTGCGGCGGTTTCGTGCCGCCACCGGGCGCGTGATAGTAACCCAGATAGCCCATTAGCTACAAACTCCCTTGACTGAGGGTGATGGTGGGGGTTGCAAGTTTCCCTCTCCATTGACGGGGGAGGTGAGTGCGGGAGTGAACTGCGGGTATGCGTATGCCTCATGGTTCACCCCGCCTGCCCTGGCTGCCGAAAGGCGGGCGACAGACAGGCCGTCCTATTTTCCCGAAACCGCCAGGTAATGTTTGATCAGCCCATTGGTCGAGGCGTCGTGCGAAGACAGAGGCTGCTTTCCCTGAAGCTCCGGCAGCAATTTGCCCGCGAGCTGTTTGCCGAGCTCGACGCCCCACTGATCGAACGAATTGATGTCGAGCACCACGCCCTGCACAAACACTTTGTGCTCGTAGAGGGCGACCAGCATTCCGAGCGTGCGCGGGTCGAGGCGTTCGAACAATAGCGTGTTGGTCGGGCGGTTGCCGGGAAATACCTTGTACGGGAGCAGCGCTTCCAGCGCTTCGCCGCCGAGCCCTTGCGCCGCGAGTTCGGCGCGCGCTTCCCCGCCGGTTTTGCCCAGCATCAATGCCTCGGTCTGCGCGAAGCAGTTCGCCAGCAGCATGGCGTGGTGCTCGCCCATCGGGTTGTGGCTGATTACCGGCGCGAGAAAATCGGCGGGGATCAGGCGCGTGCCCTGGTGGATCAACTGGTAGAAGGAATGCTGCCCGTCGGTGCCGGGCTCGCCCCACACCACCATCTGCGTCGCGTAGTCCACCTCCTGCCCTTCGCGGTTTACGCGCTTGCCGTTGCTTTCCATTTCCAGTTGCTGCAAGTAGGCGGGGAAATATTGCAGGTATTGATCGTAAGGCAGGATGGCGTTCGAGGCGGCGCCGAAAAAATCGGCGTACCAGATGCCGAGCATGCCCATGATCGCGGGCAGGTTGCGCTCCAGCGGAGCCTCGCGGAAGTGCCTGTCCATGGCATGAGCGCCGGCAAGAAATTGCTCGAAATTATCCATGCCGATATAGAGCGCCACCGGCAACCCTATCGAGGACCACACCGAATAGCGCCCGCCGACCCAATCCCAGAACTCGAACACGTTGTCGGGGGCGATTCCGAACTGGGAGGTTGCGCCGAAGTTGGTCGAGATTGCCGCAAAATGGCTGGCGACAGCCTCTTCCGATTTCAGGCGATCAACCAGCCAGGCCCGCGCAGAGCGCGCATTGGCGAGCGTTTCCTGGGTGGTGAAGGTTTTCGAGCTGACGATGAACAGCGTGGTCTCGGGGTCGAGCCGTTTGGTGGTTTCGGCGAGATCGGTCGCATCCACGTTGGAAACGAAATGCACCGCAAGCTGTGCGCTGCCGTAAGGTTTGAGCGCCTCGCTGACCATCAGCGGGCCCAGTGCCGAACCGCCGATGCCGATATTCACCACGTCGCGGAACGGTTTGCCGGTATGTCCGCGCAGCGAGCCGTCGCGCACCCCATCGGAAAACCGGCGCATCTGATCCAGCACGCGATGCACGTCCGGTACGACATCCCTGCCGTCAACGGTGATGCGCGAGCCGCGCGGGGCGCGCAACGCGGTGTGCAGCACGGCGCGCCCTTCGCTGCCGTTGATTTTCTCGCCGTCGTACATGCGCGCCACCCACTCTTCGAGCCTTGCCTGGCGCGCCAGCTTCAGCAGCAGATCGAGCGTCTCCGCCGTGACGAGATTCTTCGAGTAGTCCAGCAGCAACCCGTCAAGCCGCAAGGAGAATTTGTCGAAGCGCGCCGGGTCGGAGCGAAACATTTCGCGCAGCGTTTGTTTTCCGATGGTTGCCTGATGGGTCTGTAATGCCTGCCAGGCGGCAGAGCGGGTCAAGTCTGACATGATGAAGCCCTCGGTATTGATATTGATAAGGTTGCCGTCGCCGGATCGCGTGGCGCGCAACAACCTTGCTCCGTTCGAAATCCGAAGGGCAGAATTATTGCGCCAGGGAGAGTATCGGCAGGAACGGCGGATTTCTTGAGGGGGCAGCGGAAAAAGAAACCGCCGTCAGGGTTCTGTCGGCCCGGATTGCTTCAAACAGCCTTGAGCCTTGCGTCAATTTCGGCTTCGGCAGTTATCCAGTCCTGCATCTCGTAGCCGCCGGTGAACCCGCGCCGCTCGGCAAGATAATAGGAAGCGGTGGCAATCATCTGATAGCGTTCTTCGGGAGTGACAACCGGTTTTCGCCCGCTTGCCGGGGCTGCGGTTCCGGATGCGCCGCTTTTGGCGGGGCGCGGCTTTTCCGGCTTGCTGGCCGGAGCGGCAGCGGTCTTTGCGGGGGAGGGTTTCGCCTTGGCCGCAGGTTTCTTTCCTGCCGGTTTTGCTGCTGCTTTTTTGGGAGCCGGTTTTTTTGTGGTTGCGGCGGCGGTGGTTTTTTTGCTGGTTGTAGTACGCGATGTAACCATGGTATCCCCTTTCCTTGATTGAAAATACGATACGGTAAGGTCAAGCCGGGGTCAGCAGAATCCCGGCCAGCGGCGGCAATTGTATCTCAGCGGAACAGGGTTGTCCCATCCACGGCACTTGCTCGGCACGGATTTCCCCCGCATTGCCGAGATTGCCGCCGCCGTAATACCGCGAATCGCTGTTGAAGATTTCGCGGTAGGCGCCGTCGGAAGGCAGCCCGATACGGTAGTGGCCGTGCGGCACCGGCGTAAAGTTGAAGGCGGCGACAACCACTTCTCCGCCGCGTCCGCGCCGCAGGAAAGAGAGCAGCGAGCGCGCCGCATCCTGGCAGTCTATCCAGGCAAAACCGGACTGCTCGAAATCCAGTTGGTGCATGGCTGGCAGGTCTCGATACAGGCGGTTCAGGTCGCGCGCCATGTTGCGGATGCCTTGATGCTGCTCGATTCCGAGCTGCCACCAATCCAGCTCCCCGCGCGAAGCCCACTCGCGCCCCTGGGCGAACTCGCTGCCCATGAAGTTGAGTTTTTTGCCGGGGCTTGCCATTTGATAGGCCAGCAGCAGCCGCAGGTTGGCAAATTTTTGCCAGGAATCGCCGGGCATTTTGGACAACAGCGACCCTTTGCCATGCACCACCTCGTCATGCGAGAACGGCAGGATGAAATTTTCCGTGTAGGCGTAAAGTTGGCCGAAAGTGAGCTTGTCCAGATGGAAGCTGCGGTGAATGGGATCGAGCCTCATGAAGCTGAGCGTGTCGTTCATCCAGCCCATGTTCCACTTTATCGAAAAACCCAGGCCACCGAGATAGGCCGGGCGCGACACGGCCGGCCAGGACGTGGATTCCTCGGCCAGGGTGAGCGCCCCAGGGAATTCGTCATGCACCATGATGTTCATCTCGCGCAGGAAATCAATGGCCTCCAGATTTTCGCGGCCACCGTATTTGTTCGGCAGCCATTCGCCGTGCTTGCGCGAATAATCGAGGTAGAGCATGGAGGCGACCGCATCCACGCGCAGGCCGTCGAAGTGATATTGCGACAGCCAGCAATGCGCGCTCGACAGCAGAAAACTTTTTACCTCGTTGCGGCCAAAGTTGAAAATGTGCGTGCCCCAGTCCTGGTGGAGGCCCAGGCGCGGGTCCTCGTGTTCGTACAGCGCCGTGCCATCGAAACGCGCCAGCGCGAAGGCATCCTGCGGAAAGTGGGCCGGAACCCAATCGAGCAGCACGCCTATGCCCGCCTGGTGGCAACTGTCTATGAAGTGGCACAAGTCGTCCGGGGAGCCGAACCGGCTGGTTGCGGCAAAATAACCGGTGCATTGATAGCCCCACGATTCGTCCAGCGGATGCTCCGAAACCGGCATCAGCTCGACGTGGGTATAGCCCATGTCTTTGACGTGGGGAATCAGGTGCTCGGCCAGTTCCCGGTAGGTGTAGAAGCTGCCATCCGGGTGGCGCTTCCACGAACCGGCATGTATCTCGTAGGCGTTGAGCGGGGCATGCAGCCAGTCCCAGGCATCGCGCCGCGCCATCCACTCCCCGTCCTGCCAGGCGTGCGCGATCTCCACTCCGGCACGCGCGGCGGTTCCGGGGCGCATTTCAAATGCGCCGGCATAGGGGTCGGTCTTGGTCAGCAGCATTCCGGCCACATTGAAAATCTCGTACTTGTACAGCGCGCCCCGTTCGACGCCGGGGATGAACAGCTCCCACACGCCGCTGGAACCGTGCACCGCCATCGGGTGGATGCGCCCGTCCCAGCGGTTGAACTCGCCCACCACGCTGACCCGCCCGGCGTTCGGCGCCCACACGGCAAAACGCACGCCGGAAATTCCGTCAATCCGCATCGCGTGCGAGCCGAGTATGCGGTAGCCCTGATGCAGCCTGCCCTCGTTGAACAGGTGCAGATCGAAGCTGGAAATTTGCGGCAGGAATGCGTAAGGGTCATAAATCAGGCGTTGCGCGCCCTCTTCCGTGAGGCGGAGCCGGCAGGGGCGAAGAGGCTCGACGGGGCCGCGCCATTCGAACAGCCCGCCCGGGTGAACCCGTTGCAGACTCTCGAAACCGTGCGCGGTTTCGAGAGCGGCTTCGCTGGCATTGGGGCGGAACACCCTCACCACGCACCCGCCCTGTTCGCGGTGCAGGCCCAGGTAGGAAAAGGGATCGTGCAGGCGCCCCTGCAAAAGCAGATCGGCGCGTGAGTCGTTTTTGGTGCGTTGATTTTTTTTCATATACCCATGTTTTGTCGCGGCTTGAATTACGGTTAGACTATAACTGCAATCTGATAAGATATACAGAGTTCCTTGCGGGAAACTCCATCTCTTGGTGACCACGATCATGCCGACCGAAGTTCACGAGCAAGCGCGCATAGCGAGCTGGATGACCAAAAACACCTACGCCGTGGTGCTGGCCGGGGGGCGCGGCAGCCGCCTGCACCAGTTGACGGACTGGCGCGCAAAACCGGCGGTGCCGTTCGGCGGGAAATTCCGCATCATTGATTTCGTGCTGTCGAACTGCGTCAATTCGGGCATCCGCCGCATCGGCGTGGCCACGCAGTATAAATCGCACAGCCTGATCCAGCATATCCAGCGCGGCTGGAGCTTCCTGAATGGCAAATTCGGCGAATTCATTGACGTGCTGCCCGCCCAGCAGTGGGTGCAGGAATCGTGGTATCAGGGCACGGCCGACGCGGTGTTCCAGAACCTGGACATCCTGCGCGAATCCAGGCCAGATTACGTGCTGATACTGGCCGGCGACCACGTTTACAAGATGGATTACGGCAAGATGCTGGCGTGCCATGTGGATAACCGGGCCGACATGACCGTCGCCTGCATCGAGGTGCCGATCGCGGACGCCACGGGATTCGGCGTAATGGGCGTGGACGAGGAGTCGAGGGTGATAGATTTCAGCGAAAAGCCGAAACGTCCCGCACCGATTCCCGGCAACCCCGGCTTTGCGCTGGCCAGCATGGGCATTTACATTTTCAACACGGATTTTCTGACCTGGCAACTGGAGCGCGACGCGGGCGACCCGAATTCCAGCCACGACTTCGGCAAGGACATCATCCCGCATCTGATGTCCAAAGGTTACCGCGTCATCGCCCAGAGCTTCAAGGACAGTTGCGTGGCGATGGATGGGGGTGCCCCGTATTGGCGCGACGTGGGAACCATAGATTCCTACTGGGAAGCGAACATGGAACTCACCAAGGTCACCCCGGACCTGAACATGTACGACGTGGACTGGCCGATCTGGACCTATCAGGAGCAATTGCCCCCGGCAAAATTCGTTTTCGACGATGACGCGCGCCGGGGCATGGCCGTGGATTCGCTGGTGTCCGGCGGCTGCATCATCAGCGGCTCGCTCGTGCGCCGCTCGCTGCTGTACTCCAACGTGCGCGTCCACAGTTTCAGCCATGTCGAAGATTCGGTGATCCTGCCCGATGTCGAGATCGCCCGCAATGTCACCCTCAAGCGCGTGGTGGTGGACAAGAACTGCACGATTCCGGAAGGCCTGACTGCCGGGGTGAACCGCGAGGTTGATGCGGAACGCTTCTTCGTGACCGAGAAAGGCATCACGCTCATCACGCCGGAGATGCTGGGGCAGGATGTTCACGGCAACCTTCGCTGATCTCCCGGCGCGACACCGCAGAGTCCTTCATGGCAAAACCCGTTGATCTTGTCTTCCTCTGGCACATGCATCAGCCGGACTACCGCGACCAGGCCACGGGGGATTTCCTGCTGCCGTGGGTATACCTGCACGCCATCAAGGATTACACCGACATGGCCCACCATCTGGAGCAGCACCCGCAGGTGAAAGCCGTGGTGAATTTCGTGCCGGTGTTGCTGGATCAACTGGAGGATTACGCGCAGCAGTTTGCCGGCGGCGAGATACGCGACCCGTTGTTGCGATTGCTGGTGTGCGAAAACCTCAACGACCTGAGCAAAACCGAGCGCGATCTGGTGTTGGGCAGTTGCTTCCGCACCAACCACCATAAAATGATCGAGCCCTATCCCACCTACAGCCGCCTGTTCGATCTGTTCAAGACGCTCGAACCCGGCGGCAGCGAGGGCCTCGCCTATTTGTCCGGGCAATACCTGGCCGACCTGCTGGTCTGGTATCACCTGGTGTGGTGCGGCGAAAGCGTGCGCCGCACCCACGATTTCATCATCCGGTTGATGAGCAAGGACGGGGGGTTTGATTATGCCGACCGCAAGCGGCTGTTTCACCTGATCGGCCAGCTCATCACCGGCATTATCCCGCGTTACCGCATGCTGGCCGAGAGCGGGCAAATCGAAATTTCTACCACGCCGCACTACCACCCGCTTGCGCCGCTGCTGATTGATCTGCACAGCGCGCGGGAAAGCGCGCCGGAAAGCAGCCTGCCGCAAGCACGCGGCTATCCCGGCGGGAAAGGGCGCGTGCTGGCGCACCTGGCATCCGCCAGGGAGAGCCACCTGGCCCGCTTCGGTGCGCCCCCGCAGGGCGTCTGGCCGGCGGAAGGCGCGGTTTCCACCGCGCTGCTGGAGGCGCTGGCAGAACAGAAATGCCGCTGGGCCGCGAGCGGGCAAAACGTGCTGACCAACAGCCTGCGGGCGGCGAACCTGTCCCTGCCCGATCACGTGCAGTACCTCTATCGCCCCTATCACCTGCAAGGCGCGGCAAAGGGCATGCCCTGTTTCTTTCGCGATGACCACCTGTCCGACCTGATCGGCTTCGAGTACTCCCGATGGTTCGGCAAAGACGCGGCGCTGCACTTCGTCGCCCAGATCGAAGCGATCGCGCAACAGGCGCCCGAAGGCGAAACGCCGCTGGTCAGCGTCATCCTCGATGGCGAGAACGCATGGGAATATTATCCGTACAACGGCCATCATTTTCTGGAAGACCTGTACGACGCACTGGAGGCTCACCCGCAGATCCGCACGACAACCTATAGCGGGTATCTGGATCAGCGCGATGCCGCCGACGGACAGGGTTTTGCCAGGGAGGGCGAATTGCCGCAACTGGTTGCGGGCAGTTGGGTGTACGGTACTTTTTCCACCTGGATCGGCTCGCCCGACAAAAACCACGCCTGGGATCTTTTGTGCGTGGCGAAACAGAATTACGATATGGTGATGGCGGGAGGGCGTCTGGACGCGGCAGAGCGGCAAGCCGCGGAAGAACAGCTCGCCTCGTGCGAAAGCTCGGACTGGTTCTGGTGGTTCGGCGATTACAACCCCTCTCACGCGGTGGAGAGCTTCGATCGCCTGTTCCGGCATAATCTGATGCAGTTATACCGCCTGCTGAAACTGCCCGTCCCGGCGAACCTTTCCCATCCGGTCAGCCACGGCGGCGGATCGCCGGAAGCGGGCGGCGCGATGCGCCGCGGCTCCTGACAGCCCTCATGCCGACGGATCGCGCCAGCGGAATACTGCTGCACCCGACCTCGCTTCCGGGCATGTTCGGTGGAGGCGTTTTCGGCTCGGACGCGTGCCGGTTCGTAGATTGGCTGGCAAGCGCCGGACAGTCGTATTGGCAAGTTCTTCCCCTCGGCGAAACCGGGCCGGGCAACTCTCCGTACATGAGCAGTTCGGCCTTCGCCGGCAGTCTCCTCCTGATTGATCTTGCCGAACTGGCCAGCCAGGGTTGGCTCAGCCGCGACGACCTGACACCCCCTCCGGAATTCCGGGGTGACCGGGTGAATTTTGTGCTCATGCGCCCTTTCCGCATGGAGCGGCTGCGCCGCGCGGCCCGGAATTTCTTCGCGGACCGCCAGGATAGCGTGTTCTGGCTCTACGAAGAATTCTGCATCGCGGAAAGCCACTGGCTGGAAGACTATGCGCTGTTCATGACGATTGCGGGAATCGAACACGGGCGCGACTGGAACCGCTGGCCAAAGAGCCTGGCGCACCGCGACCCGCAAGCGCTGCTCGGCATAAAAATGGCACACCCCGATGAAATCGGCTTCTGGAAATTCTGCCAGTGGAGTTTTGCGCGCCAGTGGTACAAGCTGAAATATTACGCCAACGAGCGCGGTGTCCGGATCATCGGCGACGTGCCGATATTCGTGGCCTACCAGAGCGCCGACGTGTGGGCGCACCAGGGATTGTTCGAGCTGGACGGCAAGGGGCGCCCCACCGCCGTTGCCGGCGTACCGCCCGACTACTTCAGCGAGACCGGGCAGCTCTGGGGCAACCCGCTCTACCGTTGGGATGTCCACCGCCAGACCGGTTTCGCGTGGTGGGTGGCGCGTCTGCGGCACGCCTTGCAGTTTGCCGACCTGGTGCGCATAGACCATTTCCGGGGATTTGCCGCTTACTGGGAAATACCCGCCGATGCGCCAAACGCCATTGCCGGGAAGTGGGGGCCGGGCCCCGGCGAAAAACTGTTTGCCGCATTCGAAAAAGCCTTTCCGCGCCTGCCCATCATCGCAGAAGACCTGGGTGTGATCACCCCGGATGTGATGGAGCTTCGCGACAAATTCAATCTGCCGGGCATGCGCATCCTGCAGTTTGCTTTTGGCGACGGGGAAACCAACCACTTTCTGCCGCACCGCTATGTGCCAAACACCATCGCCTATACCGGGACGCATGACAATGACACCAGCATCGGGTGGTGGAGTACCTTGTCCGATCACGAAAAGAATTACGCCCGGCAATATCTCGGCACGGACGGAGAGGCGATCAACTGGGTCATGATGAACGCACTCTCCCGGTCTGCGGCGAATATCGTCATCTTCCCCATGCAGGATGTGCTTGGTCTGCCCAGCGAGCACCGCATGAACCTTCCCGGCAAGCCGGATGGAAACTGGGAGTGGCGGTTTTCATGGAGCCAGATCAAGCCGGAACACACCCGGGCTCTGGCGGAAATGTCGGCAGGAAACGGGCGCGCCGTGGCGCGATAGATCGCGGAAGCGAAGTTTCTGTAACATGCCCGCTACCGCTTCCGCTTCATCGGCGTGTCCGGCTCACCTCATCCGGCGGCATGGCGGGTTCGGGAATGACGCAGCTAAAACGGTTTAGACGTTGAACAGGAAATGCAGGACATCTCCGTCCTGCACCACATAGTCTTTGCCTTCCACGCGCATCTTGCCTTTTTCCCTGGCGCCCGCCTCGCCGCCGCAGGCGATGAAGTCGGCGTAGGAAACGGTCTGGGCGCGGATGAAACCCTTCTCGAAATCGGTATGGATGACGCCCGCCGCCTGCGGCGCGGTGTCGCCCTTGTGGATGGTCCAGGCGCGCACTTCCTTCACGCCTGCGGTGAAGTAGGTTTGCAGGCCGAGCAGGTCGTAGCCCGCGCGGATCAGGCGGTTCAGGCCGGGTTCATCGAGGCCGAGGTCGGCGAGGAACACCTTCTTGTCGGCATCGTCGAGGTCGCCCATCTCGGCCTCGATCTTGGCGCACAGCGCCACCACCGGCGCGCCCTCTTTGGCGGCATATGCGCGCAGGTGATCGAGATGCGGGTTGTTCTCGAAACCGTCTTCCAGCACGTTGCCGACGTACATCGCGGGTTTGATGGTGAGCAGGCACAGCGGTTTGACGATCTCCCTTTCTTCGGCGGTCAGAGCCAGGGTGCGCGCGGGCTTTCCCTCGTTGAGGTGCGGCATGAGTTTCTCCAGCGCGGCGACCAGCTTCAGCGCATCCTTGTCGCCGGATTTTGCCTTCTTGCCATCGCGCGCGATAGCCTTTTCCACCGTGGCGAGATCGGCCAGCGCCAGCTCGGTGACGATGGTTTCGATGTCGGCCAGCGGGTCAATCTTGCCCGCCACGTGAACCACGTTGGGGTCATCGAAGCAGCGCACCACGTTGACGATGGCTTCGGTTTCGCGGATGTTGGCGAGAAACTGGTTGCCCAGCCCTTCGCCCTTGCTTGCTCCCGCCACCAGTCCCGCGATGTCCACGAACTCGACGATGGCGGGCTGCACCCTCTGCGGGTTGACGATTTTCGACAGTGCGGCAAGGCGCGCATCGGGCACCTCGACGATGCCGACGTTAGGCTCGATGGTGCAGAAAGGATAGTTTTCCGCCGCGATGCCCGCCTTGGTGAGCGCGTTGAACAGCGTGGACTTGCCGACGTTGGGCAGGCCGACTATGCCGCATTTGAGACTCATGGTTATCCCTTGAATATTGCCGGATTCGAAAAAGCGCGAATTGTAACACCTTGGGCACTCGGTCCTGCCAGAGCGGTGGATAGAGCGGCGGATGGCCGGTTCAAAGTAATTTATGCCTCTTAACAAAGCACAGCAAGGCCTGGAGTACATACTGCCGATACCTCCTCCCCCTTTGAAAAAAGGGGGAGGAGGGGGATTTGTTACCCACTACGCATGATGCCTGTGTAAATCCCCCTGCCCCCCTTTTCCAAAGAGGGGAAAAAACCAAGTAAGGCGTGTTTACCCCTTGCGGGTGCTGCGCCCTACGGCACTAACGCACATGGCGCAGGCCACCCCGAATGATGAATCGTCTGCGCCATGTGCGTTTCCCTCACCCCCGTTCCCCCTCTCCCGGAAGGAGAGGGGTACGGTATGCCCTCGCTGCGCGAGATTCACGTTAAACGGGGATGGAATAACATCTGCCGTGAATTTGTTTCGCGTCCGGCAGTCTATTTGAACCAGTTCGGCAGCAATTCGTCGATGAGTGCATGCAACCCTGCGTCAGCTTGGCTCGCGCCGCCAACTACGGCGTCGAGTTGCTCGTCGCTCAAATCGTCGTTCGCGGCGCGGCGGGCCGCCAGCAGGCTGACGACTTCACCGCTGCCGAACCGGTAGCCGCGCTGCCATGCCAGGCTGACGAACGATTCGACAAACGCATCCGTGCTGGCGGACGGGCGGAGCTGATCCCGCAAATCCGGGGTCTGCACCACCAGCCGGATGAATTCCCGAACGCCTCCGGCGGAGGCGGCCTCCAGGCGTACCCGTTTCATCACCTGCCGGGCGAAAGCGGCTTCGCGCACCAGCGGCACGGAATGTTTCTCGTCCAACTCCCGGAACAGATTATCTGCGGCGTTTATCCCGGTCGCACGCGTGCGGCAAGGCGCGCAGCACGCCAAATGGGCCGACAGTTCAGCCATTTCATCGCCGTCAAGATCACCGTCCAGGGCGCGGCTCATACGCGGCAACATCTGCCCGCATACACCTTCCAACCCAGTCTCATCCGCGTTCAATTCATCCTCCAATTAGCCGGCCGCAGAGAATCAATGGAGTCTGCCCCCATTGATCCATAAGGGTGCGCCCACTCTTATCGAATGGTTGTTTTCGGTTTAAAATCCCATTCCTCGCCGCCGAAGTTGCCCACAGGGATCGAAGCGAGCCCCGCCCCCGCGACCTGATCCAAATCATGTTCTGCCAACTCACCGCTGGTGGCCGTGGCTTCTGCCGCATCACTGATTGGCGTATTGACTTTTTTTATCTCCTTGCCTTGTTCTTGGTTCATGGTGGTTCCTTTCTATAATTTATAAGCGGCGCATTGTTAAAAAATCCCACCCGCGCCGCGGGAGGTGAGAATCAGAAACGGTGGTCTCCCCATTCCTTTATTGTTTCTTACAGCATGCCTTTGATCTTCTTCATAGGCAGAATCTTGGCAATTATTCCGCCCGCCACCGCATCCAAATCCTGCTCTGCCAACTCACCGCCGGTGGCCGCGACTTCTGCCGCATCACTAACCGGCGCTTTGACCCGGTTTATTTCCTTGTTTATTTCCTTGCCTTGTTCTTGGCTCATGGTAGTTCCTTTCTTTTTAAGCTGCGCATTGTCTAAGAAAATCCCACCCGTGCCGTTGAGGTGAGAAAGAACAATTCAACCTGACCCCCTTTAAATTCTTTACGCCCGCTTGTTACCAATGTAAACCTCGTCTTCCGTCTCCGTGCCCGTGGCACGGGGCTTTGTTACCATCTTGATACCCGCCGAAATCTTGTCCAAACTTACATCGCTCAGTTCGGTGGATTCGGTCTCCTGCTTTCCCTTTGTCGGTGATTGTTGCTGTTGCGAATTTGCCTTGTTCTTGCCCTGATCTTGGTTCATGGTGGTTCCTTTCTTTAATTTATAAACGGCTCATTGCTAAAAAATCCCACCCGCGCCGCAGGGGGTGAGAATCGGAAACTGTGGTGTCCCCTGTTTACTGTTTAATTTAGGGAATCTTTCAAGCACTTGCTGGGGCGGAATTTTGCAAGCCCGCCCGCCACCGCATCCAAATCCTGCTCTGCCAATTCACCGGTGGCCGTGACTTCTGCCGCATCACTAACCGGCGCATTGGCCTGGTTTATTTCCTTGCCTTGTTCTTGGCTCATGGTGGTTCCTTTCATAATTTATTTATAAACGGCTCATTGCTAAAAAATCCCCACCCGCGTCGCAGGAGGTGAAAATCATATTTAAGCTATCATATAATGTTGGCTCCCGGATTAGGCACCTGAAGCCGAAGGTGTTTGATTCATAGGATACACCAACGCCTCGTGGTTCGATTTGATGATGGCAATTGGCTTGGCCACTTCCGACAGCGCGATTTTTCTAACACCGGTGTAAGGGCAAGACAATAACTGGGAATCAATATCTTTGAATCCCGCCATCCAGGGCCGGAGCATTTCCTTATCAACCCGCAAAAAACCGCGCTCATCCAAATTGCCTACGGTATTGCGCGGATCATTCAGGGCGACCGTACATCTTCCCACCCGGCCATCAGCCCGGATCAGCCAGGTATTCGGCTTGGCTGCGTAGCAGATGTACTGGACATCATCTTCTTGCCCGCAGTTATTGGGTATGTCGGTCAGCAGTCGCTCAAGCTGTTTCACGGTAGCCCGTCCGAGCTCCTCGTCCATGGGGTGGATGCTGTCCTTGTTGGCACCTCCCCAATTAGAGACAAGCCGAAAATGGAATGTGAAGCGTGGATCGCCACCGAACTGGCGGTTGATCTCCCGGCACAAGTTCTCCGTTTCCGCAAGATCGGCTGCGCCCACATGAACGCGCAGGCCAACATGAAAGTCATGCTCGCTATTGTGTATGGCCACGAGGTTGTCCCAGATGCGCCCGAAACTTCCTTTGCCCGATGCCAGCGGACGGCTGCGGTCATGAGCCGCGCCCAAGCCGTCGAGCGATATCTGCGCCGAGCGTTGCTCGACCGCGCAAAGACGCTCTACAGTGCCGATATCAAGCAGGTAGCCGTTCGTGGTCAAATGGCCGCCTAGGTTTTGCACGCCTGTCTCCCGACACCGCAGGTTCACATGCTCGGCAATGTCGAAGATGATGTCCTTGGCCACCAAGGGTTCGCCGCCGAACCAAGAAAGACTGATGGCCTGCAAATCGGCGATGCGCCGGTCCACCAGCATTTTGATGCTATGCACGAGCTCGGGGCGCATCTTGCCGGCCTCGAAGTCCTCGTAGCAATAGGTGCAGCGGAAATTGCATTGCTCGGTCGGCAGCAGAATCAGATTCAGCACTTTTAGATACAGCGCATCCGACAGGGCTGCCTCGGACAGGAAGGGCGTTTGTTTTGTCACGGAGGTTGCCCAGTTCGACACACCAGCATCTCGAAGGCCCATTCATATTTTGCAGTCAACCCGCAAAACTGCAGCTCATTACGGCCAGGATGCCTCCATTACCAACAGAAGCAACCCAAATAAAGCACCCCGCAGCAAGCTGCGGGGAATTGGCCCGAAGAGATTAAATGATGATTGAGCAGCCACTTACGTTCGTATATTTCTTGCCTTTAATTTTCGTAGTTGGTTGGGGGAAAATCAGACCACCGGAGATTTCAGTGAGATCCCGCTCCGACAATTCACCGGTGCCCGCGACTTCTGCCGCATCACTAACTGGCGCATTGACCTGGTTTATTTCCTTGCCTTTTTCTTGGTTCATGGTGGTTCCTTTCTTTAATTTATAAACGGCTCATTGCTAAAAAATCCCACCCGCGCCGCAGGGGGTGAGAATCGGAAACTGCGTAGGGCGGATTAGCGTAGCGTAATCCGCCGAATGGGTCCACCATGCGGCGCAATGCCCGTTGGTTATTGCGCCCTACGCGGGCTGCCCCATACCTGCCGGACGAGAATTTGCCGACATCAGAGCCTACTCAGGCGCTGGATTTCCAGATCGTCTGTCTCATCCTCGTCGCCGGTATGAAGAATGAAGCGCTTAGGCATTGTTTTTGCGAGCCCGCCCGCCACCGCATCCAAATCCTGCTCTGCCAACTCACCGCCGGTGGCCGCGACTTCTGCCGCATCACTAACTGGCGCATTGACCTGGTTTATTTCCTTGCCTTGTTCCTGGTTCATGGTGGTTCCTTTCTTTTTAAGCGGCGCATTGTTAAGAAAATCCCACCCGCGCCGTTGAGGTGAAAAACGCTTCTCATGTATGAGTAACAATTGCCGCCAATTTGTTCCACCCTCGCACAACAAAGCTTCAAAACCCCCGGTATTCCTGCAATGCGCCGGCAAGCTGCATGCGCGCCCGGCATAACCTGCTCTTGAGCGTGCCGACCGGCACGTCAAGCATTGCAGCCGCTTCGCCGTAGCTCAGCCCTTCGGCGGCGACCAGGATGATTGCATCCCGCATCTCTTCCGGCAGCGCCGCGACCGCCCGCTCCATGGCGCGAAGCAGTTGGCCGTGCGCATACTCCCGTGCGGGGTCGGCGGCGGCAACGCCGCACGCATCCTCCGGCTGTTCGTCGTGATCCAGGTGGGCATGACACTTGGTCGGGGTGCGGCCGATATGGTTCTTGAGCAGGTTGAAGGCTATGCCCGTCAGCCACGTGGAGAAACGGGACTGGCAATTGAAGCCGGGCAGGGCGCGAAAGGCTTGCAGAAAGGTTTCCTGCGCGAGATCCTCGGCGTCATCGGCGTTGAATTCGTACCGGAGGATGAAACGCATGACGCGCTGCTGGTGGCGTGTCACCAGCAACGCGAAGCTCTCCGTATCCCCCCCGAGCACCGCCGCTATCAGCGCATCATCGGGCGCTTTATTCGAATTATTTGTCATCCTGCTTCCCCGGCATCCCCGCACGAATATCCCGCGCTATTCCGTGATGGGAAAATGAATTCATCGCTGGCATTATCAGCCCCTGCACTTTCCGGTGCAATCACAGCATCTGCCGCCTGGCGAGATCCTGAAAAATGCCCGGCACACCGATCAGTGCCTGGTAATTGCCGACCTGCACGATCCTGCCCTTGTCCATGACGATGATCCGATCCGCGTTGATGACGGTGGACAGGCGGTGCGCGATGACGATGCGCGTGGCGCGCAACTGGTTCAGGCTTTGCGTGACCATATCCTGAGTGCGGTTGTCGAGTGCGCTGGTGGCTTCGTCGAAGAAAATGATGCGCGGTCGGTGTACGATGGCGCGCGCGATCAGGATGCGCTGGCGCTGACCGCCGGAGAGCGTGCCGCCGTCCTCGGAGAGCATCGTATGCATGCCCATGGGCATGGCCTTGATGTCATCTTCCAGACCGCAAAACCGTGCCGCTTCCCAGGCATCGTCGATGTTGAACAAGCTGGTGCCGACGATGTTGGTGAAGATGTCGCCGGGCATCAACTGGCTGTGTTGCAGCACCACGCCCATCTGGCGGCGAACCGCGCGCAAGTCCAGGTCATCGAGATTCTGGTTGTCGAAAAATATGCCTCCGGAAGATAGTTTTTCGAAGCCGAGCAGACAGCGCAGCAAGGACGATTTGCCCGATCCGGATGCGCCCACCACCGCGATAAAGCCGCCGGGCCTGATCGAAAACGATACATCATCGAGTATCGGGGGGCCGTCCGCGCGATAGCGGAACACCGCATTCACCACATCGAGCTGCCCCTGCATTTCACCCGGATGCGCTTTGGCCTCATCGGTTTCGGGCAGGGCTTCCAGCACCGGCTTGGCCCGCTCGTACACAGGAATAAGGCCGAGCAGGCCGAGCGCGGTATGGCTCAGCCCGGTGACCGCACCCATCACCGCGCCAAACGCGCCATAGAAGGCGATGAACTGCCCCGTCGTGAGCGCCCTGACGGCATCCTGGCCGGTGATCGGCGCACCGCCAGCCTTGAACAGAAAAAAGCCGATTGCTCCAAACAGGAGGATATCCGTGACCACCCCGTAGGCGGAAAAGAACACATCGTTGATGTTTTTTACATGGCCCGCGCCAAAGGCGAGCTGCTTCATGCGGCTGAACTCGCGCGCCCAGTTGGCGAAAGCGCGCGCCTCGGAGCCGGTTACGCGCAGTTTGGCTGCGCCGCGCAAATATTCCAGCACCAATCCCGATAGCGTGCCCGATATCTCGACCATGCGCCGCTGGTAGCGCAGGGTAAAAAAACCGAGCGCGAAGCTCAGTAGCGCCGCACCCAGAACGAGGATCACGGCCAGGGTTGCGAGTTTCGTGTCGTAATAAAAAAGCAGCGCGATGTTGAGCAGCGAAAACACCCCGGTCAGGATGGAGCCAAGCGTGGTGCCCGAAATCGCCGAGCGGATGGTGTTGATCGCGCCCAGGCGCGCGGCCAGGTCGCCAGAGGAATATTGCTTGAAGAAGGTCGCGGGCAGATTCAGCGCCCTGTCCCAGATAGCGGCCTCCAGGCCGGAATCGGCGCGCGTCTCCAGGCGCAGCGCCGCCATCGAGCGCGCCAGAGTGAACAGGGTGGTCGCGATTGCAACCGCCATAAGCGCGCCCATCAATTGCGCCACCTGACCCCGGTCCGAGGAGGGAATCAGGATGTCGAAGATATAACCCGTCAACAGGGGCGTGAGCAGGCTCAGCAGGCCGATGGACAGCCCCAGGCCGAGCATCCACATTGCGTCCGATCCCATGCCGGCGTAGATGAAATGCGCGATGTCCCGCATGCGCAGTTTCTTCGTGGGCAGCGAGCGGAAAAACGATGTGGCGAACGGCGCCAATTGCCCCGCCAGCGCTTCATCCACTACCCGTACTGTCATGGCCACCGGGTCATGCAGTTCGTAACAACCGCGGACGCGCAACAAAGCCAGCGGCTGTTTGTTTTCCTGAAAGCGCGCCAGCAGGTCGCCGCCGTCGGACCGCCACCACGCGCCGCGCAGCGCCACCTGGCGAAAGCGCACGCGCGCCGCGTCGGCAATGGCTTCCAGCGGATCGGCATTGGCCAAACCGGTGTGCGGCGGGGCGACAAAGCGCGTCGCCATGCGCATTCCGATCAACTGGCAGGCGCCCAGCAGAGGATCGCCAGAGATGTCGGCAAAGCGCGTACCCTGATCGGGCTTCAGTGTGCGCACAAAACTCGCGAGCCCGCTGTGCATCTGTTCGGCGGCCTGCGCCGATTTCATGCGCATGCGCCCGGACTCTTGCTTCGCTGTCGCGGCAAAACCTGCCAGCGAAAAGCACACAATCAACCGGTAGTAATGGCGCAGCCCGTCCCAGAAATCGGCCTCCCGCAGCGCCGCGCCTGGCGCAAGCGCATGGACACTGCAATCCCGGACGGCATCGCACCACGCATCATCGCGCAGCGGCAGCAGCGGTGTGGCCGGGCCGACGCGCAACGCGGCGCGCGACAGGAAACTTGCCTCGCCTTCGGCCATGCGCATATACGCCAGACGCTCCGCCGGGGAAAAAGAGCGCCCGCCCGCAACCGCCGTGGGCGTTTCCTGGCCCAGGCTCAGCGGGACGTAGTTCTTGGGCTGAATATCTTTTGCCGCGCCGCGCGTCGTGGCGCTCACCCATGTGTCAATGAGTTCCGTCAAGCCGCGGTGCAGGCGTTCATCCGCCGCCAGTTCGCGCAACTCGCGCCAGGAGAATTCGCGCACCTTGGCGCCCGCCGTCGCCGAGCCGATCAGCGTCCAGCCAGGATCGAGGTTGGCATGGGCGATGCCGAAAAACAGTTGGCCGCTTTCAACCCGATAGAGATGTTCGCGCGGGCCGGGGACGAATTGATCCGCCCCGATACCGCCCGTCTCCCCGGCGCCGCCGGTGGGCGCGGCCTGCTCGACGGCGAATATGTCCACCGTGCCGTCTTCGATCCACCATGCCCGCTCCGGATCGCGCAGGAGCAGGGGCGCGTGCGCGCCGATGATGTACGCGTCGCCCATCTGCAGCAGCCGTGTGCGCAAGGCCTGCATCAGTGCGCCTCGGTGGACATGAGCTGGTGGTACAGGCCGCCTTCTTCCCGTACCAGGGCATCGTGCGTGCCGCGCTGGATGGCGCGGCCCGCGCGCAGCACGATGATTTCGTCGGCATCGCGAATCGTGGAAAGGCGGTGCGCCACTACCATTGAGGAGCAGCCGCGCCGGCGCAGGTTGTCATCGAACAGCTTCTCCGTCGTCGCATCCAGGGCGCTGGTGGCCTCATCCAGCACCAGGATGCGCGGGTCATTGACCAGCGCGCGGGCGATTTCAATGCGTTGCTTCTGGCCGCCGGAAAAGTTGGCGCCGCCCTCCAGGATGCTGGCGTCGTAGCCGCCCGGCCGTTGCAGTATGACCTCGTGGATGCAGGCGTCCTGCGCGGCGCGAATCAAGGCCGCCTCTCCGACGGTGCTGTCCCACATGGTGATGTTGTCGCGCACCGTGCCGGTAAACAGCGCGATGTTCTGATCCACCATTGCCATGGAGTTGATCATCGCGTAGCGGCTGTAGTCCTCGCGCGGCCTGCCGTCGAACAGAATCTCGCCCTCCCACGGCCGGTACAGCCCCATCGCGAGTTTCGCGACGGTGGACTTGCCGCAACCGGAGGGGCCGACCAGCGCTACGCGTTGCCCGGGATAAATCTTCATGCTGAAATTTTCCAGCAACGGCTTTTCGGCGCGGCTGTAACCAAAACTGACGTTCCTGAATTCGATCTCGCCGCGGAGCTTTTCCAGCGGCGCGGTGCGCGCTTTTTCGCTGTCTTCGCGAACCAGCGGATCAAGCGGGTACTTCATGACATCGTCGAGCCGGTCAATGTTGCCCTGCGTCTGCTGCAATTTCGAGAACATGCCCATCAACTGGTTGGTCGGGGCCATGAAGCTTGCCACCAGGCTCTGAAATGCCACCAGCGTGCCCATGGTCATCGCCCCATCCATCACCCGCATGGCGCCTAAGCCCAGAATCAGGGTGCTGCTGAAAGCGTTCAACAGCGTCGGCAGCAGCGAGAGATTCAACCCGATGCGCGCCGTTTCCTGCTGCGAGTTGAGAAATTTGGATTGGTGCCCGGACCACTTCGAGAAAAAGCCCGCTTCGCCACCGGAGGATTTTATGGTTTCCATCATCGCCAGGCCCGACATCGCGACGCCGCCGAGTTTGCCTCCATCCATGGCAAGGCGCTGGTTGAGCTGCCTGTTGCTCCTGGCGACGTATTGCAGTGCGCCCAGATTCAGCCCGACGGTCACAAACGCGATGAGCGCCAGCCGCCAGTCGTAGAACAACAGGAGGGCGCCAAAGAAAATCGCCGTGAGGATCGCCAGCAGGGAGTGGGTCAGATCCTCGGTGAGAATGCGCGCCACGAGATCATTGATCGCCACGCGGCCGCTGATTTCGCCGGGCGAGCGATGTGTGTAGAATTCGATCGGCAGGCGCAGCACATGCCAGAAGAACTTGGACGAGGTCGCCAGGGCCATCTTGGTTTCAACGCGCAGCAGGTAATACTGCTGCGTCCAGGCGAGCGCGGCGCGCAGCAAGCAGGTCGCGGCCATGCCGACCAACAGCGGCAGCAGCCAGCTCTCATGGTGCCCGATCAATACTTCGTCAACGAAAACCCGCCCGAACGCGGGCACCGCCATGCCCGGTATGACCAGGGCTAGGCCGCACACCAGAAGCAGCGCGATGGCATTGCTCGCGCCTGTAAAACGCCGCTTCAGCGCGCGCAGCACGCTGGGGCTTTCGCCGCCGGGCCTGAAATCCGGCCCCGGTTCGACGCTCAGTACCACGCCGGTAAAGGATTGGTCGAATTCCTGCGCAGAAACCCAGCGCTTGCCCGATGCCGGGTCGCTCAGATAGACCTTGTCCCCGACAAAGCCCTCGACCACCAGAAAGTGATTGAAATTCCAGAAGGCGATGATCGGCAGCTTCATGTTGCGCAGATCATCGGGCTCCTTCCTGTAACCCTTGGCCGCCAGGCCGTAAGTGCGCGCCGCACGCAACACGTTCGATGCCTTGGAGCCATCGCGCGACACGCCGCAGGCGACGCGCAGCTCTTCCAGCGGCACCCATCGCCGGTAAAAAGCCAGCACTATCGCCAGCGATGCCGCACCGCATTCCGCAGCCTCCATCTGCAGGATGGCGGGTGTGTTGACGCGAATATTCTTCAGCATGGTCGCGGGGGCGGATTGGGTGTCGGGGCTTGTCATGCTTTTTTCAAGGGCGCCTCTAAAAATCCAAATTTCGTCACAATACTGCGTTGCTCACAAAAAATTACTCCTTACATATCACACATATGCCGCGTCGCAATTTTTTGCTCGCGCCTTGTCTTGCTTAGAACTTTGAATTTTTAGAGGTGCCCTCAATAAGTTGACGAGGAAGCGGGAGCGCGCGGAGACCGGCGCTCGCTCAATTCACCCCCAGGCTTTTCCTGAGAAACGGAATCACCAGCGTGATCGGAGCTTGCCTGAACACCACGATCTCCGCAGTTCCCAGCGTACCGGCTCCCACCTTGAACGGCGGGCCGTCTTTACTCGACCATTTGAATCCGCTGGGCGTGCTGGCGGGCAGGAGCTTCGCGCGTATCTCGATCGGTGCGCTGCCTCCGGACAATTCCTGCACGATCTGCCTGTTTTGCAGGATCGCCATCATCGAATCCTCCGTTGCCGCATACTCGGAAACATAATTGACCTTGGCGATCATGAAGCCGTGCTCCTCGCGCTTCACCGTCGTGGGTACGATCTGCGCTTCCATCCCGGTTTCGATTTTTTTGCCCTCGGCAGCAGGGATATAGATCACCGCTTCGGTTTCGGAAACGCCGCCGGACGCGGGCACCACCGTTACGACCGCCGCGCCTTGCGCCACCAGGGTGCCCGGACCAGCTTTGATTTCGACGATTCGCCCGGCATAACTCGAATTGATCTGCGCGGTCTGGGACAGGCTGGAATGCAGTCCGTCAAGGGTGCGGCGCGTCTCGCTCATCTGGTTGCGTATGGCGGTAATTTCCTGCAATGCGCGCTTGTCGTCTTCCGCTCCCCGCAACGACCCCTGCTGGAGCTGCGATTTGGCGTTTTCAATTTCCAGTTGCGATGACGCCAATTCGTTCTGGGAGTTGAGTAGCGTCTGATGGGTGATCAAGCCCTGCTCGACAAGACGGCGTTGGGTTTCCACCCGCTCGCGCAGCACCTGGGCGCGATCTTGCGCCGCCTTTATCTGGCCTTCGACGGCCGCGCGCTGCTGCAACAGCAGGGAGCGCGACAGGGTTTGCGAGCGGCTGATCTGACCTTGCAATTCGTTGTCCTGGCGCTGCAATTCGGCGAGCCTGCCCTCGGCGGATTTGATCCTGTCCGCGAGATCGGGCTGCGCCAGAACTGCAATCAGTTGCCCGGCGCCGATCAGATCGCCCACTTTCACTTTCATTGACGTGATGCGGCCCGCCGAACCGCTGGTAATGTCGGCAAGACCCCCGCTTTGAATCAGGAGAGCCTTGCCGGTGACCTTCGAGGGTATCGAGCCGAAGATGCCCCAGAGTATTGCCAGCGCCACCAGCGCCACCAGCGGCGCGAGCATCAGCCAGCTTTTAAGGGTCACGATCTGGATCATGGTATCGAGCTGTTCCGGCGAAGACAGGCGGTCCAGAGCGACTTTTCGGAACAGTTTTGTCTGAATTTCAGATGTGCTCACGGTGTGTGCTCCGGATGGATTGCCAAGTGGTGACGGAGGTTTGCGCAAGATGCGCGATGAGGGGTTTCCATAATCGTGCCGTCCAATTCAGCGAACCTCTGGAGTGAGCAGTTCGCTCACGCGGGCGCTGTAAGTGTCGCCTTCGCGCGCCAGCAAGGTACCGGTCTCGAACCGGAACCGCGCGATGCTGCCGGCAAAATTCTGGTGCGCCTGCACTGCGGCCAGCAGCGCATTGTTGTAGCGGTCTTCAATATTCAGGGTGTCGATCAGCGTCGCCAATCCGAGGCGCCGTTTGGTGCGCTCGTTCTCCAGGCTCACGGCATAGGTCTTGACTGCCGCATCCGCTTCAATCAATTGTTCCGTGGCGCGCTGCACGGCGTAGGCCGAAATCTCGATGCTGTTGCTGATCGAATGGCCCAGCTCGCTGATGCGGATGCGCTGTGCGTCGGCCTGCGCCGCCTGCTGCCGGTACAGCCCGCGCGCGGTGTTGTTTCCCAGCGGCATTTGAAAAATCAGGTTGGCGCTATAACCGGGGCCAAAATTCCGGGTGAACGCAGGTGCGATCGCGCCCGGCGAGGCGCCTTCAGTCAAGCCGTTTTGCGTTGCGCCCAGCACCAGATCGAGCTGCGGGCGTTCGTTTTTGCGCGCGGCATCGCGGAGAATTTGCGCGGCTTCCCGGTGCTGGCGCAGCGCCGCCAGATCGCTGCGCAACTCAAGTGCGCGCAAGGTAAGCTCTTCCTTGCGAAGCACGGTGTTGATCGCCACGTTGGCGTATGGCGGAAACGCGTCCACCAGATCGCCGATGGACATGGTCGCTTGCGCGCTCATCCCGAGCGTGCGCCCGAGCGCGCGGCGCGACTCCAGAAGCGCTTGCTCCGCCGCGATGCGTGCCGAGCGGCGATCATTCAGGCTCGCTTGCGCAAGATTGGCTTCCGCCTCTGGCAACTCGTCCGCAGCAATCAATTTGCGAATCTCATCGAGTTGCTCTTCGCCGCGACGTTCGTTGGCGCGGCTGATTGCCAGACGCTGCGTCTTGCCCAGATAATCCCAGTAGGAAAGCGCGCTGTTCAACAGAGCCTGTGCGACCGTGAATTCGAGTTCGCCGCGCGTGGCGGAAGATTCGATTTCGGCTGCGCGCAACGGCGCGCTGGCCACATCTCCCGCATTGCGCATTATCGGCACGCGCAACTGGAAAGCCACGGTTCCGCTGCCTTGCCGCAGCGTTCCGGTTGCGGGGAAGGTGTTGTCCGCATTGTTCGTATAAGTGGCTACCAGGTTTGCCTGCACCCCGTTGATGAACAACTGCGTGACCCCTGCTTGCGCAATGGTGGTATCGCTGATCTGGTAGCGCAGGTCGTATCCGCCCTGCAGGAAGTTCAGACGCTCGGCCTCGCGCAGGGGCTGTATGTTGCGCGTGCTGCCGCCCTGCGCGTTCAGCGCGAGATCAAACGGCCCATGCTGCTGCTGCGCCACGCCCTGGGCCACCTCGACCTGTGTGAGCGAGAGCAGCACGTTGGGATTGCCTGATAGCGCGACCGATAGCGCCGCTTCCAGGCTCAAACCTTGCGGCATATCCCGCGTGCGCTGCGCTTGGGCATTTTGCGAAAATACGCCGAGCAGCAACGACGCGCTTGTGCCAAGTACTATTGCAGCGGATCGCACTAATTTCGCCGACAAAGCCATGGGCGGGCTCCCGGTGGCGATTTCAGCGAAGGATTGCGACGCTCGTGTCTCACCGCGTCATTCATCCCATCAATTTCTGCAGCAGGCGCTCGAATCGAGCGCCCGCGAGATGAACGTTGTCCAGCACGTTGGCGTCGAGTTCGTCTTCGTCCGCAGAAACTTCTTCGGCCTCGTCGCCATAACCCATGCGCCCGACGGTGTTCCTCATCCGCTCGGACAGGAATATCGCGATTGAGCGGTAAAAGCGCGAGGCAAAACCTGAGTCGGTGTCGAGCTTTTCCTGAATCACCGTCTTGTCCAGCGCGAGCACGAAAGCGTCCTGCACCACCACCACGGAAGCCGAAGGAGGGCGGGAATCCACCAGCGACATTTCACCGAGGATTTCGCCTGAGCCCACCTTGGCCAGCTCGAATCCTTTATTGGTTTGAATCGAGAGTTCGCCGTCCAACACCAGGAAGACCTGGCTGAGGCTGACCCCGAACTTGATCAGTTGCGTGCCCTTGACGTGCTTGATGCGCTTGCCGGTGCGAGCGAGCCAATCGACATCAGAGTCGGAGAGTTGGCCAAGAATGTATAAGACCTTGCGCAAGCGAGCCTCCCTGCGGGCATGGAAAATAGGCGGTTACGGTGCTTGGAGTATACTGAAAATCTGATGTCAAAAAATACTGATTTCACGGGCACGGCAGATCGATCACGGCCACCTGTTTAGATTGGAAAGCGATGTAGGGCGCAGCCCGGAGCCGATTCCCAAACAAGGCGGCGCGCCTGGCGGGCGGGCCAAAGTGTCAACGCAGCACGAACAGCATATTGCATCATGGATGCCAAATGGTGATAAAAGATTCATCGCCTGGCGTGCCCGGCAGTTGGCACGGGTGCAGAGCGGGGTGATCAGCCCGACCATTTCCTGGGCCTTGGTTGTTTGCCCCGTCGCCCATGTTTGCGGCGGCTCTTGCCTTATCCGCCTAGGCCGCACTCATCTCCAGGGTAAATTTGTTCTCGACAAATAATGTGGGTGGATGCGCTACGCTTATCTACCCTGCATTTCTTTGATTTGCCGGGGGACAATAAATCAGTCATCGCTGATTTATAAAACAAGTTTGCGAGAACAGGTTTACCCTGCGCTCACCCCCATGGAAATCTCCTTTCTTCAAGGTGGTGGATAGGGTCGTCAGATTATTCCACCTCAGTTTGAATCGCGCGCCATGTAGCGTAGAAGCGTTGGTTTTATTACGTGCTGTGCAGTTTCAGCATCGCCGCTTCCAGCTTGCCATCCACGATGAGCGCCGCCACATCCTGCGCTCGCCGCATCGCATCGTCAATCAGCGACTGCTCTTCCCGGCGCGCCGCGCTCAACACATGGTTCGAGACTTCGCCGCGCTCTCCGGGATGGCCGATGCCGATGCGCAGCCGCCAGAAATCGCGCGAGCCGAGATGCGCGATAATATCCTTCAAGCCGTTGTGCCCGCCGTGGCCGCCGCCCAGTTTTAGTTTGGCGCTTCCCGGCGGCAGATCCAGATCGTCATGCACCACCAGGATGCTCTGCGGTGTTATCTTGTAAAACAGCGCCATTGCCGCCACCGCGCGCCCGCTGCCGTTCATGAAGGTCTGCGGCTTGAGCAGGAAAATCTCGTGCCCGTGCGGCGAGCCGCGCGCGGTCGAGCCGTGAAACTTGTTCTCCGTCTTGAAGGTTAACTGGTGCGCGCGCGCAAATTCGTCCGCCCACCGGAAACCGGCGTTATGGCGCGAGCTTTCGTACTCGCGGCCGGGGTTGCCCAACCCGACGATCAGTTTTATCTCGGCCACGCCAAAATCCGGTCATGAAAAAAACCCGCCACGCAATCGCAATGAAAGCATGGCGGGTTTGGGATCGTGTTTACGGCTTATTTTGCTGCCGGTTTGGCGGCTGATTTGGCTGCTGGTTTCGCCTCGCCTGCAGGTTTGGCTGCGGATTTTGCTTCGCCGGCAGGAGCCGCTGCTGCGGCGGCGGCAGCAGCCGCTTCCGCTTCCGCTTCCACGGCGCCGCGCGGTATCTGCACGGTCGCCACCACGGCATCTGCGGTGTGCCCGTGAGCAACCACCGCCACACCCTTGGGAAGCTTGAGATCGGACACGTGGAGGGAGTGGCCCATCGCCATGCCGGAAAGGTCAACCTCGATAAATTCGGGCAGATCGGCAGGCAGGCAGGCGATATCCAGATCGTTCATCACGTGGCTGATGATGCCGCCGCTTTGTTTCACACCGGGTGAAATGTCGGCATTGATGAAGTGCAGCGGCACTTTCATGTGTATCTTCTTGTCCGGCGACACGCGCTGAAAGTCTATGTGCTGCACCTGCTGGCGGAACGGGTGCATCTGGAAATCGCGCAGCAGCACCTGCTGCTTGCTTCCGTCCAGATCGAGCGTCAGCACGGAAGCATGAAAAGCTTCCTTGCGCAGGGCGTGAAACAGGTTGTTGTGGTCAATATCAATCAATGCCGGTTCGCCGTCGCCATACACGATGCCGGGCACGCGACCGGTCTTGCGCAGACGGCGGCTCGCACCCGTTCCTTGCGCCTTGCGGGATGTTGCGCTCACTTCAATTTTCATTTTGCTTCTCCGCTTCAAAATTGGAAACGCCCGCGACCAGGCGGTTCCGGGTTGCGCGGCAGCCAACGCGGCTGCCGCAAAAACTATTCGGCGAACAGGGAGCTGACCGACTCTTCCGTATTGATGCGGCGCATGGTTTCGGCCATCAACTCCGCCACGCTCAACTGCCGTATCCTTTTGCAGGCGCGGGCTTCGGCGCGCAACGGGATGGTGTCGGTCACCACCAGTTCGTCCAGCGCGGATTTTTCGATGCGCTCGATGGCCGGCCCAGACAGCACCGGATGCGTACAGTAGGCGATCACCCGCTCCGCGCCCTTTTCCTTGAGCGCATCGGAAGCCTCGCACAAGGTGTTGGCGGTATCCACCATGTCGTCCATGATGAGGCAGGTGCGCCCCGCCACTTCGCCGATGATGTTCATCACCTTGGCCACATTGGGCTTGGGGCGGCGCTTGTCAATAATCGCCAGGTCCGCGTCCATCTGTTTGGCCAGCGCGCGGGCGCGCACCACGCCGCCCACGTCCGGCGACACCACCACGAGGTTCGGGTAGTTGTGCTTCCACACGTCGGACAGCAAAATCGGGCTGGCATAGATGTTGTCCACCGGAATATCGAAGAATCCCTGAATCTGGTCCGAGTGCAGATCCATGGTCAGCACCCGGTCCACTCCCACGCCGGTCAGCATGTTCGCCACCACCTTGGCGGTAATCGCCACGCGCGCGGAACGCGGGCGGCGATCCTGTCTGGCATACCCCAGATACGGCAACGCGGCGGTGATGCGTCCGGCAGAAGCGCGCTTCAGCGCGTCCACCATCACCAGGACTTCCATCAGGGTGTCGTTGGTCGGGGCGCAGGTGGATTGCAGCACAAACACGTCCTTGCCGCGCACGTTTTCGAGAATTTCGACCATCACCTCGCCGTCGGAAAAACGTCCGACAACGGCCCGCCCGAGGCGGATATCCAGGTATCGCGCCACATCTTCTGCAAGCTTGGGGTTGGCGTTGCCGGTGAACACCATCAAGCTGTCGTAGGACACGTACATTTCTCCCGCTAAAATTGGAACGGACGCGGGCGCTCCGCGCAAAAGCGACCCGCAATACTGGCTGGGGAGGTAGGGATCGAACCTACGAATGCCGGAATCAAAATCCGGTGCCTTACCACTTGGCGACTCCCCAAAATTTTTATGGAGCGGCAAAATCCCGCAACGGATGGTGCGGCAAGCCTCGCGCCACGATGCCGCGCATGTCCGGCGGCAATTGTTCCAGCGCGGCCCGCGCTTGTACCGGGCCGGGAAATTCGGCAAACACGCAGGCCCCGGAGCCGGTCATCCGCGCCCGCGCAAACCTGGCCAGCCAGGCGAGATGCCGCGCCACTTCCGGATAAAGGCCGCACACTACCGGCTGCAAATCGTTCTGCAGCACCCTGTGCGAAAGGTCGCGGATTTTGAGGGAAATCGTATTCCGTGTCAATTCGGGATGCGCAAAAATCTGCGCCGTCGCGACGTGCGCGCGAGGGAACAGCACCACATACCAGGCACCCGGCAAAGGGTAGGCCTGCAAGCGTTCGCCCACGCCCTCCGCGAAGGCGTTTTCGCCGAAAACGAATACCGGCACATCGGCACCCAGAGTCAGCCCCATCCGCATCAGGCGTTCGCGGGGCAAACCCAGATCCCACAGGCGGTTGAGCGCCAGCAGGGTGGTGGCCGCATCGGAGCTGCCGCCGCCCATCCCCCCGCCCATCGGGATGCGCTTTTCCAGCACGATGTCCGCGCCCAGCTTGCAGCCGCATTCCTGTTGCAGCAGCCGCGCGGCGCGCACGCACAAATCCTGCTCCGGCGGAACGCCTTCTATTTCGATGGCGCGGCGCACCATGCCGTCTTCGCGCGGCGAGAAATGCAGCGTGTCGCCGAAATCAATGAAGCGGAACAGGGTTTGCAGCAGGTGGTAGCCGTCTTCCCTGCGCCCCACCACATGCAGGAACAGGTTGAGCTTGGCGGGCGCCGGGCAGGTTAAGGTCATAAGCGCATTTTACCGGTTTGTGTTTGCGCGTGAGCCGGCAATGCAAAGTTTTTCTGGTTCCCTTATAGCCATTGCTTATATTGATGTAACAAACAATTGCTTGATTATATATGCGGCGCTACTAGAATGCGCTTCACCCATTCGATGAAACGCAACACTTTAAGCGAACCCCGCAGACCGTATTCGGAAAGGAAGGTGGCCAAATGCTCAAGCTGATAAAAGATGATCGTATTGCCGTTGACCAATGGAAAACCCTGACGCTCGCCGAGGGCGAAACCCCGCACAATGTCAGGCTGCCCGCCGGGCCGGTGCTGGTGCCGCTGTCGGTGTGGCGCGCGCGCCGCGCCGAGCTGCTGCACAGCGAATACGAGCACGGCTGGCCGCTCGGCGTGTGGCTTGCCGCCGAAGAAAACCCGGAGGCGATCAAGGGTGACCTGGACGATTTTTCCGTGGTCGCGATCAAGTCGGACACGCTTGCCGACGGCAGGAGCCGCGATGCGGTGCGCCTGTTGCGCGAACATTACGGCTTCAAGAGCGAACTGCTCGCGGCGGCATAAACCTGACCCCGGTTGGAAACAAACTCTGCCGGGCCGGGAAAACAGATGTCTTTCCGGCCCGTTTTTACATGCCGCCCAATACCCTGATGTGCGCCAGCGCGCTGCGCCCCAGCGCTTGCAGCGCATAGCCGCCTTCCAGCACGGAAACGATGCGCCCGCCGGCGTGGCGACCGGCGATATCCTTGATCGCTCCGGTCACCCAGGCATAATCGTTTTCATTCAAGCCGAACCCCCCCATTTCATCCTCACGGTGGGCGTCAAACCCCGCAGAAACGAGCAGCAGTTGCGGGCGGAAGCGTTCCAGCGCCGGCAGCCAGCGCCGCGTCACGGCGTCGCGGAATTCCTCGCCCGAAGTGCCATATGGAAGGGGAACATTGATGATGTGCTCATTGCCGCTGTCGGCGCCGCAATAGGGGTAATAGGGATGCCGGAAAGTGGAGCACAGCATCACGCGCGCATCGTCGTGAAAAATATCTTCCGTCCCGTTGCCGTGATGCACGTCAAAATCGGCGATGGCCACGCGCTCCAGGCCGTGGCGCTCCAGCGCGTGCGCCGCCGCCGCCGCAACATTGTTGAAGATGCAGAATCCTGCCGCGCTGTTGCGCCCGGCGTGGTGGCCGGGCGGGCGGATATTGCAGAAGGCGTTTTCCGCCTCGCCCGACATCACCCGGTCCACCGCCATCACCGCCGCCCCGGCAGCGCGCAGCGCGGCTTCGAGGCTATGCGGGTTCATCGCGGTGTCGGGGTCGAGGTAAACCAGCCCCGAGGCTGGCGCGCGGCGGAATATCGCCTCGATGTAGCCGCGCCCGTGGGCGAGCGCCAGCTCTTCCACGCTCGCCTGTCGCGCCTCGACCCGATCCAGAAACTGCAGCAGGCCAGATGCGACCAGATGATCTTCGATGGCCTGGATACGCGCGGGGCACTCCGGGTGGCCCGCCCCCATGTCGTGCTTGAGGCAGGCGGGATGGGTAATATAGGCAGTATGCATGACAATCCATTCGTTGCGGAAAAACCGCGAGTACACCGGGCCTCAGCAATTTATCCCGGATAATCTATCATGCGGCTCGACCGGCAACTCCGCACCAGACCGCAGATCGCTAATTTTGCAGCATCCCCCTGTCACCGAAACGACGGTAAGGCGAAGCCAGCGGCTCGCCGATGAACAGCCCCTGCGTCGGCCAGGCAACGCTCTTCCAGTAGGCTTCAATGGCGCTTGCGCCGGACAGGTAGTGCCTGAGCAAAACTGCCGGGTTGGGAAATTTCTGCGGGTAATTGCACGGCTCGGAGACCGTGCCGTAGCTTGCGGTGGCGCCCGCCTCCAGCCAGCGCAGGCTGCTCATCTGCCCCGTTCCGAGCAGATCGCCTCCGGACGAAGTCAGATGGTCGGCCAGGGCACCGGGCAGAAAATGGAGGGTATCCAGCTTAGGCACCCTGACCAGCCCGGTCTGGTAAAACATGATGTCGCTCACGCCCTCGATGCTGTCCGCCTTGATCGTCTTGATGGTGAGTTTCAGCCGGGAGATACGGCCGGACTTCGGAAAAAAGGGCGCGCGGGAGCTGCGATCGGCATCCGAAGTCACCAGAAAATAGGCGCTTGCGGGAGGCACGCTGAAGCCGCTGAGTTTGCCGCGATCAATGAGTGCCTGCGCCTGCTCGATCGAACCGGTGGGCAGCAGCATGGAAATGCGGATGCCGAAATCGGTGAAAGGGCGCACGGAATTCGAATTGAAATAGCGGCTCGGCTTGCCGGGGGCGCAGGTTTTCCTGCACTGCTCCGCGTCAAATCCCAACGATAGCGCCGAAGTGATCGAGTTGCACTCGACCGCATAGGGCGCGGTCCATACCAGCGCGATGGCTTGAATATCCGGGTTCAGTTGCGCCCCGATCTGTTGTTTGAGCTGGTTGAACGCCGCGATGGAAAGTTTGCGCGGGCTGCCCGGAATACGCACATGCACCACGTTCTGCGCGGGGATTTCCCGTGCCTTTTGGTAGTATTCGCCAACCGCGACACTGTGCGTATCGTCATCATTGATTACGACCGCCACGTTTTTTGGTTGCAGGTTATACGTTCGGGGAAAGGAGGGTTCTGCCGCGAGAGCTTGCGCGCAAGACCATGCCAGAATGAATACCGGCAAGCAGAAGCCAGGTGGTGGCGGCAAATCGGGGCGATTACGGAATGGTCGCATGCATGAAAGCATCACCCCTGCCGGGGTGCGCCTCAAGGTTAAAGGGCGAGGCTCTCGCTGCGCGAGCTTCACGTTAAATGGAAAAGCTGCCATACCTTTTCACGCGCGGTAAACGGCAGATATGGATATTTGGTTTCCATATTGCCATACAGTGTAACGTGTTTTCCGGGAGCTGATGCTTGCCGCAAAAATTTTGCTTGCTTTCCAGGCACGCTTGCCTATAATGCGCGCCTCGCTGCGAGGTTCGCGCAGCGTTGGTTCATCGTTTCCTGACCCCATCCTTTGTGCGCCGGCAGCATGGCGCCCATCTAGCTTCACCGGTTAGCGACGATGTTATTGCGCCGGTGGAGGTTAACCCCCGCTGAATTTATCGTGTGGCATTCCATGTCGCACATGCGCTGTGTCGTAAATTCTTTTAAGGAATTAGTGTGTTTATTGAAAATTCAACAACTGGAAAAAATACAACAACTGGTGAAAATGCACCGAACGAAGCGGCATCCACCTTTGCAACCCTGGGCCTGAACCCGGCCATCCTGAAAGCTGTGGAAGAATCCGGCTATACCACGCCCACGCCGGTTCAGGCGCAGGCGATTCCGGAAGTGATGGCCGGCCAAGACATCATGGCTTCCGCCCAGACCGGCACCGGCAAAACCGCCGCCTTCATCCTGCCCGCGCTGCACCGCATCGCGCAGCCTTCCGCCGTGCGCAGCAAAGGCCCGCGCGTGCTGGTGCTGACGCCGACGCGCGAACTGGCGCAGCAGGTTTCCGACGCCGCCGCCAAATACGGCAAGAACATGCGCCTGAAAGTGGTGAGCATTCTGGGCGGCATGCCCTACCCGCTGCAAAACAAGCTGCTGTCCAGTCCCGTGGATATTCTGGTGGCCACACCCGGCCGTTTGATTGACCACATCGAGCGCGGGCGCATTGATTTTTCGCGCCTGGAAATGCTGGTGCTGGACGAGGCCGACCGCATGCTGGACATGGGCTTCATTGACGACGTGGAGCGCATTGCCGCCGCCACCCCGGCCACGCGCCAGACGCTGCTGTTCTCGGCCACGCTGGATGGCGTCATCGGAAACCTGGCCAAGCGCCTGCTCAAGAGCCCCAGGCGCATCACCGTTGCGGCCGCGCAGGCGCGCCACGAGAACATCGAACAGCGCCTGATGTACGTGGACGACATGGCGCACAAGAACCGCCTGCTGGACCACTTGCTGCGCGACACGGAATTGAACCAGGCCCTGATATTTACTGCCACCAAGCGCGATGCCGATGCGCTGGCCGACGGCCTGCTGGCGCAGGGGCATTCCGCCGCCGCGCTGCATGGCGACATGAACCAGCGCGAGCGCAACCGCACGCTGCTCAACCTGCGCCGGGGCATGGTGCGCGTGCTGGTGGCAACCGATGTTGCCGCGCGCGGCATTGACGTCGCCGGCATCTCGCATGTCATCAATTTCGATCTGCCCAAGTTTGCCGAAGACTATGTGCACCGCATCGGGCGCACGGGCCGCGCCGGGGCTTCCGGCATCGCCGTGTCGTTCGCTTCCAACCGCGATGCGCTGCACCTGAAGAAGATCGAGCGCTACACCGGCCAGAGCATTGTTGCCCACACCATCGCCGGGCTGGAGCCCAGGTTCAAGCCGCGCCCGCAACCTGCCAGCCCGCGCGGCAAACCCGGCGGCTTCAGCCGCCACACCGCGCCGGACAGCCGCCACGCCCGCCCGGAAGGCGGGCGCCGCGAGGGGCATTCGCACAACCGCTTTGACGCCAGCACACCGCGCCGCAGCGGCAACAGCGCAACTCCAGGCCAGACGCGCCGCCCGGCATCCAGCTTCACGCTGGGGCGCGGCCACAATAGCGGCAACCGGTAAGAGGAATGCCCGCCACAAACAATAAAGGCACGCCAAGCGTGCCTTTTTGTTTTGAAATATTACTTGTACGGTGTTGCCAATTTCTCATGCCCCATGCGAACGGTTTTCCGCAACAGGGGCATTGTGAAAGACTTCCGGCGATGGCTCGATCCAAGCGAAAACGCACGGTCGAGATCGGCCGCAGGATATGGCGCTGCATCGGCGCGATACTTGCCGCTGACCGTTGCAAACCGGCCCTCCATCACACATCAGGAAAGCCTGGCTAACCGCTCCGCTACCGACGGATCAAATTCCTGCTTTGTCAGTAGTTCAGCGATTGTAGACTGCCGGGTCTTGAGCGCATCGGCCACGAAGCCTCTTCGATCTTCGATGACGGGAAGCACTTTCTCTCGCAGGAAATCGCGTTCGACAGGCAACAACCGTTCATCTCCGATCACCTTGGAAATCGCTTCCGGCAACTCCTCGCTCATGCGCGACAAGACACCGCGAACGAGTCGGGGCGCCACACCGGCCTCATAGGCCATCGCATCCCAGTGCGCCCCTTCCACCCAACCGGGCTTGTTCTCTCCGGCGATGGACATGGCCATGGTCTGTCTCGGCAGATAGGCCTCTACGCACAGCATGTCGTAGAACGGCGCCACCGCAGCTTTGTGGCCGCGCATCAGGAAGGCTATGTTCTTCGCGTGAGCGTCCAGATTGCCGATCAAATAGTTGAAGGCAATCCATTGGACAACGGCATTGGCAGCCACGACCGGACGATCCATGAAGGTGCCTCGAAGCACTCCAAACAGGTGATGCAAACCCAGGCCGCCTTCGCTCTCGTATTTCTTTGATGGTGCGACACCCATCGCCTGGCACAGGTCTATCTGGTGGAGCCGCCTGAACGTCGTCCCAGCACCCTTCTCCGCGCTCTGTTCCAATGGCTCCCGGTCAAACCGCTCGATGACATAAAGCGGTTCGGGGAGGTGCAGCAATCCAACCGCAGGTACTGGGACCTTCAGCTCATGTGCGAGACGCATGCAGAAAAATTCATTCGCAGGGCAATATGGAAAGTCCGCACTGGCATTTTCCGGCTTGACGATATGGGTAGATGGCGCCGAACCTTCTGGAAGAAACATCGCGCCATTAGCGTCAATACGCAGCCCCAGTTTTTCCTGAGCGCCCGCCAGGGACATGCGGATTTCGTCCCATGATGCCATCAAGGGTAGATTGCGCGCTCTGGAAGCCTTGATCTTTTCCTGTAGCGCCGCTTGAGAAAGTGGTGCCAGAATTTCCTTTGCTGCTGCCGCGAGTCCTTCCGGGATCAGCGAAAGTGCCCCTGCCGTATCCTGTCCATGTCTGACCAGAAGCGCCCACATATCGCGAGGGTCTATCCTGTCCCGAGTGGCGATCAGGTCCCGCAGCCGGCCTTCGGGCAACAGGTTCTCGAAGAACCACTCGACCGGCTTGTCGTTCGCGGTGTCTTCATATTTATTGGTGGCAACCGGAAAGTTGGGCGAGAGTGAATAATCCTTCCACTCGGTCGCGTAGACAAATTCCCACTGCCCTTTCTTGACTTCCAGAGTTCCGACCGGAATCCCGTTGGCCGAGACGATCAAAACACTCATGCCGTTTCACCCGGCAGTTTCAGACTGACACCAATACCGAAGCGGCTACAGACGGACAGGACTTTCCCGATCTGGGCCGTGGGTTTCCCTTGCTCCAGGCCGTTGAGAAATGGCAGGCTGACATTGCATAGCGCGGCGGCATCGCGTTGGGTCAGCCCGGACTCCTTGCGAACGGCACGAAGTATTTTTCCCAACTCGGCGGCAGAGGAGATAGCAACCTCTATATGTGCCATAACGCCCCCCATAAAGATAAACGAGCGTTGAATTTTGCCTTGCATTGACCCTAAACGCAAGAAAAACTCAACGCTCGTTGATTATTTTAGCCGGGTATTGCTCCCGTGGCTGTTTATTTCTTCTTGGGCTTTACCCCCCTCAAACAGTGCCTGGGTGTCCTTGCGGGAGAATGGCTTGACCATACACGCAGCGCCTGCGATAGCGCGTGGACGCTCATGCCCATAGGGGCGAGGTATTCCTCGCGCAAGATTTCTCCCGGATGTACCGGGCGCATTCCATTCTTAACCATGTTGCACTCCTCAGTTTTGCAGCAAGCATGCAGCAAGGGTTTTGCATTAACACGCCGCTGATTTTGATAATGCCAGTTTTCACGCTGCCAACAACGCATGAAGGCGTGCGGCTGTTTGTTCTTGAACCTCGACGGCCTCAAACAGTTCTGCGGGATATAGATAGTCCTCACCACTGTCGTCAACCACCCTGATCATGCCGTGGCTGTCGGCGGGCGCCAACAGTTCGTAAAGGCGTCCAAGCGTAAGGTCGTCGGTGGAAAGATCGCCGCAGTCTTCCCGCGAGATGCAGACAACGAATTTCATAGCCACTCCTTTATCTTGATTTTCACTTTACCGATACCGTGGGCCTCATACCAATGAATTTCGGCCATCGCCATACTGCCGTCCGGCAATCTTATCCGCACGATGCCTTTCTTTTTTCTCCAGTTGCCAAGTCCGTACTGTTTTCTCAGCAATGATATATCACGAATGCCGTTGCCTTGGGCTATGGTTTCAATATTGGCGATTTTGCCGACGACTTCGAGTTTCATACGGTTAAATGCTCCAAGCTCGAATCAAGCTCTCAACGATTTCTGCGGGCTTGTTGCGGTTACACCCGCAAAAGATTGCACTGCAGGCAACTTGCGTCCAGCCAAAGGCCGGGCAAGATTGTCACCCCCGCTATCAATCCACAAAAGTGGAATGCACTCTAAATGAGCAGGGGAGAAGTTGCAACGGAAAGGGCAGCAAATGTAAGAGCAAAAGGGTAGCAAGCGCACTCTAATTTACAACTTCACAAACGGCATGTTCTTTATCGGCAGGCTCACGCGCTCGCCGCTGGCGAGCTGCACGCGGGAGCGGTTGCCGGGCAGCAGATCCTTCAGCGAGAGGGTGAGGCGCTTGTTGGCGTCAATGCCGAAGCCTGCCACGAAGCGCTTTTCGCCGATGGCGCACGGCGGGTCGGCGCAGATGAATTCAGAATCGCCGGGGTTGAGTTCGCGCAAGGCGATGTCTTCGCGCCGCAGCATCTGCACCGGCCTGAGGCTGCCGCCTTCCATCTGGTAAACCATTTCCGGCCTCACCATGGCGGAGCGCTCGATCACCACCAGCCCAAGCCGCGTTGCGCCATCGCAGGCGGCATTGATGTACTTGTTGGTTACCATGCCATCGCTCGGGTAGGCGGTTCCCTTCGGCACCACCGGCACCAGGACATAGCTCTTCGCCTCCCTGTCCCAACTGCGCAGGCAGTAGTCGTGAACCAGCTTCTGGCTGAGATCTTCCCCGGCGTAGCGGCACGCGCCGCGCGCGATAGCCTCGAACGGGAGCTCGCAGTGTACCGTGCAGCCATCGAACTGCTCGCGCACCCGCTGCGCCACGCCCAGCAGCAGGCTGGAGCCGCCGACCAGAAAAACTTTCTGCACCTGGGATTTGTCGGCGCCGTACTTCCGCGCGGCTTCCAGCGCCCGGCCCAACGTGCGCACCACCAGGCCGTACAGACTCGATCCGCGCATTTCCGGGCGCGGTTTTTCCAATAGCTCGCGCAGACCGTTTGCGGTGAATGTGTAGCCGATGATCTGGCCGGTGACGCTGTTTGTGTGCCAGATTTCGACCCGCTCTTCCCCGCCGGAAAGCCGCACTTTGGCGTCTTCGGCGGCGCGCAGCAGGGCGATGCCCATGTCCGCCAAGTCCTGGTCGGCAAGCTGCTGCGCCTCCTGCATCTGCCGCAGCAGCCATTGGTCCACCAGGGCGCCGCCGATTTCTTCGCCGGCGCGACCGAGCACGTCGCACAGCCGGGTTTCCGCCGCTCCGAAATCGCGCGTCTTGACCACCGACACGTCCAGCGTGCCGCCGCCGAAATCCATCACCACATAAATCTGGCCTTCGCGCACATGGGCTTCGTAGCCGAGGATGCAGGCGGTGGCCTCATCCAGCATGCGCACCGTGCCGCGATAGCTCTTCAGCACCGCATCCTGTAACCAGTCGGCATATCTGTCGTAGGCTTCCACCGGCAGGGTAACCACCAGGTCTTCTCCTGCGTGGATTGCCGCCGACATCAGCACCTGGCCGATCAGGTCTTCTGCTGCCTGGCGCGGGGTGATCAGGTCGCCGTTGATGCGGCGCGCGCGGTTATTGTCGCGCAGGATGTCGAGTTTGAGCTTGCTGAATGTGCTGCGGTGGCTGGTCAGCCCGGCGTTCTCCACCTCGGCGCCGGCGCGCAGCGTGTTGCGTTCGCCGTAATGCGCCAGCGACGGGATCACCGCCGATTCCTGCGTTGTGCTTTCCCCCGGCAACCGGAAACGGTACGTCTTGGCCAGGCCGTCCGGGCGCAGGGTTTCCGCCCGGCGCGTGTCCGGGTTCCAGCGCGCCAGCACCGTGTTGCAGGTGCCAAAATCCAGCGCCAGCGTCATGTTGTTTTTCCTGATCCTCGCACCGCTAACTCCTTGCCGGCATTGTCGCAACCGGATTTACCCTATTCGATAAACCTCTTGAGAAAAGTTCAGAACATTTCGCCGGGCGCATCCTCGATCTCGATGGCATGGCGGTCGGAGGCATCGGCGCTCGCGTCTACCGTGATACCCGCGCCGACAAAAACTTCCTGGAACGCGCACAGGATTTCCAGCAACCCCCGGTTGCGCGCGTCGGCCCCGCCGCCCCGCATGGCGGCGAGCAGCGCGGTGTTGCGGGCGTAGTCATCGGGGCCGCCGCCCAACACCGCGTTGAGCAGCCCGGCATCGGTCGCGCAGGCGGTGGCCCAGAATACCCGATCGCCGGTTGTCTGCGCGCAGTATGCGGTATCCACCAGCCGCGCTATCAGCCGCTCGGGCCAATGCTCGCTTTTTGCCGCAGCGGCGATCATGGGCGCATCAACAATACCGCGCTCGTGGCCGAGATAAAGGCCGCGCGCCGCGATGAAAGGATCGTCGTTCAGCAGGTCGGCGCGCAATTGGTCATCGCCAGGTTTTTGGGCGTGCCACCAATCGAAAATATCCACCAGCCCCCTTGGAAGTTTCTCGCGGCTCTCCGCCCCGTATTCGCACAGCCGCCGGTATGCGGCCACCGCGCGGTCAACGGCGGCGCGCTGGCTGGCGCCGCTCGGGCGGGCGGGATTGCTGGCCCAGCGCTCGCACAGGCCGAGAACCTGCGCCAGCCTGAGAGCGCGGCAAGCCTCGAACAGGCCGTCTTCATCGCCGATCCGCTCAAGATTGCCGACGCTGTCCGCCGCATCTGCGCCGCTGCCGGCCAGCGCCTCGCGGTAGGCGGCCATCAGGCGGCGGTCGTGGCTCGCGGCCACCGCTCGCGCCAGCCGCTCGCGCAGGGGTTCGGGCGCCAGAGTGTAAGCCTGGATCAGCAGGTGGCCGCTCTCGTCGCGCAGGCTGGCATAGCGCTCCGTGTCGCCCGCCACCAGAGCGTGCAGCGCTTCCAGCGCCGGGCTGCCCGGCTGCCTTTTCTGCTCGGTGATGAGCCGTTCCAGATCGCCCGATCCGGAGCGCACCCATGCGCCGTAAACGGCGTCGTTGATTTCTTCGTCCGCCACGGGCAGATGGCGCGCGAAAACCGCAACCGCCATCAGGATGCCCGGAGCAGCACCCGAATTTACCAGCGCCAGGATGTCGCAGGTTATCTTTGCTTGTGCCGCACACTGTGGCGGCCAGCCCAGATTGGCGAGGATGGCCGCGACCGGAGCGGTCGGCGCCCGCGACCAGTATTCCCACAAAGCCAGCACCTCGGCGGCATCGCGCTCCGGGGAAAGCTCCCGCAAAACGGCTTCCATCCGCGCGGCATCCGGGTGATCATCGTCCAAGGCTTCCGCCAGCGCGACGACCGAAGCCGCGCTGCCGGGCCGCCTTCCCTGCTCGCGGATGAGCCGCCCCAGAATTTCCGACCGGGAACGCGCCCAGGCGCCGTAGGTGGCGTTATTGGCGCTCTCGTCCGCCAGCGGCTGCCCGCGCGCGAAAGCGGCCACCGCCGCCAGGGTTTCCGGATCTGCGCCAGCAACTGCGGCGGCAAAAATGTCGCGCGCTGTTTCCTCCCGTGCCGCGCTCCCCTCCGGCCAGCCCAGGCGGGCCAGGGTAGCTGCCAGCGGCACGCCCGGCGCACGCGCCCAGTATTCCCATAAAGCCAGTAATTTTCCGGTGTCGCGTTCGGGAGAAAGTTGCCGCAGGCTGGCGGCTATCCGCGCGGCGTCCGGATGATTTTCGCCCAACGCTTCGGCCAGAGCGACCGCCGCAGCCGGATCGGACGACGCCGCAAGCTCGCGAATGGCGGATTGCCGCCGGAACCTGCCCAGCAGAAAAGTGCTGTCGTAAAGTTTGCGCCTGGCTTCCTCGATCACCATCGCATCGTCTCACTTGTCAGAAATCTTCCGCAAACCGGGTATCGCTGTCTGCCCATACCAACCCTGCGAGGCATTGGCGATTTTCACCACCAGCAGCATCACCGGCACCTCGATCAGCACGCCGACCACCGTTGCCAGCGCCGCGCCGGACCGGAAACCGAACAGGCTGATGGCGGCGGCCACCGCCAGTTCGAAAAAGTTGCTCGCGCCGATCAGCGCCGACGGGGCGGCGATGCAGTGCGCCACGCCCAGGCGGCGGTTCAGCCAATAGGCCAGGCCGGAATTGAACAACACCTGGATCAGGATCGGCACGGCCAGCATGGCGATCACCAGCGGCTGCGCGACGATGGCGTTGCCCTGCAACGCGAACAGCAACACCAGCGTCACCAGCAGCGCGCCCATCGAATACGGTGCGATATGCTCCATCACTTGTCTGAAAGCCGCATCGCCGTTAGCCAGCAAGCGGCGGCGCAGCAGTTGCGCGATGACGACCGGGATCACGATGTAAAAAATCACCGAGACGAACAGCGTGTCCCACGG
>JACRPU010000031.1 GCA_016223025.1 Nitrosomonadales bacterium | reverse complement strand
TTTCGCGGTCCGAAGCCTTCAAAAAGTTTCGCGACCTCAGCCCCTGCGCGACAACGCACACCCGTAGTGTCTTTCATTATCGGGGGCGCTGCGCTACTGCTGCATGAAAGTTAGTGCAAATTCTGTCCAGCCTCTGGCTGGTAACAGATTTGCCTACCCTTGCGGTACAACCACGGCGTACCTCTTGCGGGTGTACTTGGCGAGCGTTGTTGGCTCGCCTAGTCGAATGGTCTAGTTGTTCCACCAGTAACGTGTCGCGGGATGTGAGGGAACGATCGTGGCGCAGACGATTCATCATTCGAGGTGGCCTGCGCCATGATCGTTGCTACACCATTTTTTTCCCGTTTGACCGGTTTGGTGGCGGCAAGTTGACCAGGGTCAACCGGAAAGGCAACTTGTGTGGAAAACCGTTGCGCACGAAAAAAATTATGCTAGGATTCTGGTGCAGCGCGTACTTGTAGTGAACTTCTTTCCGGGAGAAAAAAATGGCATTTATCGCAACCCTATCCGCAGTGGGCACCTTCATAGCGGCTACCGTGTTTTCCCTGTGGCTGCTGAAGGAGCTGTTCAAGGGCAAGTAATCAATCGGCACTTGGCGAATCACCCCAATCCGTCCGGGTTGGGGTTTTTTATTGGTGCGACGCGACACGTGTCGGCAGGTTTGCGCGGCAACATCTGCGCGCTCTGTAGCGGTGAGCATCGCGCCAGCGGGACAGCCTGCCGGAGAATCATAATGAGCTATCAAGCGAGCCCTGCGGAAATCAAACGCGCCCAGCACTTGCATGCGGTGCTGCTGTTTGATTTTATCGTCGTACACGTTTTTGTTTTTATCCTGGCGCTCAGCCTCGTCAAGACCAGCTACCTCCCGCTGATTCTGATGCCGCTATTTTCCGTGGGCGCGCTCGGCTATGTCATGGTCAAGGCAAAACAGGCGCTCACGCGGGAGCCCTGCTGGTTTGTGCGATGCCACATGATTCTGGCGGGCCGCCGCGCGCGCATGTTTCTCGCTTTGTTTGCCGTTACCGGCGCGTTTACCGCCGTGATGTTTTTTGGAGGGGGAAAAATCGGGCTTTCGCCGATCGCATCCCTGTCGCTCGCTTTCGGTCTGGGGCAGTTGCCGTTCATGGCGTCCCTGCTGGTGCTGATCGTTATGGAATTCGATGCCGAACACCAGTGCAAAAGCGGCAAAATTCCGGCCGCCGCGCTGGCCTTGCACCCGGCCCCGAAGGAGGGCTGATCAGGCGTGGATAAAAAAATCATTTCAGGTGTCATGGCGCTCGTCGCGGCATCGCTGCTGTTCATCCTGATGTTGCCAGACGAATCATCCGACACCCGCGACACCCTGCCGTGGAATATTTCTCACCCCGCCCCGGATACCACCCGCATTTTCGGCGTGACGATCGGGCAATACACCCTCGGAGATGCGGAAATTGCGTTCAGGGAGCAGGCTGAAATCAGCCTGTTCAAACCTGCTGACGCAAGAATGGCGATCGAAGCTTTTATCGAGGAAGTGAACTTCAACGGCCTCAAGGCGAAAATGGTGATGACTGTCGCGCTGCCTCCGGAAGAGTTGCAGGGGATGTTCGACAGGGGGTTGCGCATGAACAGCACGCCGGGCGGCAAGCGCATCACCCTGACCCCGGATGATCTGGCGCGGGTGCGCAAAGCCCCCGTCACCAGCCTGACCTACATGCCTGCCGTGCGCCTGGAAGAGGCCGTCATCGCCAAGCGTTTCGGCGCGCCCGCGCAACGGGTGCGCGAAAGCCGGAGCGGCGCGGTGCATTGGCTGTACCCGCAGCATGGCCTCGATGTCGCGCTGGGCGGGCGGGAAAAGCCGGTGATGCAATATGTCTCGCCAAAGGATTTTGAACTGTTGCGCGCACCGCTGATGGCAAACGGTGAGGTTCTAACGGGCATGGTAGAGAGCCACCCCTGAAAACGAGGCCGGATGCTGAAGTTTCGAGGAACGGCCAAATGAAACCTCGTTATGCCCGTTCTCTCACCCTACCCTACCCATGAACCTCAAGCCGGAAAGGGCAGGATGTGGTGACTGAGGAACCGCATCGTTCGCGATTGATGCGGTTCGCAGGCTCACCACATCCTGCGGCTCTGTACTCCGCTCCGGCTCATGGGGCTCAATTCGGGCGAAAAAATTGGCGACTGCGGTCTCTCACAAAGGGAGTGGGGGCGAGGGTTCGCTACGCGAGTTTCACGTTAAGGGCCTGTTAACGAATAAATGTTACACGCGTTATCCCCGGAAAGCCCGCATGCGGCGTTGCGGCTCGTCGGCGTGGAACAACCACGCCTTCCTCGAAGGCAGCGCAGCGCTTGATGAAGCGGGTGGTTTAATGGATAATCCGCGTCCCTGGCCGGGATGGTGGAACTGGTAGACGCGCCGGACTCAAAATCCGGTATCTGAGAGGATGTGGGGGTTCAAGTCCCCCTCCCGGCACCAGTCAACAATAGCAGTGGAACCAGAATCCGCGATTGAAATTCAGCCAACGCAGCCCCGAACGATTTTTCCCGAAATTTTATCGTTCTAACTGTGCTAACGCACATGGCGCAGGCCACCCCAAAAAATGAATCGTCTGCGCAATGTGCGTTTCCCTCACATCCCGCGACACGTTACTGATAGAACTACTAGTGTCGTGTCATGCATCAAATGTCTGATATAATCGTTTAAGCTTGACCCGCGCATCCTCTGCCGTAAATTGCCAGTTTACCTTGGCACATATTTGATCGCGACGCTCCTGCCAAGCGGCAACTTGCCTGTTGAGTTCCGGCATGCTGTCGATGCGCCGATCAAGGC
>JACRPU010000030.1 GCA_016223025.1 Nitrosomonadales bacterium | reverse complement strand
TCGTTGAAAACGCATTTCTGCATCTCAAGCGCTGGCGGGGCATCGCTACGCGTTACGCCAAAAACGTCGCATCATTCTTGGCGGCAGTCCACATACGCTGCCTTGTGCTCTGGCTTGACATCTCGTGACGACACTATCTAGGCTGCAAGAAGCCGCAGCCAAGTCGCTGGTTATCCCAAAAGGAGAGGGGTACGGTATGCCCTCGCTGCGCGAGATTCACGTTAACGATGTCGGCAATAATCCGGAATGCTGTCAACCGAAAACCAGAAGAAGCGTTTAAGTGTTCGCCGCTGTTTGGTTTGTTGATTGCGGCTGAATATTGAGATGGCTTACCGGCACTGCCGTCCTGTTGAAACTTGATTTATATCAAACAATACAGGATTGTTCTGACACAAAATACCGGCGGCTGAAATTAGGCTGCCGGACTGTGTGGTGTTGTATTTATTATTAACCCATTAGGAGAAAGTGAAATGAAAAAAGTTTTGATCGTTGCCGGAATCGCCGCCTGCTGCCTCAGCACCCCCGCGTTGGCCGATGGCGCAGCAAACGCCAAAAAGGCCGGCTGCATGAGCTGCCACGCCGTGGACAAGAAGGTTGTCGGCCCCAGCTATAAAGATGTCGCGGCAAAATACAAGGGCGACGCCGGCGCTGCGGACAAGCTGATCGCAAAAACGCTTGCAGGTGGCTCCGGCTCTTTCGGCCCAATGCCGATGCCGGCGCAAAAAGGCAAGATGTCTGATGCCGAGCTCAAGGAAACCATCACCTGGGTACTTGCACAGTAATACATAAGCGGCAATAGCAGCAACCGTATCACGCAGCTTCTTCGCTTCTTGCTGGTCAGGCGTGGCGCGCCTTGTTAACTCTGGCGCGCCACTGCCTCCTCCCGAAATTACAGTGTATTCCCTGTTCCGCTGGCGTCACGCCTGCAATATTGCGCAGCTTCCGATAACATCAAGATTGCTTTGGCACCGCAGGAGCCGAAAGACTATGGGATACCTTTACTACACCCTAATCGGCATCGGCCTTTATTTCATGTCGGACTGGTTGCTGTGCCGCCTCGAAGAAATGTGCGGTGGCCGGTTCAAATATCGCAGCCTGGTTTTTTTCGCCATCATCGCATCCCTGGCGATGATTACCGCACAAATTGCCGATTTGTACGGCTGATGGCCTGTTAAATAAATGTTACATTTATTCGTTAACAGGCCCTGAAGCCCGGCTTCTTTACGGTTTCCCGCAAGGCGCAGAGATGCATCATGACTGACGGCAACCGCACGTTTTACCTCCTGGTGCGGATCACACTTGCCCTGATGGTAGTGGTTGTGCTGTTGAGCGCCTACATGCGCCTGTCCGCTACCGGCCTGGGCTGCCCTGACTGGCCTGGCTGTTATGGGCGTGTTCTGGCTGGGCTTGCCCCACCCAGGCCGGAATGGATAAACATTACACACCGCTTCGCGGCAAGCATCATGGGGCTTGCCGCTCTCGTTATCGTCGCGCTTGCCTGGCGGCGGCGCCGCACGGCGCCCCGCGATTTTCCGCTGGCGCTCGCGCTGTTTGGCCTGACCGCCTTTCTTGCCGCGATCGGCAAATGGACGCACGATGCGCGCCTGCCTGCGGTTGCGCTCGGGAACTTGCTGGGCGGGCTGGGCATGCTGCTGTTGCTGTGGCGCCTGCATCTCGGATACATGCCACAGCGCGCCACTCCTTCCGGCCTGCGCGGCTGGGTGCTGGTTGGCATGGCGCTGCTGGCAGCACAAACAGCGCTGGGCGGCATGTCCAGCGCAAACTTTGCCGCTTCCAGTTGCGCGGGCCTGACCGGTTGTGATGGGTGGTGGCAACAAGCGTCGCTGGCGGCATTTAACCCGTTTCATGCCTTGGGTGTAGCGCGGGACGGCAATTTTGCGCCGGGCGCAACGCAACAGACCTTGCACATGGCGCACCGGTTCCTGGCGCTGCCGGTATCCGGTTACCTTGTCTGGCTGGGAATATGCCTGCTTCGGGAAAGCCGGCGGCTTAGCGGATTATTGCTGATCGCAACCATCGCGTTGCAGGTCGCGCTGGGATTTGGCGCTGCCGCCTGCGGCTCGCCACTCATTCTGGTGCTGCTGCATAACGCTGCGGCAGCGTTCCTGTTACTTGTTCTGGTCACACTCAATTACCGGTTGCGCAAACAGGTATAGCAAATGTCCGGGGTTGAACAGCCTCTTTCAGCGATGCTCAAGCTCCAGTTCCCCGTCATCCTCGAACGCCGCTCGCGGCAATTGCGCGATTCGCGCCTGTAGCGCGGAAAGTGCGGCGCGCGCCAGCTTCTCGTCAGGCGGTCCCGCCCAGCATGTCTCAACACGCTGAGCGGGAACGCGCTGGCGCAATCTTGGCTCGCGCTCGCGCGCCAGGCGCTGTTCGGTCCAGCGTATGCCCAACCGGTACTGGCAGTCGCACTCGCGGCAACCGGCGATCAGCACGCCGTCCGCGCGCGAGTCGCGCAACGCGTAATCAATGAACGCCGGGGGCAGCATCCCGATGCAGGGCAGCGACAGCGCCGCCACTTCTTCCGACTGCAAGGCGCGCACGTCATAGGCGCAGTCGCAGCCAAATACCATGACGCGGGCTTTTCCGCGCAACCCGTCCAGCGCATGATCGGTATCGGCGCGCAGCGCCAGCAATAACTTGTCCGGCAGTTCGATGCCGCTTACCATCCCATGGCGCCGGAACGGCATCGAGGAAGGGCAGGCGCCGACGCAAATGCCGCAGCTCGCGCACAGTTTGGGATCCACCACCGGCAACAGCGCGTATGGCCTGCCGTCCTGGCGCGACCGCATCAGGATAGCCGAATAGGGGCAGTCTTTGAAGCAGCGCTCGCAGCCGTTGCAATTATCCGGATGAACCTCGGCTACCGGCACCCGGCCTCGCGGCTTCAAGAGCCACGGAACCGCAAGCAGCAGCATGGTAAACCCGCCGACCAGCGCCCACACCGCACCCGGCGACCAGGCATAAATCAGCGGGTATGGCGCCAGATAGAACCAGTCGAGACGGAGTGCGGCGGGCACCAGAGCCAGGTCTGCTTGCGCGTGGCTCAACGCCGGCTTGACCAGCGACAGCGCCAGCAAAGCCAGCAGCGTGCCGGCAGCGAGGCTCTGTGGCGGGTAGGTTTCGGCGTTGTTCATGCGCTTGGTATGCACCCACATGAACAGCAGCATTAACAGCGGAATAAAGATGTGAATAAAGGACAGCATGTTGATGAAACGGTCGCTGACATTGCCTTGCGCCAGAAAATTCCGCGCCAGCGGCTGGCTGAACAGCGGCAGCCAATCGAACCATTCCGTGGTGGCCACCGCAACAAACTGCGCCAGCCGGTCCCACACCATCCAGTAGCCGTTGATGCCGCTGATGTAAACCAGCCAGATCAGCAATACCCCGGTCACCCAGGAAAACCAGCGGAAGCCGTGAAAGCGCCCGTATATGAAACTTCGCAGCATGTGCAGCAGCATCGCCACCACGATGCCGTCCGAAGCGTAACGGTGCAGGCTGCGCATCACTCCGCCGACATAAGGCTGATCGTGGGTCAGGGATTCGACCGTCTGGTACGCTTCATTCACCCCGGTCCGGTAAAAAATGTAGAGGTAAATGCCGCTGACCACCACGACCCAGAACAGGAAATAGATGATCGCGCCGAGGTGATACCAGGGGTTTAGTGCCTGGCCGAACGCCGGGTTGAACAGGTTTTCCAGGCGCCGCCAGGAATTCTGGAGAGATTTCATCCCGGAAAATGCGGTTGACGAAGTTATAGGCGCGAATTCATTCGCGCGGCGGATTTCAGAGTTGAATGGTACGAGGTCGGCGCGCGGCTGTCTGTGAGAAAAGTCACAAAGCTTCTCGCCGGGATGCGCGGCGGGGGAAGTTCTGAACGATCCCGCCGCAAACCAACCTCGCGGCGCCATCTGATACATTCGGCCCAGCGGCTTGCGGGCGCATTACACCGGATCGCCGGTGCCCCGCCCCTTAAGCGCACGGTATATCACCACCAGAAACATTATGCCGCCGACCACGGCGATCAGGCCGCCGATCCCCATCACCCCCATGCCGGCAATCTGCGAGAAGCTGTGCAGTTCCTGATCTGCTCCCGCAACCTTGCGCTGCACGCCATATCCGCCCGACCACAGCAGCCCGATGATGTGCAGCAATTGTCCCACGCAATATACATAGGGCATCCAGAGGGCAAGCTTGAAGTTGACCACCTTGTACCCCAACTTGTGCAATAACACCAGAGACATCCCCATGAAGGAAAGGCTCACCCCCCCGCCCGTGCCGTGGTAATGCGCGGTGATGATGGTGTTGCTGTCCCTGATCAGAAAGCTGATGCCCCCGCCCACCGCAAACAAAATCAGGGAGCACAGCAAATGCCCGAACAGCGGGCCCATCTGTGGTTCCGGATAGCCCCGCTTCCACATGGCATACATCACCGCGAGCCCGATCGGCACGACCGCCAGGCCGCCGCCGGCCTTCATCATGGCGATGAACATCTCCATGTTGGCGCTGGTGTTGGTTTCATGGCTGGAATAAATCAGCGGCGTGAGCAGAACCGGCGCAACCCCGAGAACAAACATGGCAAGCGCCACGCGCGGTGTCATGGTGATTTGTGCGCCATATTCGGACGCCAGCCACAACCACCCCACCATCATCAGCAAAGTGTAGGAAAACTGCATTACGTGGCCGCCGCCCCAGAATAGCGCCTCGTAATAGGGCAGGCCCTTCACAAAAAACGGAATGGTGGCAAAGGCCCAGGCAAAAGCAACCAGCGCCATGGCAGTGGCAAACGCGGCCGCAACCAGCCCGAAACACAGCACCCCGCCCTCTCTGCTCGGGCCAAATCCGGCAAGCGGCACGGTCAGCAAACCGCGCAAGGCGAGCAGCCCTACGCCGCAACCAAACAGAAACAGCCCGGTGAGAAACACCTTGTTTTCCAGCACCGGAATATAGTTGTTCATGATCGGGCCGCCGCTGCCGACAAAAGGCGAAAGCATCACTACCACAACACCCGCCACCGCAAGCAGCAGCGCCATCCATCCGAGCGGCAGCAGCTTCGGCGGGGAAGCCGCGCTCCACAGGACGCCGGCAAACGCAAAAAACCACACCAGCACCGACAAATCCACATGCACTACCAGGGCGCTGCGAAAGAAATCCACCGTAGGGAAAAGATCGGACACGTAGGGCGTGCGCGCCAGCACCACAAATAACGCGAAAAGCCCCGCCCCTACCAGTGCGGCAAAGCTCAGCCACAACCATCCGGCAGCCAGCTTCTGGTTGTCGGGGTGTGGTGTCGGCAACGCGAAGGGGCCACCTGCATCCAGCGGCACACCGTCAGAATCTTTCACTTCATCGGAATCAGACATGGCATATTATTTTTTAAACATGAAACCGGGAGCGCCGGGAACGTCAGCCTTGAAATCAATCACCAACGCTCTTCCGGCAACAAGGTCAACATTCTCCTCGTGTACAAAATCAAAGTCGCCATCCACCTTGTCTTTCAGGCGCACCACGAAGCGGTGCGTGCCGGCGGGAACGGGCATACGGCGATAGATTGACGCGGCACCATCGTGAGCCAGACCCGGCGGAGGCAACTCGACATGGTACATCTGCTTGCCATCCATTTCCAGCTCCACCACCACGTTGGCGCGCTCGCGCGGGCAATCCTTGCGTATCCGCATATTGGGCTTCAGTTTGGCCAGTTCTTCATCGGTGCGCTCGCGGCACGCGCCCTTGCGTTGCGCGGCGTGGCTGAAGCTCAGTTTGACCAGCGCCTGGTCTGGCGGCATGTGCTCGTACTCCGGAGAGGTGGAGAAATACCCCAGCACCACGGCAAACAGCGCGTAAGCCACTCCTTGGCCCAAGTAATTCAATGGCTTCATGGCTGCACCTCCGCGACGGGCTGCGCCGCTTTGGGCGAAGACAGGGTGAAAGCATCCGAGAAGCACGCGCTCTCCGGCAGGCCGTGCGCGAGAAACGACGGGCGCGCCGCCTGCACCATCAGCAGCGAGCCGCAGGCATAAATCTGGAAGCCGCTCAAATCCGGGTGATCCTGCAAAATGGCTTCGTGTACCATACCGGTGCGCCCCTGCCAGCCGCCGCCCGGCTCCGCCTCCGACAGCACCGGAACAAACGTGAAATTTTCGTGTTCACGCTGCCAGCGTTCGGGCAAGTCTGCCATGTATAAATCCTCGCGCTTTCTGGCCCCCCAGTACAGCAGCAAGTGGCGCCTGGAGCCGGTAATGAAAGCGTGCTCCAGCATGCTCTTCACCGGCGCAAAGCCGGTGGCACCCGCCACAAAAATCATCGGCTTATCACCTTCATCGTCATCGCGCAGATAAAAGCTTCCCAGCGGACCTTCGATGTTCAGCTCATCGCCCTCTTTCATGTGAGTAAATACGTGAGTGGTGAACCGACCGCCCGAAATATGGCGGATATGCAATTGGATAAACCCATCATCGTGCGGAGCATTGGCGAACGAGAAACTCCTGCGCGCACCATCTTCCAGCAGGATGTCAATATATTGGCCGGCAAAGAATGGCATCTTGCTGTCTTGCGGCAATTTCAGGTGCAGCACCATCACCTCCGGCGCGGCGCGCACCATCTTGTGTACCTGGCACTTCAAGAGCTTGACCGGAACCTGCTTCAGTTTCTCGTCTTCGTAATACTCGATCTCCAGATCGGATAGCGGCACAGCACAGCAAAACAGCGCCTTCCCCGCCTCTTTCTCCCGCTCGGTCAATGCGCTTTCCTGATAAACGCCGAAATCCACCGTGCCGTGCAAAATGGTGCCCTTGCAGTTGCCGCAAGCCCCGTCCCGACAGGCGTGGGGCAAACGCACGTCCTGGCGCAAAGCCGCTTCCAGCACGGTCTCGCCCGGTTTGGCCGAAATTTTGCGGATGGTCGGCGCGGTTTCTATTTGAAAGCCCGCGCTACGCTTGGCCCGCGCCAGCAGCGGCAACAGCAGCAAAATGGCCATGAATCCGCCGCCCAGGCCCCACAATTGCCCTGGCGGCCACGTGTATATCAACGGGTAGGCCGCCATGTAAAACCAGTCCAACTGGATTTGCGTGGTTGCCGCGCCCAGGTCGGCCTGCCCCTGGCTCAATGCCGGTTTGACCAGCGCCAATACCAGCAGCGTCAGACCAAACCCGTAAGCGAGGCGGGTAGAGGGGAAAGTCTTGGCGCCGCTCACGCGCTGGGTATGAACCATAATAAAAATCAGCATCACCAGCGGAATGCCGATATGCGCAAAAGCGAGCATTGAGAAAAATCGGTCGTTGACGCTGTCCGGGGTAAGGAAGTTTCTCACTAGAGGAGAAGCGAAAATCGGCAACCAGTCGAGAAACTCGGAGCTTGCCACTGCAACGAATTGCGCGAGCCGGTCCCACACCAGCCAGTAGCCGTTTATTCCGGAAATAAAGAGCAGCAGCAGCAACACGATGCCGGTAATCCACGAGAAGGCGCGAAAACCGCTCAAGCGATCCATTGTAAAGTTGCGCGCCATATGCACCAGTACCAGGATTACCATGGCGTCCGATGCGTACCGGTGCAGGCTGCGCATGATGCCGCCCAGATACCATTGTTCGTGAGTGATATTCTCGACCGAGGTAAACGCCTCGTTTATTCCGGTGCGATAGAAGGCGTAAATGTAAAACCCGCTTCCCATCACAATCCAGAACATGTAAAACGTAATGGCGCCCAATTGGTACATCGGGTTCATCTCCGCCCCGAATACGGCGTTGAACCCTTTCTCCACCCGCAAAAACAGGCCTTGCCCGATACGCTGTAGCAGCTTGATCACGACCACCCCGCTCTAATCCAGATCCCGAACTGAAAAATGGAATTGGAACAACTCATGGAAATTGCCTTTGCCAAAAGACTGCACAGGCAGGCAAATAAATATATTCTACATGCATATTATGGCAGCTCCTATACTTGCTGGCAATTTTTTCGCCTCTCGAAATTGAGCGCCCGGCAATTTGTATAAACAAGGCCAGGCGCGTTGAAATCTCGTATTACTGCGGCGCTTGATTGATATCGTGCGGACGTTTCGGGGCGTTGCGCCAGGCGCGGATGAGCCAGGCCGCAAAGAAGTAAATCATGATTACGCTGATAAACAACCCTACAAAAAAAGAATAATCGGTAACATAGGTTTTAGTTTTTGGATCGTAAACGGTGCAGAACAGGCGGATGCGGTTGCGCAATCCCTCCCATCCCGGATACTGGGTTTGCACGTTCCCGACCAGCTTCTTCAACGGCTCGCCCAGCGAAGGCAGCTCGAAGCTGTCGCCATAAACCTGGCGATAAACTTTGCCGTTCTGGTCTATCAGGGTCAGGAGGGAAATGTGGTTAAAACCCGCAACGGAGTATTCGTAGCTGAATCCCAGATTGCGGGTAAAACTTTTCATCGTTGCCGTATCTGCACTCGCAAATTCCCAGTTCGGCAATTTGATGTTTTGCCGTTTGGCAAAATCGCGCATTGTCATGGGCGAATCCCAAGGCGCATTGAATCCGACCGTTAATACGGCAAAGCTGTCTGCTCCGAGAGCAGACTGCATGTATTTCACGGCCTTGGCGAGATACTGGGTAGTGGCAGGACAAACCTCCGAGCAACTGGTATAGATAAAACTTACCAACAGGGGTTTGCCGCGATAGGAGGAAATCTTGAACGGACGACCATTCCGATCAAGCAGAGTGTAGTCGTCCACCTGCTGGCCGACCACGCTCTCGCTTAATTGAAGTGCCGACTCATTATCAAACTTGGCGGGGGCTGTAGCTTGGCCGCTTTCTTCCAAGGCAATCGCTTGTCCAAACCCCAGCAGCAGGCCAAGAAGCAACAAAAAGCGCATCAACAAATTTACAAGGATGCGTCCAGCATGGCGGAAACCAGCAGCAAGGTCAGTTGCATGAGCGAAGCATGGAAACACGACATAGCCGTGGCGCGGCTGGGAGCGCGCGCCAGTTTAACGCTTTTCGACAGGAAATATGCGCCACCGATCGCTGCGCCAACAAAATAAAGCCAGCCCATTCCGAAAAAGACCGGAGTCAGCGAAGTCGCCACCAGCAGCACGGTGCTGCCAAAAATAATGCGGGCCGCGCGCTCGTCCCCGACCACCACCGGCAGCATGGGAACCTTGGCGGCATCGTAGTCCTTATGGTAGGCAATAGCCAAGCTCCAGAAGTGCGGCGGAGTCCACAGAAAAAGTATGGTCGCCAGAATCAGCGCTTGCGAGCTCAACTCCGGATTGACCGCTGCCGCTCCGGCCAGCACCGCAAAACTGCCCGCCAGCCCACCGATCACGATATTCATCCAGGTGCGGCGTTTCAGCCACACCGTATAAACCACGGCATAAAAAAACGCGCCCAGAAACACGAACAACGCGGAAGTTGCATTGAGCGCCACTGCCGCCGCCGACACCGATGCCGACAACATGAACAGGATCACGCACAGCCAGAACGGCCCGTGCTTGAGCGTGCCGGTGACGAAGGGGCGCTTGCGGGTGCGCGCCATGCGGACATCTATATCCCGCTCTACATACTGGTTGAATGCGCCCGCACTTGCCGAGGACACCAGAACCGCCAGCCCCAGCAACGCAATTTTCCAGCCTTCCAGCGCACCAGGCGTAACCACCACACCAGCCATGGCAGTAAAGCTGATGACGATACCGATTCTCAACTTGAACAAATCGGCAACTTGCTTAATAGCTGTTCCCATATACAAACCCCAAGTGGTTGAGCGCGAAATTCGCCGCGCCCTTGCCATTAACTCCACAAACGAGGGGAGGTTTAGAACCTCCCCGTCGTATGGTGCGCCTCAGGTCAACCCGCCATCAGGACAACGGCCACAAGGTAGCCAGATATTTGAAGTTGACAAAGTAGTACAGCACAAGGCAAGCAAACAGCGTCAGCGCCAGGACAAACGTACCGGGGGCTTCGAGGCCGCCCATGCCGATTTCTTTGTGCCCGCCGGCATCCGCAGGAGGCGCCACGATGTTCTTGGCGTTCGCCGGAACCGGCTCACCTATCAGGATGGATCCCACCACGATCAGGATGAAGGCTGCCCCGCCGATTACCGACACTACGCCGCCGATTTCGCCGATTGCCATCAACAGCTGGTTCATGCCGCCATAGTCATGGGCGAGCGCCTGTCCGGCAAAGGTCATGTCCTGATGGCGGCGCGGCACGCCCAGCGTACCGGCACCCATGAGGGCGACCGCAAATACCGCAATGCCTCCGCCAAACAGCCACGGCTGGATTGCCGCCAACGGCTTCATGATGAGCTGGCGCTGAAACAGCACCGGAACCAGATAGTAAGTCAGGCCCATGAACGCCAGCGTGGTACCGCCCGCCACCGTTCCGTGGAAATGCCCCGGCACATAGATGGTGTTGTGGATAATCATGTTGATCTGCTCCACGCTCATCACCACGCCGCTGATTCCGCCGATAAAGCCGAAAATGATGATGGACAAGATCGTGGAGGAGAACACCGGATTACCCCACGGGCATTTGCGCAACCACTCGAACAAACCGTTGTTCAGGCCGTTTCTGCGCTGCGCCACTTCGATCGAGCCGGGAACGGTCAGGCCGTGGATCAGGCTGGCCAGCACCGCCAAGTACATCATATAGCTGGTGTTTACGATTTTCCACGACGCGCTCAAACCGGGGTCGGACAGCAGGTGATGGGTCGAACCCAGTTGCAGGAACAGGATGTACAGCAGAAAAGCGGTGCGGCTCACTTTTTCCGACATCGGTTTCGCGCCAAACGCCAGACCGGCAACCAGATACCAGATCGTGATATGGGCGGTCACGTTGATTTGCTGCGAAGAGTGTCCGAACCCCCAGAAGATCACGCGATACATCATCGGATCCACGCTCTTGATCAGGCCCAGCGACCACAGGAGCGCCGGAATCAGGATAATGGCGCCGGTGGCGAGGGTGAAAATCGCGATAACTACCGCGACCATGCAGCCATACACGATCAGCGGCAACGAACCCTCATAAGTCTTCTCTTCCTTGGCGATAACCAGCGTTCCCCAGAACACGAAGCAGCCGATCAGCGCCCCCACCGCAAACAGGATGATGCCCAGATAAAAATGCGGGGCTGCGGCCAGCGGAACATAGGCCGAAAACATCACGCTGGATTCGCCCTGCAATACCGCAACGGTGGTGATGGCGGTGCCGACAGTCATCAGCACAACCTGCGCCCAGGCCCATTTCGGGGCTGCCAACCGGCAGTTGAGCAAGGCCGTGGCAACGAAATAGATAGCCGCCATTTCAAAAAAGACGATCCATACCACCAGCGCCACCAGGCCGTGAGCGGTAAGCGCCATGTAAAACAGGTCGGCTGGCAGCAAATGTACCGCAGGCCAGCGAGTCAAAGCGACCAGCAGGCCTGCAAGGCCGCCGACCAGCAGGAACACGACCGCGAGCACGGCGTTGGTTTTTACCAGCGTGGCTGCGGTCAGATCTATGCGCAGACCGGTCAGCGGGTCCGTGCGGAACGGGGATTGAGCGGTTGTTATGGCCATTGTTCTACTCCTTTACGTAAATTCTGCCGAGCATGATATGGTGGCCGAGACCGCAATATTCATTGCACACGATCCCATAGGTGCCGGCCTTGTTTGGCGTCATCGTGATCACTTGCTCGTATCCCGGATAGGCCTGGAAGTTGATGTTTTCCGGCTGCAGCGAAAAGCCGTGAACATAGTCCAGCGACGAAATATGAATGCGGTAGCTCTTGCCTTTCTGGAGTTCCAGCACCGGGCGCCACTGAAATGTGCTGCCCGCTAAATACACGTCGCTACCGGGGGGGGGCGCCACCACCGGCAAACTGGGATCACTCGCATCCTGGCGCACCGTGTACTGTTTGGTGAAGTCTTCGGTCTTTTTTGCGTAGACATCCGTAAAGGTCCTATACGCTTCGGTTCGCATGTTCTGGTTGCCGATCCAGTGCCACGCGATCATCCAGACGAACATGAACAGACACCACGAACCCGCGATGGTAATCCACAGTATTTCTGTTTTTTCGATCGGCTCTCTCGCCCAGTTCTTGTCTGGCGCCGTAAATGAATATCCCATTGAAACCCCCTCTAAAATTGAATTGACCCGGATGCCGGAAATTACCTGGCCATCGGAATAGAAACAACTTCCATGATTCCCCATATCGTGTAAAGCACTGTCGGCACCACCAATCCCAACATCAATATGAAATTGATGTCGTCGAGGACGCGCTGCAATACAGTTTGCTGTTCAACCGGCTCATTCGACATAAATCCTCCCTTAAACGAAAAAAACTAAGCTTAAAAACCCAAAATTTACGAAATTACTTTGACAATACCCCAAACCACATAAAAAGCTGTGAGAGACATTACGCCTACGAGAATCATTCTGGGCTTGGACATTTGCATTTTTTGCCCAACGACCGATGGTACCATCCCCTCTTGCTGCTTCAAGGCTTCCATACCACATCTCCATTCCACGTTTCAACTAAATAGGTATTTAGAAAACACCTATTCTCCATGCCGGACGATTTTCGTTTCCCGGCCCTGAAACTTCTTTGATATAAGTCAACTTTCGTCAAAATGAGCCGCACGCCAAAAACCATGCCAAATAAGTGGTAAATCCATTTCCAAGCATATTTTAGACTGTTGCCGCCCACTCGTTCAGCCGGAAACCAATTGCTTTGCTGCTACCCGTATATCTTGGGTACACTAAGCGCTCTGGAAAACTGAGCGCCCGCCCGATGCATCTTGCTGTCAAATCACACCCTCACCGTATAGTTGCCACTACGTTGTTTGGCCCGCGCATCGGCGCCTGCCTGTTTTTGTGTGCATGTTCCATGCCGCTAGCCAACGCTGCCGCATCATCGCAATCCTTCGGCAAGTGGCAAATATCACCCGCTCCTTCCGGCGAAGAATCCCTGTCCCTGTCGCTCAGGGCGGAAAAGGCAGTAAAGGGCTGGATGAAATCGGCGACACCCACGCTGACCATCGAATGCCGCAATAAGAAAGCTGCGGTTTATGTCGAAACCTGGTTGCCGCTGGAAGTTACTCAGGTTGACAAGCAAATCGTGCGGGTTCAATTTGACAACGGCAAACCCATTCCCCAGCGCTGGCAGGAAATCACCAATGCGGCGATGGGCGCTTCAACGCGGGATTCGATTTTACTGGTCAAACAGCTTGCCAAGTCACAGAAATTCGTGTTCGAGTTTACCCCCTTCAACAGCCCGCCCGTACAAGCCGAATTTGATGTCGCTGGACTGGCCGCCTATTTGCCGCAACTCGGTCGTATGTGCTGGGAATAAGCGTCCCTGCGCCATTGCCGCTACTGCGCGATAAACGGCAACGGGCTGTGTGCCCGTGCGACCGCAACGATGTAGAAAAAAACCAGTTGCGCCGCCACCCATGACACGATCCTGGTGCGTAATGTTTTGCTGAAACGGAACGCCACCATGCCGAGGCCGATGTAAAGCAACATGCCGGCTACTTTGGCGGTAAGCCAGGCATCCGTGCCAGGGTATTGCCGGATACCGATGGCGAGCGCAACCGCGCTCGCCAGCAACAGCGTATCCGTTATGTGCGGGACAACCTTCACCCAACGCTGCCGCATTATGGGCGAACCTTGTAACAGCCACACCCCGCGCAGAAAAAACAGTGTGTAGCTGGCCGCCACACAGGCGACATGAACGGTTTTTACCACTAACAAATCCATGGCGGAATAATATTTGGGAGCAGCAAGACCAGCCCGGTCAGCCTTGCGGTAAAATGCGCCGACATTAAGGGCGCTTCTAAAAATTCGTCATTCCCGCGCGGGCTGGAATCCAGCTTGTTGATTTAACTGGGCTCCCGCCTTCGCGGGAGCAACGAAGCGGGGTAAGCAGGCAATCCGCGGAGCGGATGCTCGCAAAAATGAATTATTAGAGGCGCCCATAATTGTGACACGAGCCCAGGACCACATCAGGCGCAAAACGGCTTCAATTCTATGGGCACTTTCAAAACGCCGCAATCCGTGCGGCGAAATGCGCCTCTCCGGAACAGGAAATCCAATGAACACGAAAACAGAAAACCGGCATCTTTCAGCCGGAGACGACCACCCCGCGCCTGCCGCTTCGCTCATGAGGCGGTTGTTGCTCCTGGCACTTGCCTTTCTTGCCATCACACCCATGCATGGGTGCAAACAGCCGGCGGCAGCTCCGTCGTTCAAGTCCACCGATATTACCGGGATCGACAGCGGGAAAGATTTCCGGCTGAACGATCATCTGGGACAACCCCGGACATTATCCGATTTCAAGGGGAAAATTGTCGTGCTCTTCTTCGGCTATACGCATTGTCCCGAAGCCTGCCCGAACACACTGATGGAACTCGCTCTGGCAATGAAACGCCTCGGCCCCGAAGCGGACAAGGTGCAGGTTTTGTTCGTCACCCTCGATCCGGAGCGCGATACCCAGGCGCTCCTGGCCCAATACGTTCCGGCGTTCTACCCCTCGTTCATCGGGCTCTACGGCACCCCGCAACAAACAGCCGAAACCGCCAGGGAATACAGGGTTTTTTATAACAGGGTGGCGGGCGCCGCCCCCGGAAGCTACACGATAGATCATTCGCTCGGCAGCTTTATTTACGACCGCTCCGGAAAATTGCGTTTGCTTGCAAGTTACAAATCGGGGGCGGATGTTCTGGTTCACGACATCAAGCAATTGCTGGATTAGTGTAACGCGCAGAAAACAACGGGTTGCCTCCACCGCTCAACAGGCGGGCCGATTGCCTGCTATAGTTCAGGCTCTCGCAACTAATCCTTGCTCGTGATTCATGGCACTTTCTGACTACATTTATACCTTCGGGCAACACATGCTTCATCGCCATGGCGAGCGCGTACATAAGATCGCGCTCGACGCCGGTATGACCTGCCCCAACCGCGATGGCGCCAAAGGCAGAGGGGGGTGTACTTTCTGCAATAACGCTTCGTTCAGCCCCAACGGCCAGATGCCGCCCACGCTGGCCGAGCAAATCCGGCGCGGCAAGCGCGCCATCGGGAACCGCACGCGGGCGCAGCGCTTCCTCGCCTATTTTCAGGCCTACACCAATACCTATGCCGATGTCGCCGAACTGGCCGCGCTCTATGAAGAGGCTCTGTCCGAACCGGACATGATCGGTTTATCCATCGGCACCCGGCCCGACTGTGTTCCCGGAGCGGTGCTGGATTTGCTGGCGGATTACCGGCGGCGCGGACTGGTGGTTTGGCTGGAGCTTGGCTTGCAGTCAGCCTTCGATGAAACCCTCAAGCGGGTTAACCGCGGCCACGGCCTCCTGGAATATGAAAAGACGGTGGTTGCCGCAAGAAAGCGCGGCATACCGGTTTGCACCCACCTGATTATCGGGCTTCCCGGCGAAACCGAGCACCATTACCACACCTCGCTTGATACCGTGCTGGCAATGGGAACAGACGGGCTTAAAATCCACCCGTTGCATGTGGTAAAAAACACCCTGCTGGCCTCCGAGTGGCGGCGCGGCGAATATCAGCCGCTGGAAATGGCCGACTACATCCGGATAACAGCCGACCTGATAGAGCGCACGCCGCCCGACATCGTGTACCACCGCGTTACCGGCACCGCCCCGAAGGATATTTTGCTGGCCCCTTCCTGGTGCTCGCAAAAGTGGAATATCCTGAACGGGATAGAAATGGAATTACGGCGCCGCGGCCATCGTCAGGGAGAATTTGCCGACCTGTTGCCTGCCCGAGAGGAAATCCCTTATGCAGCCTGAGTACAAACTTGATCTGGTGAGCCCGGCGGGCAGCCTGCCCGCGCTGAAAGCCGCGGTGGATAACGGGGCGGACTGCGTTTACCTCGGCTTGCGCGACGAAACCAACGCGCGCAATTTTACCGGGCTGAATTTCGATGCGGGCAACATGCGCTCCGGCGTCGAATACGCGCATGCCAAAGGCGCAAAAGTATATCTGGCGCTCAACACCTATCCGACGGGCGATTGGGGCCGCTGGAAAAACGCGATAGACCTCGCGGCAGACAATGGCATGGATGCGCTCATCCTGGCCGACCCCGGCCTCATGCACTATGCCATGAAAACTCACCCCCAATTGCACCTTCACCTTTCGGTGCAGGGTTCCGCCACCAATTACGAGGCGATCAACTTTTACCGCGAGCACTTTGGCATCATCCGGGCGGTACTGCCGCGCGTATTGTCGTTCGCCCAGGTTGAGGAGCTGGCCGCAGGCACCGAGGTAGAACTCGAATTGTTCGGCTTTGGCGGGCTATGCGTCATGGCCGAAGGACGCTGTTCGCTTTCTTCCTACGTCACGGGCGAATCCCCCAACAACTGCGGGGTATGTTCGCCGCCCAAAGCGGTGCGCTGGCAAAAAACCGCAAAGGGGCTGGAATCGCGCCTCAATGGCGTGCTGATTGACCGCTACGCCGACGACGAAAATGCCGGCTACCCCACCTTGTGCAAGGGGCGCTTCGAAGTGGAAGGCGAAACCTACTACGCCATGGAAGAACCGACCAGCCTGAACACCCTGGAGTTACTGCCCGATCTGTTGCGCGTAAAAATACGCGGCCTCAAAATCGAGGGCCGGCAAAGAAGCCCGGCCTATGTGGCGCAGGTCACCCGGGTTTGGCGCGAGGCGATAGACCTGTGCGTAAGAAACCCCAAAAGCTTTTCCGTCAGACCCGCCTGGACCGCCGCGCTGGGCAAAATCTCTGAAGGCCAGCAACACACCCTGGGCGCCTATCACCGCCCCTGGAAATAAATGCTACAGGAATGGATTAAATGAAACTGTCGCTTGGCCCAATCCTTTACTACTGGACGCGAGAAAAATTACAGGCGTTCTACGAAGAAATCGCCACCGCTCCGGTGGATATTGTTTACCTCGGTGAAACGGTTTGCTCGCGGCGTCACATCATGCGTCTGGGCGACTGGATAGAGCTTGCAAATATGCTGTCCGGCGCTGGCAAAAAGGTGGTGCTTTCCACCCTGACGCTGATCGAGTCCGAGTCGGATCTGAAGACCTTGCGCAAGATCGCGGAAAACGGCGAATTCGCGGTGGAAGCCAACGATATGGGCGCGGTGCATCTGCTGGCGGGACGAGTCCCTTTTATCGCCGGGCCTTACCTCAACATCTACAACCCGCAGACCCTGAGCATGATCGCCGGCCTCGGCGCGCAGCGCTGGGTCATACCGGCGGAAATGTCACGCGACGTGCTGCAGCCGTTGCAACAGTCGCGTCCGGCGGAAATGGAAACGGAAGTGTTTGCCTATGGCAGGTTGCCGCTGGCATTTTCTTCGCGCTGCTTCACCGCCCGCTTCCACAACCTGCCCAAGGACGACTGCCGCTTCCTCTGCCTCGATGACCCTGACGGTAAAACCATGCGCACCCGCGAAGGCCAGCCTTTCCTGGTAATAAACGGCATCCAGACCCAGTCCGCGCTGGTCTACAATCTGATCGGCGAGATGGGCTCCTTGCGCGACCTGGGCGTGGATGTACTGCGCATCAGCCCCCAGTCCGGACACACCGCAGAGATTGCCGGGCTGTTCCGCGACTGCATGAATCATCGGATAAACCCGGAACTCGCCTTGCGACAAATGGGAAGGCTGATGCCGGAAGCAGCCTGCAATGGCTACTGGCACGGACGAGCGGGGCTGGAGCAAATGGTTCATGCAGGTGAACGAAGCGCCGCGCTTGCCGAAATATGATTAGAACCTATCCCAAAATTACTGCGCTCGTCATCTTGCGCTCCGGCGGTACTCGGAATCCTCATGTATTTCCACATACACTCCGGTTCCTGCGCTCCGATGGAGCGCAACCTGACTTCGCTCGCTACATTTTGAGACAGGTTCTATAATTACCGCCGAAGCCGAGCCAAAAAACTCTGATGAACGCAATGGACAAACAACCCTTCACTCTCCCCAAACCGGTCGGCGATGCGCTGTCCGTGCTGCCGGGATACCCGCAGACCCTGCTGTTTGTCCAGGCGGTCAATCTGGCGCTGGGCAACACCCTCCGCTCGGAAACGATGCAGCCCCTGCGCGGCAAGCTCATCAACATTCGCGTGACCGACGCTAGAGTGGCGTTTTATTTCACCCTCAACCATAAAGGCATGGTCGCCTGCCGCCGCGTCGGGGAGCCGGACCTGACCATCAGCGCCAGCGCGTATGACTTCCTGATGCTCGCCCTGCGCAAGGAGGATCCGGATACGCTCTTCTTCAGCCGCCGCCTGTGCATGGAAGGCGACACCGAGCTCGGTCTGCTGGTAAAAAACACCCTGGATGCACTGGAGCTGCCCCCTTTTGACATCAGGTCGCTCTCTCCCAAGAAAGTCCTCGCAGAAATCAGGATGCGCCTGCTGGCATAAGATTGCCCGCCATCAAACCTGAAAGCCCTCAGCAGCACCGCTTGATGCCACCCCACTTTTGCTGTTCCTGGCGCAGGAAAAATTCCCTGCGCGATAGCCGGGTCGCATCCGCGTGGCGGGCGGCGCAATGCGCCAGGTAGCGCTCGTAGGCGTCGTCCCCGCTCAGTTGGCGGATGCCGCGCCACAGCCGCAGCAGCGCGCGCTTCAAATAATCTAGTCGCGCGCCCATGCTTCTTCCAGCCGGGTTGGATGGTGCGGCGCCTCGGACAGGGGCGGCACCGGTTTGCCGCTCAGATGGCGGGTGCAGACGCGGAGCATATCGGCCACGATCAGCCACAACAGGCAGGCGAAGAACATCGCCAGCACGGCATCGAGCCGCTGGTTGAAAATCAGTTGCGGCGCGACCGCGGCCTTTTCCGGCGGCAACGCGCCCGCAGCGAGTTTGCTGGCAAGATCGTTGGCGGCGGCAAGAAAGCCGATGCGTATATCGGGACTGGTGAGTTTCTCCCACACCGCGCTGCTGGTGATTACGACCAGCCAGGTCAGCGGCAGCGCGGTGATCCAGGCGTATTTCAGCTTGCCGGACTTGACCAGGATGCCGGTGGCGACACAAAGCGCGATAGCGGCAAGAATCTGGTTGGCGATGCCGAACAGGGGCCACAGGATGTTGACCCCGCCGTTGGGATCAATAACACCGATGTAAAGAAAATAGCCCCATGCGGCCACGACCATGCCGCTGGACAGCAGCACCGAGGGATACCACGAAGTTTCGCCCAGCCTGGGCCAGATATTACCGAGCACGTCCTGCAACATGAAGCGCCCGACGCGCGTGCCCGCATCCAGCGTGGTAAGGATGAAGACGGCCTCGAACATGATGGCGAAGTGGTACCACATGGCGAGCATGCCCTGGCCGAAGGCGCTGCCGAATATGCTGGCCATGCCGACCGCCAGCGAAGGTGCGCCGCCGGTACGGGCAAACAAGGTAGCTTCGCCCATTTGCTGCGCCAGCAAGCTCATCTGCTCCACTGTAACCGGAAAGCCCCAACTGGAAATTTTGGCTACCGCCGCCGCAGCCTCCTTGCCCACCACCCCCGCAGGAGAATTGATGGCGAAAAACACGCCGGGATCGAGCACCGTTGCGGCAATCATCGCCATGATGGCGACGAAGGATTCCAGCGCCATGCCGCCGTAGCCGATCATGCGGATGTCGCGCTCGTTGGATAATAATTTCGGGGTCGTTCCGGAAGCGATCAGCGAATGAAAGCCGGAAATCGCGCCGCAGGCGATGGTGATGAATACGAACGGGAACAGTGTGCCGCCAAAGATGGGGCCGCTGCCGTCAACAAACCGGGTGAGCGCGGGCATTTTTATGTCGGGTTGCAGCCATACAATGGCGAGCGCCAGCAGAATCACCGTGCCGAGTTTCATGAAGGTAGAGAGGTAGTCGCGCGGCGCCAGCAGCAGCCATACCGGCAGAATCGCTGCGGCAAAACCGTAAGCGATGACGCACCAGGCCAGCGGCAGGCCGGGGTGGTTGAACCATTCGCGCAGGCCGGGCTGGTGATCCAGCCACCCGCCGCCCGCAACGGCCAGCAGCAGCAGGATGACGCCGAGCAGCGAGCCTTCCAGCACGCGCCCGGGGCGGATGCTGCGCATGTACAGGCCGACCAGCATGGCGATGGGAATGGTTGCCGCCACGGTGGAAGTGGCCCACGGGCTGTGCTTCATGGCGTTGACCACCACCAGACCCAGCACCGCGATGAGGATAATCATGATGAGCAGCGTGGCGACCAGCGCCGCAATGCCGCCGATGGCGCCCAGCTCGTCGCGTGCCATCTGGCCCAGGCTACGGCCATTGCGCCGCGTGGAGAAAAACAGCGTGACCATATCCTGCACACAGCCGCCCAGCACTGCACCGACCAATATCCATAACGTGCCGGGCAGATAACCGAACTGGGCGGCCAATGTCGGGCCGATCAGCGGCCCCGGCCCCGCGATGGCGGCAAAATGGTGGCCGAAAACGATCCAGCGGTTGGTCGGAACATAGTCGCGCCCGTTGTCGAGACGCTCTGCGGGCGTGGCGCGGGTCGGGTCAACGAGCAGAATCCTGCTGGCAATCCAGGCCGCGTAAAAGCGGTAGGCGATGGCGTACACGCACAGCGCTGCGGTGATGAACCACAGCGCGTTGATGGACTCGCCGCGATTGAGTGCGATGCCGCCCAGCGCGGTTGCGCCGAGCAGCGCGACGCCAGCCCAGATGAGCGCGGAAAGGGTTTTATTTTTCATGGCGCGATACTTTAAGAGATAAACTTATATGCGACAATGCTACCCGAAAACCGCATTTCCTTGACACCGCGTCCGCATAATTTATAACATCGCGGACTTTTACCGGATCAGCCGTGACAATTGAAATCATCAAGCAGATGCTTGCGCCGGACATGTCCATCGTGGACAGTGTCATCCGGGCTCGCCTGCACTCCGAAGTAGCGCTGGTCAACCAGGTCAGCGCGTACATCACCAACAGCGGCGGCAAGCGCTTGCGCCCGGCTTTGGTGGTTCTGTCCGCCAAAGCGTTCGGATATACGGGAAAACATCACTACAACCTGGCTGCGGTGGTCGAGTTCATCCATACCGCCACCCTGCTGCACGACGATGTGGTGGACGAATCCGATTTGCGCCGCGGCCATGCCACTGCCAGCAGCCTGTTCGGCAACGCAGCCAGTGTTCTGGTCGGCGATTTCCTGTATTCGCGCGCATTCCAGATGATGGTTGACGTAAACGACATGCGCGTGATGCGGACGCTGGCTGACGCCACCAACACCATCGCCGAAGGTGAGGTGTTGCAATTGCTGAACCGCCACGACGCCGGCGTGGACGCAGCCAATTATTTGCACGTGATTCACTGCAAGACCGCAAAGTTGTTTGAAGCAGCGATGCGCCTGGGCGCGATTCTGGCGCAAACCGATGAAGCTGTTGAAGTGGCGGCGGCAAAATACGGCATGCATATGGGAACCGCGTTTCAACTGGTGGACGACGTGCTGGATTATTCCGGCGACGAGCACGAGACCGGCAAGAACCTGGGCGATGATTTGTCAGAAGGCAAACCTACCCTGCCGCTGATCTACGCCATGCAGCACGGCAACCCGAATCAAGTTGCTGTGGTGCGCCGAGCTATCGAGGATGGCGAAATCGAGCATTTTGCTGAAGTGTTGCAGGTGATCCAGCAGACCGGCGCGCTGGCTTATACCCGGCAACAAGCGCAGCGGGAAGCGGATGCGGCATGTGCGGCGCTGGCTTCTCTGCCGGATACGGATTACAAACAGGCCCTGCTGCAACTTGCCAATTTTGCCGCTACGCGGCAATTTTAGACGACCTTGCTGTCCGGATAACGGTTTTATCTTGAGGCGGCAAGCGAAATGAAAGAGAATAGCAAAGAGCTGTCAAGTAACTGATCCAAACCATTCGGGGTGTAGCTCAGCCTGGTAGAGTACTGCGTTCGGGACGCAGGAGTCGGAGGTTCGAATCCTCTCACCCCGACCAATAAAAATCAGTAACCACGTAAGTAGTCATTATCTATGTAACGCGCGTGGATACTGGCTTTCAGAAGGTCGATATTCAAATCTCGGTGACCGGAAATACGCAGTCGTCACCAAATTTTTAGCCCCAAAACCTGCGTGGTGACCATTTGGTGACCAAATGGTGACTATTTGGTGACTACGCCCCCCATCAAGTTGCCCCTTTTGACTACTGCATCACCCCAAAACCACCACTTGACTCCTGCGTCTTTTGCGCTTTTTTCTGCGATTTTAAGCACGGGTCATTTGACTACTGCTGTTCTGGTGACCAAACCACCCTGCAAATGGGCTTCATTCCTCGTGGTGACTAAAAATATTTGGTGACCAATGCAAAAAACTGACTGCCAATTCTGACTACTGCTCTCCTTGGTCACTTTGACCCCTTTTCAAAGTTTTTCAAAAATTTTCGAAAATTTTCGTGAACCACAAAAACAGTTTTGCAGATGGTTCATGACCTGCCCCCCTACCTGCTCTGCCCTCCAAAATAACCGTTTGATTTCGTGATAGGCGCACATCACACATTCCACTGTCCCAGTTTCTTCCCGGAAATTTCTTTAAAAAAACACTTTTGAAACGTGCTACCGCCGTTTCTGAAGTTCAGATTTTCTCTCGAAAAAACGCGTTTTTTATCTGCTATTTTGGTTTCACGTTCATGGGAAGTTTTTTATCAGGAACGTACTCATTAACTGTTGATGGATGCGCGGACCAAATTACCCATACTGCGCGCTTAAGACTACCCAGTAGATTTCGCTGTACTGTGTTGCCCAGTAAGGGAAATATGCCATATCACTCAGGGTAGTCAGGCTTACGCAAACTGGGTAATCCGACCCGAGCAAACAACACGCAACGGCCAAATCAAAAAGATCGCCAGCCGAAGGCTCAGTCAGCCTCCACTGCTCAAGCAGCATAAATGATTTTGGCGAGGTGATCTGGGCAAGGAAACTGCCGAACAGGTTTGGCTTATCCCTGATTCTGCAGGTGGCGATAGCCCTCAGCAATTCATCCGTTAGGCCGTTCTCCTCGGCCCATGCGATCGCTTTTTCCCAATCTCTATGTAGGACATTGGTAAGCAAACCTGATGATTGTGGCGCATTGGCAGTCATGGGATAGGCTGGTAGTTATACCTCCCATAGCCTGCTGACAGGAACAGCATACAGCCCATCACCGAAGGGGAGAATGTGCTGACCGTCATACAACAATATGCCACGGTGAAACCGTTCTCCCGCAACACGCTGTAACCGCCTCAGGCCATTGAAGTCCTTGTTGACTACCGTAGCTGCCGCCTTCACCTCGATGCCAAGCAGACGCCCATCGCCATTTTCCATGACTATATCCACCTCATATTGATCCTTGTCGCGGTAGTGGTAAAACGCCATGTCCGCATCCAGCCAGCTTGCCTGTTTGCGTAATTCGGCATAAACAAAAGATTCGAGCAAATGCCCCAGCATATTATGGTCGTGCTGCAACTGTCGCACGTTCAGTTTCAGAACCGCAGTTGCTAACCCCGTATCCATAAGGTGAACCTTCGGAGTTTTGATCAGTCGTTTGTTTTGGTTGCTGAACCAAGGCTGCAGGAATTCCACCAGAAAGATCTGTCGGAGTAGCGCCACATAATGATCTACCGTGAGGCGGCTCAACTGGAACGCCTTGGCCAATTCACTAACATTGATAAGCTGTCCGCTATGGTTTGCTATCATCTGGAGCAGTTTTGGGATAGCTTCAAGGTTGCTGATTCTGGCAATATCACGGATGTCGCGCTGAACCAGGGTATCAATGTAATTGCGATACCAGGCGCGGCGGCGAGACTCGGTTGTGCGGCGCAACGGTTCCGGGAATCCGCCATTAACTATACGCTCAATCAATTCATCTCCAAGCCGCTTGGATGTGGAAATCGCAAGCATTTCTGCACCAAACATCTGCTGCAAGAATGTGGCTTGTTGTCCAGCCAGTTCGCTTTGTGCCAAAGGATATAGCTGTAGCACCTCAATCCGCCCCGCCAATGAATCCGAAAGCTGAGGCAAGAGCATCAGGTTGGCCGAGCCCGTCAGCATGAACCTTCCCGGCTTTCGATCTTGGTCTATTGCATGCTTGAGCGAGGCGAACAATTCTGGTGCACGCTGCACTTCATCCAGCACCACATGCTGTGGCAGGCGGTCAACAAAACCAACCGGGTCGCGTTTCGCTGTTGCCAGGATGTTTTCATCGTCAAATGAAAAATAGGCATAATTTCCCCCCGCCATTTGCGCCAATGTCGTCTTGCCGCATTGCCGCGCACCATGGATTAGAACCGCCGGCGTATCCGCCAACGCATCCTGTAGTTTTGATAATGCAAAACGTGGGTAGATTGCTGAAGAGTTCATTCGTCCAATCGTAACCAACTATATCGTTCATTTGATAATTAATATATCGTCCAAGTGATAATATCATGCCGTACGCAAATACCACTGCGCGGATTCAATTTTGAAGTGCAACGCCTGACTTGAAGAATACCTGACTGGGTGTCTGGTATCCAAGCCGTTTTCTCGGTCTGTTGTTCAATCGTTTCATCGCGTGGTCGATCTCCTGTTGCGTGATAGTGGTGAAGTC
>JACRPU010000015.1 GCA_016223025.1 Nitrosomonadales bacterium | reverse complement strand
GTGAATGGTGGCGGGTCGAGTTAGGTTTCGCGGTCCGAAGCCTTCAAAAAGTTTCGCGACCTCAGCCCCTGCGCGACAACGCACACCCGTAGTGTCTTTCATTATCGGGGGCGCTGCGCTACTGCTGCATGAAAGTTAGCAGAGCAAATCAAAAAATGAAAATGGGACAGGCTAAAGTTTTTTCAACCTCAATTCTCCCTGCGCTGACTCAGCGGCGGCATCTTCCCCGGACAAGGCACGCGGCCTTCCCCTCGGCTTCGCTTCGCGCCGCTGCCCGGTCAACCTCTCGATGCGGGCGTAAAAACGCTCGTTGCCCAGCGGCTGGTTCTGCCCCAACGCCAGCCGGATGTCATCTACCGCCGCCTTGTCCAGTTGCGACCGGAACAAGGCGCGATAGGCGCTCTGGCGCGCCTTGTCATCCTCGCCGAGCGACAGGTACAAGGGGTGCGGGGTCAAGATCGCGCTGGACTGCCCCATCCCGTTGGCGCGGTAGCTCGTCCAGCGGTAATGCGCCGGATCATCCACCATCGCCGCGCGCACCGGGTTCAGTTCGATATAGCGCTGGCAGGTAAGCAAATAAGTTTCAGCCTGTATCAGCGAAGATTTGTAGCGGCTGTCCCACAGCGTCCCGGTGCGGCGGTAGGTCTTGTTGATGTACTGCACGTAGCGCCGCCCCAGCGCGATGATGAGCCGGGGCACGTTCTCCGCCCGCCTGGGCGAGAGCAGCAGATGGACATGGTTCGTCATCAGCGCATAGGCGTGCAGGGCGCAACGCTCTTTTTTCAGGGCTTCGCCGAGCCAGTGCAGATAAGCATGGAAGTCTTCTTCCGCGAAGAAGCAGGGTTCGCGGTTATGTCCGCGTTGCACGATGTGCAGCGGAACGTCGTTCAGATGGATGCGCGGGCGGCGGGGCATGGCTCATGTTATCAGGACAAATAAAATAATTCTAGCCTGGCCCCTTTAATTTCTTTAATTTCTGTGCGAGCAGCACGAGCGCACGGCAGGTCATGACAACTGTGTCCGCTTCGAGAAACTGATCTTGCAGAATCCGGCAGATCGGCATCGCTGCCATTACGTCAAAGCCAGAGTACGGGTACATTGCTATGCCGATGGCAATCTTGCAGTGTTCCACGGGCCACGCAAATTGGCCGACTACAACCACGAAGGAAAGATGCTCACACAAGATTTGAAACTGGCAGCCTGAACCGTCCGCCGGGCGCGCCGCCTTGTTTGGGAACCGGCTCCGGGCTACGCCCTACACCGCTTCCCAAACAAGGCAGAAAAAGCGGACAATTCATGTGCTACAGAACCGGACAATTCTAAAAACCCGCGACAGACATAATATTAGACTGTTGTTACGAAGCCCTCATTGTGATAGATTTTTATCATCTCGTGACGACACTATCTAGTGAAGAATTTGCAAATAGCGCGAAACGGTTATGCTTGATCCAGCCAATAATAAATTTCGAGGCCCTCTCTTTATTGTAGGGAACGGATCCTCAGGTACGGACTTATTGCTTGACCTGCTTAACTGTCATCCTGATATATCTCTTCCACCGAACGAATCAGAAATTTTGCCTTACTGGGTGAGGCATTGGCCTTCATATGGAAACTTGCGCAACTCGGAAGCATTCGGCAAATTTTACCGCTCATACTTGGCATCGCGCCGATGGCGCGGCCCCGAGTCGCTCTATCCTCCGATTCACGAGGATCGGTGGCTCGCGTTGTGCCCCAACATCACACCCGCTTCTGCATTTGAGGCAATTCGGCGTCATGATGCGGGAATAACGCATGAATCGCCACGCATATGGGGGGACAAGTCCCCGGGATACGTTAACCATTTACCGCTGCTTAAATCTCTTTTCCCGTCAGCGAAGTTCGTACACATTGTCCGGGATGTACGCGACGTCAGCCTATCAATGAACAGGCGTTGGGGGAAAAACGTCGTTCGGGCAGCATACCGGTGGAACGAAAATGTGCTGAATATCCGCAGGGATTCAATGCCGTTCCTTCAGGATTACCTCGAGGTTAAATATGAGAGCCTGATTTCTGACCCGCGAAAGGAGCTTGCACTGGTGCATCACTTTGTGGGCGTACACGAGAATCTTGAGTGGCAGCGCAACATAAGGATCGATGGGAACAACACGAAAAAGTACTTGAACACACTTTCGCAACGAACGATACGCAAGATTGAGGAGGTTTCATCTGCAGGGCTAATTACATACGGGTATCAGGTTGATAATCCTGTGCCTACAAGACAGATCAACCGGATTCTCAGGCTCTATTACAAACTCTTGGACGGGTTGAACTTGATTAGATGTCGATCCGAACACATGGGTTTTCTCAGAGCGTTCAAGCATTCTTTCTGGCTTTATAACACTCACTCAAACCGACTAAGGAGCCTTCGGATCTCCAATTCCGCGATTGACTTATCGCAGCCCCAAGAGCGAAGACGAGAGTAGATTTGCGGCGGGCAAAATGCAGATAAAGGGGCCAGGCTCAAATTTATCAAGCGATAGCGCAGGCAGCACTGATATCACTCGCTTCCCCTTAACTGTTGCGCCTCGAACTCGAATCCGACACCGGAAAGAACATTGGGTCTCTGATTTGTTCAATTGACCAGATGCAATCATCCGGGAACACATCCAGACCAGTCTCTTCAACTGCCTGAGCAACAGCTTTAGACCAGACAACATCAAACCAGCCATTATCTTTCAGTTTTGTTGCCAAGCTTGGTGTCTCCTTCAGGCTATATTCAATTTCCATGCGTTTCGCCTTGATGGTCTTTTCCCAACTGGCCCCACGATGAGAAGGCTGAAATTGCCACTTCAGCAAATGCGCCAAAAGCCCAGCCATGTGGCTGGCAAATTCTCGCTGCTCGCTTTTGCCCACGTCTTCTATCTCCTCGGCAATGTGTTCAATATCAATGGCTGCGAGCTGCCCGGAGCGGAGCAACGCAGCTTGCTCGTTGGCCCAGGCAACAATGTCTGTTTTATATGCCGTTCCCATTTTGAATCTCCTGAATGCCAGCATCCAATATTTGTACTATCCCTGCGATTCAATCATCAAATGAGCTACGAAAAAAGGAGCCGAGCTCGAATTTTTTGACGTGGGTTCAATATTACCCAGCACAGGGCAAAAGGCTCCAATTTATCAAGCAGCGCATGTGGCTCTGACAGCCGCATTCCCCCACCCGTCTTTTCACCATGGCACGCAGTCTTTCAGCATTCCAGCCATCAGTCAATATATCAGGTTGGGTGTGCGAATAAATTCGCACCTGCGAGCCCCTCAACTGGTCGCGGTAGAGAACAAAAGGTTCCAGGATCGAGTTAAATGGAGGCAGGCCATGGTTATTCATCACCCCTCCACCACCCCATCCAGCCCAAGCCCAAGTATCGCCGCATCGCGTGTCAACAGCGTCAGCCTTTCATCGTATGCCTGTGCGATGAGCAGCCGATCAAAAGGGTCGGTGTGCATACCAGTCAGGCTGCGCGCGGCTTCGATGTGGCGCGGCAGGATGGGCAGCAGCACGAAACCTTGCGCTTCCAGTTGTTCGGTCAGCGAGCCTTGGGGCAGAGGCAATTTTCCCCTGGCATTCTTGAGGGTCATTTCCCACATGCTGGCAGCGCTGGCCACGATCTCGGATTTTGCGATGGTGCGCTGTGTCGTCTTGCCCAAATGGGCATCTGCTGTCATCCACCAGTAGATCAGATGGGTGTCGAGCAGGTAGCGCTTCAAGGCAGGTTACCGCCGGCCAGTTCTCCGGCAATGGCTGCGTTGGTTTTCGGCGAGTCCCAGTCGGCCTTTGCCTTGGGCAGCCCCGCCCACGCTCCCGGTTTGCGCGCGAAAGTTTGTGCGCCGATTTTGACCAGCCTGACGACGGGAACGCCCTTGTTGGCGATCACCACATCCTCCCCTTCCAGCGCGGCTTGCACGAGTTTGGAAAGCTGGCTTTTGGCTTCAAGCATGTTGCATTGCATGGCTGACCTCTGAAAAAATTGCTACAGTGCGCGCAGTTTACATCGTCTGGCTAAGTTAGCCAATAGCCAGTTGGCTTTAGTATTCCAGCACGGGTCATCTCGCATTTAAGCCGCCACCAGTACATTTGCTGTGGTGGTAAAAGGGGCCGTGGTAAAAGGCGTGGTAAAAGGGGCCGTGCTCGAATTGTTTTCCGGCGCGCACGATCTTTTCCTGGAGCGGTTTGCGCATAGTGCTCAAGCTGCCCGCGCATGTTGAATTTCCAGCGGGTATGCGCCGTTGGCACGCGCATCCAGCAAAACCACCTCAACCGCGCTGCCATCCTCGGCATAGCTGATGTGCGTGTTCCAGTTTTGTGAGACTTCGCGGGCGATGGGTTTGTCGGGCAGGCGGACGACCAGGATGTCGTCTTCGTCAAAATAGGTTGTATGCATGAAGGCCTCCTACAAAACAACAAAATGGTGCATGACCGTTTTGACCACCAGACGGTCTTCCAGTACCAGCACGGCACACAGCAGATTATCATGCCGTTCCGGAAATTCCTTGAACGCCCACAAGTGGGTCGTATCCTTTTAGCGCATGTCGCCGAAGTCAATCACTTCCAGCGGCGTGTTGCGCCGCAACATCATTGGAACAACGCTTGTCATGATTACCACCCGCCCCCCAGCGCCTTGAGCAAATCGGCGACGGCAGCCCGTTGCGCCCGCTCGGCATCCACGCGGTTCAGTTCTGCTTGCAGGTAATTCCGTTCCACTTCCAGCAGTTCAAAGCGGCTGGTGATTCCTCCCTGATGGCGCAGTTCCGCCTGTTTGTGCGCTTGTGCCAGCGCCTTGCTGCGCGCGCTTTCGGATTCCGCGACCTGCCGCGTGGTTTCCAGCGCGAACAGCGCGTTGCGCACATCGGCAAAAGCGCTGGCGACCGCTTTCCGGTATTGGGCCAATGCCTGGTCGCGGCGCGCTTCCGCCGCATCTACGCCAAGCCCCGCACGCCCGGAATTGAAAACCGGCTGGCTGGCGCTGGCGGCAAACTGGAAAATTCCTGCCGGGCCGGAGAACAGATTGGCGAGGGAGGCGCTCTCGCTGCCGAGATAGGCGGTGAGGGAAATCGAGGGAAAGAACTGGGCGCGCACCACGGCGATTCTGGCGTTCAGCGCCATCAGGCGCAGTTCCGCTTCCTTCAGGTCCGGCCTGCGCAACAGCAGTTCCGCCGGCAAACCCTCCGGCACCCACGCGGAGGCAGGAGCCGGGTTGCCGCGCTCCAGTTTGCCGCCCATCACCTCGCGCGGCGACCGCCCCAACAGCAGGACAAGGGCGGCTTCCTGCTTTTCGCGCGCCTGGATAATCGCCGCTAGTTGCGAGCGGGCGACAGCTTCCTCGGCTTCCGCCTGATGCGTTTCAAATTCGGAGAGCATACCGGCTTCAATCCGCTTCCTGTCCAGCGCAAGCCTTTCCTGGCGCCCGGCCAGCACCCGGCGCACGGTTGCTTCCCCCGCATCGCCGGAGAGCAGCGCGAAGTATTGCTGGGCCACCTGCGCGGTCAGCGAGAGATGCACCGCGTCCCTGGCGGATTCTGCGGCAAGCATTTCCGCGCGCGCCGCTTCGCTGGCATGGCGGAATTTCCCCCACAGGTCCAGCTCGTAACTTGCGTCCAGCGTCACGCGCGACGAGTTCTGGGCGCGGGGCGAATTGGCCGGACGGGGGGACGCCGTGGCCAGGCTGCTCCCGGTGCGGCTCCCTTTGGCGTTTGCGCTGACCACCGGATTTTGGTCCGCTTCGGCCAGCCCCATCAAGGCGCGAGCCTCCAATACTCTTGCAGCCGCAATTTGCACTTCGGCGTTGTGGGCCAGCGCCTCTTCTTCCAGCTTGTCGAGAACGGGGTCGGCAAAAACGCTCCACCAGCGGGCGGCTGAGAGGGTTGTCTGGCGTGCGTTACCCGGTTTCGCCGGCCAGCTTGCCGGCAAATCCATGTTCGGGCGCTGGTAGTCCGGCCCGGTGGCGCATGCGGCGAGCAAGAAGGCGGAAAGGAGGGGGAGGAGCGGGAATGCCGCCCCCGGTTTGCTCTTGCGCTTATTCATGGTTGCCTGCCTGATGCTGCCGCGCATGGCCGGGGAAAATGCGCCTGACCAGCACGAAGAAAACCGGCACCAGAAATATTGCCAGCACGGTGGCGGTAATCATGCCGCCGATGACGCCGGTGCCGATGGCGCGGCGGCTCTCGGCGCCCGCACCGGTGGAAATGGCCAGCGGAAACACGCCCGCAACAAAGGCGACGGAGGTCATCAGGATCGGGCGCAGGCGCAGGCGGCAGGCTTCCAGCACGGCATCGAGGCGCTCGCGCCCCTCGTCTTCGAGGCGGCGCGCGAATTCGACGATCAGGATGGCGTTCTTGGCGGCCAGCCCGATGATGGCGATCAGGCCGACCTTGAAATACACGTCGTTGGGCAGCCCGCGCAATTCCACTGCGACCAGCGCGCCGAAGGCGCCGAGCGGCACGGCCAGCATCACCGCCAATGGAATGGACCAGCTTTCATACAGTGCGGCGAGCACCAGGAACACCACCAGCAGCGACACGCCGAACAGCAGCGGCGCCTGCTGGCCGGAGATTTTTTCCTCGGACGAAATGCCCGACCACTCGAAGCCGATGCCCGGCGGCAGTTTTTGCCCGATGGCTTCCATCGCGGCGAGCGCCTCGCCGCTGGACACGCCCGGCGCGGTCGCTCCGGAAACTTTCATCGCCGCCAGCCCGTTGTAGCGGTCGAGCTTGGTCGCCCCCGCCACCCATTTGGTGCGGACGAACTCGGACAGGCGCACCATGCGCCCTGCATTGTTGCGCACCGCCGCGCGCATCAGGTCGGCTTCGCTCTTGCGCGTATTTTCTTCTGCCTGCATCTGCACGCGCAGCACCCGGCCCTGGCGCACAAAGTCGTTGATGTAGGACACGCCGAACAGCGATTGCAGGGTGTCGTTGAGATCGGTGGCGTTGATGCCCAGTGTCTCCGCCTTGTCGCGGTCTATATCGAGGAAAAGCTGCGGCGCGGGTTCCTGGCCTTCGGGGCGCACGGCGGTCAGGCGCTTGTCGGCCATGGCCATGCCCAGCACCTGGTTGCGCGCTTCGATCAGTTTTTCGCGCCCGACCCCGCCGCGATCCTGCAAGCGGAAATCGAAGCCGCCGGCCGAGGCGAGCTCCGGTATCGGCGGCGGGTTAATGGCGAACAGCATGGCCTGCTTCATGCGGAAGAACTCCATGTTGGCGCGCTTGATCAATGCCTGCGCCGAGTTTTCCCTGCCCGGCCTGTCGTCCCAGTCCTTGAGCCTGACGAAAGCGAGCGCCATGTTCTGGCCGCGACCGAAGAAGGAAAAGCCCAGCACGCCGACCACCTTGTCCACCTGCGGCTGTTTCAGGTAAAACTGCTCGACCGATTCCAGCACGGCCTGCGCTCTTTCGCGCGTGGCGGCGGGCGGCAACTGGATCGCGGTAACGATGTAGCCCTGGTCTTCTTCCGGCAGGAAGCTGCCCGGCAGTTTTATGTATGTCCAGGCGGCTATCGCGACGATCACGGCGTAAATCGCGAGGGAGCGCAACAACCTGCGCGCGGCATGATTGACCCCGCCGACGTAGCTTGCCGTCACGCGCCCGAAGAAACGGTTGAACCAGCCGTGGAAGCCGCTGCTCCCTCCCCTGACAAGGGGAGGGTTGGGGAGGGGTTTGAGCAGGCTCGCGCACAGCGCCGGTGTGAGCGACAGCGCGAGGAAAGCGGAGAACGCCATGGTCACCACCAGCGTGACGGCGAACTGGCGGTAGATCGCGCCGGTGGAGCCGCCGAAGAAGGCCATAGGCACGAACACCGCCATCAGCACCAGCGTGATGGCGATGATGGCGCCAGTGATTTCACCCATCGCCTGCCGCGTCGCTGCGCGCGGATCAAGATGTTTGGTGCGCATGTTGCGCTCGACGTTTTCCACCACCACGATGGCATCGTCCACCACGATGCCGATCGCCAGCACCATCGCGAACAGCGTCAGCACGTTGATCGAGAAGCCGAAGACATACAGCCCGACCAGCCCGCCCATCAGCGACACCGGCACGACGATGGCGGGTATCAGCGTGGTGCGCCAGTTGCCGAGGAACACGAACATCACCAGCACCACCAGCGCCGCCGCTTCCAGCAAGGTGATGGCCACTTCGCGGATAGACAGCTCGATGAAGCGCGTAGTGTCGTAGGGCACGACCCATTCCATGCCCTGCGGGAAGTAGCGCGACAGCTCCTGCATCCTGGCGCGCACGCCTTGCGCGGTCGCCAGCGCGTTCGCTCCCGGCGTGATGCGTATCGCCATGCCGGCGATGGGCTGGCCGTTGAGGCGCGCGGAACGGCTGTAGTCCTGCGCGCCCAGTTCAACGCGGGCAATGTCCTTGAGCCGCACGGACGAGCCGTCCGGGTTGGCGCGCACCACAATGTCGCCGAATTCTTCCGGCGTGGCGAGGCGCCCGCGGCTGCCGAGGACGGCGTTGATCTCCTGCCCCGGCGCGGCAGGCAACTGCCCCACTTCACCCAGCGGCAACAGCGCATTCTGCGCGCGCACCGCGCGCCCGGCATCGGCGGGTGAGAGCGCATAGGCTTCCAGCCGGTCCGGCTTGAGCCAGATGCGCATCGAATATTCGGTGCCGAACAGCAGCACCTCGCCCACGCCGGGTACGCGCAACAGCGGCTCCAGCACGCTGGCGGTCGCGTAGCTGCCGAGGTCGACGGCGTTCAGGCGCCCGTCCTTTGATGCCAGCGCGACCACCATGATGAAGTTGCGCCCGGCGCGGGTCACCGTCACGCCGAGCCGCCGCACATCGTCCGGCAGGCGCGCCTCGACGCGCTTGATGCGGTTCTGCGCCTCGACCGAGGCAAACTGGATGTCTGTGCCGGGGCGGAAGGTGAGCGTCACCTGGCCGGAGCCGACCTGGGAACTGGAATCCATGTAGAGCAGGTTTTCGATGCCGTTCATCTCCTGCTCGATCAACTGCACCGCGCTCTGTTCGACCACCTGCGCCGATGCGCCGGGGTAGGTGACGGCGATGTCCAGCGCGGGCGGCGCCACCGACGGATATTGCGATACCGGCAACGCGCGCAGCGCCAGTACCCCGGCAAACGTGATGAGGATGGCGATTACCCAGGCAAAGATCGGGCGGTCAATGAAGAATCTTGCGAGCACGACTCAGTTCCCTTTTTTGCCGCCAACAGTCTGCCTGGCTTCAGACTCCCCTTTTTCGCCAGCGGGGGAGGGTTTGGCCTGTCCTGAGCTTGCCGAAGGAGGTGCGAGGGGTTTCCCGGCTACCGCCGTCCCAGGCCGCGCCTTCTGCAAGCCATTTACGATGACCTGCTCGCCGCCCTTCAACCCTTCGGCGACGATGAAATCGCCGCCTGCCATGCCGCCGGTTCTGATGGGCAGCAGCGCGGCTTTGCCGTCCGGGGTCACGATCATCACGAATTGCCCCTGCGGGCCGGCCTGCACGGCGCGTTGCGGCACGCGGATGGCGTTGTCCGCCTGTGCCTGCGGGAAGCGCAGGCGCACGAACATACCGGGCAGCAATTCGCGCTGCGGGTTGGGGAATTCGGCGCGCAGGGACACGGCGCCGGTGGAAGGGTCAACGGACATGTCGGTGAAAAATATCCTGCCCGTTTTCGGGTAGATGCTGCCGTCTTCCAGCAGCAATTCCACGCTGGCGGATTCGGCGCGCCTCAGCTTGCCCGATTTGATGGCCTGCCGCAGGCGCAACATGTCCGCGCCGGGCTGGGTGAAGTTGACGTAGATCGGATCGAGCTGTTCGATGGTTGCCAGCAGCGTGGCTTCGCCCTTGCCGACCAGCGCGCCTTCGGTGACCAGCGCGCGACCGATGCGCCCGGCGATGGAGGCCGGCACATGCGTGTTCTCCCAATCGAGCTGCGCCCTGGACAAAGCGGCCTCCGCCTGTTTGAGTCTGGCCTCGGCCAGGTCATATTCCTGTCGGCTGACCGCCTTCACGTCGAGCAGCGGCTTGTATCGCTCCACCGTCTGGCGCGCGATGGCTACATCGGCCCTGGCGGAATGGTAGGTAGCCTGGTAATTGCGCGCGTCAATCTGGAACAGGGTATCGCCCGCCTTTACATCGCTGCCTTCGGCGAACAGGCGTTTCTCGACTATTCCTTCCACCCTGGCCCGCACCTGCGCGGTCCGGTACGCTTGCAGGCGCCCCGGCAGATCCTGCGTCAAAACCGCCGGACCGGCGGCAACGGTCACCACGTCAACCTCCGGCGGCGGGGCGGCGGCGGGGGAAGCCGGTTTTTGCTGCGCTTCGCCGCTGCCGCATCCCGAGAGTAATGCAGGAAACAACAGGATCGCCAATAGCGTTCCGCCAGTCAGCGGGGGAATTTTCCGTTTCATCTTGGGGCTCCAATCAGTCGCTTGTTGCGCTTCAATGCGGGCAAAAAAGTGTTGCGTGCCAAAATAACGGTAGCCAGGAGGGATTTTACTGTAAGTCAGCAGGTTATCCAGCCACCCCGCAAGAGAAATAAACAGGGGCCGAAAAATGCCGGCTGCAAGTTCGCCGTGACGGCTGAAAACAAATGGAAATGGCCTGCATTGCTGCAAGCCATTGTATTGTCTGGCGTCCCCAACGAGATTCGAACTCGTGTTATCGCCGTGAAAGGGCGGTGTCCTAGGCCTCTAGACGATGGGGACGTGATTCTTTTTGGTGGAGGTAAGCGGGATCGAACCGCTGACCTCTTGCATGCCATGCAAGCGCTCTCCCAGCTGAGCTATACCCCCAAAAAGAGCGCGCATTATAATGACCACCCCTACCCTTGTAAAGCCGAAATCCGCGATCGCGCAAGGTAAATTTGTTCTCGAGAATTTACGATAAGGATCAATGAAGGCTGAAATTCATGAACCCCGGACAATCAAAGGTCTGCAGGGCAGATAAGCGTAGCGCATCCACCGTTCCAGATCAAAAGAAGGTGGATGCGCTACAGGGTGAATTTGTTCTCAAAAATCATAGAAGGGTGGACAGACAGCTTTATCGTCTGATGTAACCACTAGCAGCCTGTCTGGCTTCTACGATAAAAAAAATCGTAGGAAAACCAATCGATTACATTTGCGGTGCGGTATAATTGCGCTTGTTAATCAATAAGTTGAGCAACATTTTATGAGCCGCTTCAAGCCGATCAAACGTGAC
>JACRPU010000028.1 GCA_016223025.1 Nitrosomonadales bacterium | reverse complement strand
GGTAGCCGGGCGGGCGCAGCGGCATGTGCCGGACTCCATTCCAGCGCTGCGGCATCTCATCGCGCAAGCAATCGCCGGAGCGCTTCAGCGATGCCCTTGCTGCGGTGGGGGTAGACATGTTTAATGACACAGTAAGACTAGACATCCGACTAACCAGGCAATAAACGCTGGGTGAGTCGTTGGTTAGCCATTCCACCAGGCCGCCAAATAACGGCGACCGAGTGGCTGGTTATAAGCAAGACAAGGCGCGAGGCGGATGCTCGCAAATTTGGATTTTTAGAGGCGCCCCTTACGGCTTCCTCCAGGAGCACCGCTTCATGCCCGATGAACCTGTAGCAAAAAAAGAATTTCACCAATCGGCTGGCTGGCTGCTGGCGGTATTGGTTGCTGCGGTGTTTCTGGTCGAAACGCTGGTGATGGTTTTTCTGCCCATGCTGCCGCCCATGTCCCGGGCGGAGGCCACCTTGCTGGACGCGACCCTGCTGGCCATCCTGATTTTCCCGATGTTTTACTTTCTCGTGTTCCGCCCGCTGGTGCGGAACATCGCCGAGCGCAGGCGCGCGGAGGAAGCGCTGCGCGAAACCAGCGATTTCAACAAGCTGCTGATCGAATCCCTGCCCTTCGGCATGGACATAGTGGACGGGCAGGGGCACATTCTCTACATAAGCAGCGCGATGGAAAACGCCGTGGGCAAACGGGCGCTGGGCGAAAAGTGCTGGACTCTTTACAAGGATGACCGGCAGCAATGCGCCGACTGCTCATTGCATCAGCCGATCCAGATCGGCGTGACAAAATCCATGGAAAGCGCCGGCGTGCTGGGCGGAAGGATTTTCGAGGTCACGCACACCGGGATGAGATACCAGGGGAAACCGGCGATCCTGGAGGTCTTTTACGACATCACCGAACGCAAGCATGCGGAAGAAATGCTTGAGGAGAAGGTGGAGGAGCGGACGCGGGAGCTCAGGGAAAACCAGGCCGAAAAAGACCGCGTCACGGGACAGCTCATCCAGGCGGAGAAAATGGCGGCAATCGGCACCATGGTCAGCGGCATCGGCCACGAAATCAACAACCCGCTGTATGTCATCATGGGCAAGGCCGAAGCGATACGGGATGAAAGGGACGTTTCGGCGTGCAACGAACATGCGCGGGACATCATCAAACAGGCCAGGCATATTTCCGCCATCGTGAAGAATCTCTCGGGCTATATCCGGCCCGCCGACCGGCACGAGCTGGAAAATACCGATGTGCGGGAAAAGCTGGTGGAAGCCATCGCCATGGCGAAGCATTCGCTGCTGGATGACCGGATTGTCATCCACCGGAACTTTGCGCCCGTGCCAAAAATCTCCGCCAAGCCGGAAGAAATCCAGCAGGTGTTTTTCAATGTCATCCGCAACGGCATCCAGGCCATGGCGGGGCAGGGCGTGCTGGAAGTCGCGACCGCCCTCGAAGACGGACAGGTCTGCATCCGCATCCGGGACACGGGAACGGGAATCCGGGCGGAGCATCTCGGAAAAATCTTCGATCCGTTTTTCACCACCAAAGGGCCGGACGAAGGCGAGGGCCTCGGCATGTACATTGTGCAGAAAATAGTTAATAAGTACAATGGAACCATCGCGCTGGAAAGTCAGGAAAGCAAAGGAACCACGGTAACCATCCGGTTCCCCGCCATCTAAACCAACTGAGGAGGAACAGAAATGCAACACAAAATATTAGTGGTGGATGACGAAGCGGAAGTCCGCGAGACAATCAAACTCCAGCTCAAGGGCACCGGCCTGGAAGTGGTGGAAGCGGAGGACGGCAAAAGGGGGATAGAGGTGCTCGATGCGGAAAATGTGATCACCGTGGACGCGATCCTGTGCGACGTGCGGATGCCAAACGTCAACGGCGTCGAGGCTGTCGCGTACTTCCGGCGCGAATACCCGTCCATCCCCGTCATCGTGCTGACCGGCTACCCGGACGTCAAGCTCGCGGTGGATTTCATGAAGGAAGGCGTGGTCGAGTATCTCGTCAAGCCGGTGGAAAAGGAAAAGCTGGTCGAGGCGGTCATGAAGGCCGTGCGAGGGCGGAGCTACGTCGGCGGGGCCGAACCGAAGATGTAACAGATCATCGCACGCAAGGGTGTTATTAACACCCGGACTTGCGGGCCTCCGCCATGCGGGAGCACGCAAATTTTTCCCGCTTATTCTTCGTCCAGCAGTTTCCCCGCTATAGCCCAGTTCTCGTCCGGCAGTTCATCGAAGGCGATGTAAGTATAGGGCTTCGGCTTGTGCGCGATGCGTTCCAGCGTGTCGGTGATTTCCTCGGCGATCTTCGCGCGCTGCTCGCGGGTTAGCGTTCCGGCGATGCGGATGTTGACATAAGGCATGGCTGCTCTCCCGAAATGTGTGGCCCGACCTGGTTCCGGCTCGTCAGGCTTAGGGGTTGTCGCCTCTTCAGCGAAAATCTCCCCACAGAGTTTGCAGCGCCGCAATTCCGGCAATGGCCGCCGTCTCGGTGCGCAAAATATTTGCGCCGAGACGGATGGGGGTGAAGCCGGCCCGTTGGGCGACTCGAACTTCGTCGGCGCTGAAGCCGCCCTCCGGCCCGACCAGCAGAGTGGCGGCGGCTTGCGGTTGTGGCTGCTCGCGCAGGGCGGTCGCTCCCTCCGGCATCAGGAGGAGCCGTGCGCCCGGAGCGTCGCGCATCGCTTCCAGCCAGGCGCCGAATTCCAACGGGAAGTGGATTTGCGGCAGCAGGTTGCGACCGCATTGTTCGCAGGCGGCGATCGCAACATTGCGCCAGTGCAGGACGCGTTTCTCGGCGCGCTCAGAGGAGAGCCTTGCCACGCTGCGCTGCGCCTGCACCGGCCGGATTTCTGCCACTCCAAGCTCGGTAGCTTTCTGCACCACCCAGTCCATTTTTTCGCTGCCGCACATCGCCTGGGCCAGCGTGATGCGCAACGGAGACTCGGCCTCGGCCATGCAGGTTTGCAATTCATGCAGCACCACGCGCTTGCCGCCGATTTCATCAATCCTGGCATCGAACGCGCCGCCCTCGCCGTCGAACACCTGCACCGGGTCATTTACGCGCAGGCGCAGCACGCGATGGGCGTGTTGGGCAGCCTCGCGCGGCAGTTCAAAACGGGTGCCGCCGGGTAGTGGCGGGGGGCAATAAAAGCGCGGTGCGGGCATGGCCGGGTTTATAGAAGGAATGGGTTGGCGTGATAATATAGCGCCCTAATCAAAAAAAGTAGTTCAGGAGCAGAGAATCTTGGTCAGTTTACAACCCCCTGTATGCGATTTTGGCTGGAAGGCCCGCGATTTCGATCTACCGGGCGTTGACGGCAAGCGCCATACACTGCAAGGCGCACGCGGCAAGAACGGCCTGCTGGTGATGTTTATCTGCAACCACTGCCCTTATGTGAAGTCCGTCCGCGACCGCATCGTGCGCGACACCCGCGAATTGCTGCAATACGGCATCGGCAGCATCGCCATCATGTCGAACGACCCGGCAGAGTACGCGGAAGATTCTTTCGAAAACATGCGGAGAGTAGCGCAGGAATTCGCATTCCCCTTTCCCTACGTGTGGGACGAAACCCAACAGACCGCAAGGGATTACGGCGCGGTATGCACGCCGGATTTCTTCGGCTTCAACGCCGGCCTGGAACTGCAATATCGCGGGCGCCTCGACGCTTCGCGCAAGGATGCGGTCGCCGGTGCGCCGCGCGACCTGTTCAACGCCATGGTGCAGGTGGCGCAGACCGGCAAAGGCCCGCTGGAGCAGGTCGCCAGCATGGGCTGTTCCATCAAGTGGAAAAACGAACCGTGAACCGGCAAGTGGAGAAACGCAGCCCGCCGCGCGCCAAGACCATGAGCGCCATGCTGAAAGCCGTCACGGCTGCGGTCAAGCTGGTGGCGGCCGAAGAAATCATGCCGCGCTACATGAAGGTGGCGCACCAGCATAAAAGCGATGGCAGCCTGTGCACCGATGCCGATACCGCCGCGCAGGAAGCGCTTAAGCGCAAGCTGCAAGGCATCCTGAATGTGCCGGTGATCGGCGAGGAAATGGCCGAGGCCGAGCAGATCGAATCCTGGGCCGGCGGCAAAGACGGCGTCTGGTGCATAGACCCGATAGACGGCACTTCCAACTTCGTGCGCGGCCTGGGGTATTTCGCGGTTTCCGTCGCGCTGGTGCGCGAGGGCCGCAGCATGCTCGGGGTGGTGCATGACCCGGTTGCGGACGAGGCATTCGCGGCGGAGCTGGAACGCGGCTCGTTCCTGAACGGGGAAAAACTGGTGAGCCGCACCGTTGCGACGACCCTTTCCGGCGCACTCGCCAACGTGGACATGAAGCGCCTCGACAGCAAGCTGGTCGCACAATTGGCTTCCTCTCCGCCATACAGCTCGCAGCGCAATTTCGGGGCCAGCGCACTGGACTGGTGCTACACCGCTGCGGGGCGCTACGACGTGTATTTGCATGGCGGCCAGAAGCTGTGGGATTATGCCGCCGGCTCGCTGATACTGCACGAAGCCGGCGGCCATGCCTGCTGCCTGGATTGCGACGAGTTTGAGCAGGGCGGCGTATGGCAGCGCTCGGTAATCGCCGCGCTGGATCCGGCCCTGTTCGAAGAATGGAAAAACTGGATACGGGCTCGGCAGTAGCAGCCGGCTCCAAGCCACCACCCTGCGCGGGCGCAGCGCGCCGTGGCCGTGTGCACCACAAAAGGCGATAAGCGTGAAGATACTGATACTCGGGGCGGGGCAAGTCGGCTCGACGGTGGCGGAAAACCTGGTCAGCGAAGCCAATGACATCACCGTAGTGGATCTCGACCCGGACAAGCTGCGCCTGTTGCAGGATCGCTTCGATCTGCGCACCCTGGTGGGAAGCGCTTCCCACCCTTCCATACTTGAACAGGCTGGCATCGCCGATGCCGACCTTCTGCTGGCGGTGACGCAAAGCGACGAGGTCAACCTGGTGGCCTGCAAGCTGGCGGCCAGCTTGCATAACACCCCGACCAAGATCGCGCGCATCCGCTCCAGCGACTACCTGGAACACCCCGCCATTTTCGGCGCAGAAAATTTCTGCGTGGATTTTTCCATCTGCCCGGAACAGATCCTGACCGACTATATCAGCAAGCTGATCGAATTTCCCGAAGCGCTGCAGGTGCTGGAATTCGCCGACGGGCGCGCGTCCCTGGTGGCGGTCAAGGCTGTGGAAGGAGGCCCGCTGGTGGGCCACCCGTTGCGCTACATGCAAAGCCACATGCCGCAAATTGATACACGCGTCGCAGCCATTTTCCGGCAGGATCGCCCGATCACTCCGGAAGGCGACACGGTGATCGAGGCTGGCGACGAGATGTTTTTCATCGCGGCGACCCAGCATATCCGCACTATCCTGAAAGAATTGCGGCGCATGGACAAACCCGCCAAGCGCGTGATGATCGTGGGCGGCGGCAACATCGGTTTCCGCCTGGCGCTTTCTCTGGAAAAAGATTACCAGGTCAAGCTGATTGACCACAACAAGAAATCCTGCGCGCGGCTGGCCGGCGAGCTGGCACACACGCTGGTGCTGAACGGTGACGGCACCGACGAAAAATTGCTGGCTTCCGAACACATCGCCGATACGGATGTGTTCTGCGCGCTGACCAACGACGACGAAAACAACATCATGTCCGCGCTGCTGGCCAAGCGGGCGGGCGCGCGCAAGGTGATCGCGCTGATCAACCGCAACGCCTACGTCGAGCTGGTGCAGGCCGGCCAGATAGACATCGCGCTTTCGCCCGCGCACGTCACCATCGGCTCCCTGCTGGCCTACGTGCGCCAGGGTGACGTGGCCGTGGTGCATTCGCTGCGGCGCGGCGCGGCGGAAGCGCTGGAGCTGGTGGCGCATGGCGACCGCGAATCCTCCAAAGTGGTGGGGCGGCGCCTGGACGAAATCGAGTTGCCCAAGGGTGCCACCATCGGCGCGATCGTGCGCGGCGACCAGGTCATCATGGGGCATCACGACATCATGATCGAGCCGGATGACCACGTGATCGTGTTTGTGATCAACAAGCAGATGATCCGCAAGATCGAGAAGCTGTTCCAGGTCGGCATCGGGTTCTTCTAGATGCAACGTGCGCTGACCGTTATCCATGCATTGGGCCTGATGCTGGTCGTGTTCAGCCTCACCTACGCCCTGCCCCTTCTCGCTTCGCTGATTTACGCCGACGGCACGCTGATAGATTTTATCGCCGCAATGATTTGGACTTTATTCACCGGCACCCTGATGTGGGCGCTGACGCGCCGTTTCAAGGGGGAGCTTTCCGTGCGCCACGGCTACCTGCTGGTGGTGGCCATGTGGACGGCGATGCCGGCGGTGGCGACCATACCGCTGCTGCTGGTGATACCCGGCCTGTCGTTCACTGATGCATATTTTGAAACCATGTCCGGCATCACCACCACCGGGGCGACCGTGCTGACCGGGCTGGATAACCTGCCGCCTGCGATCAACCTGTGGCGCCACGAGCTGAACTGGCTGGGCGGTATGGGCATCATCGTGCTGGCGGTAGCTGTCCTGCCGCTGCTGGGCATCGGCGGCCGCCAGTTGTACAAGGCGGAAACGCCGGGGCCGATGAAAGATACCGCGCTCACCCCGCGCATTACCGAGACGGCGCGCAGTTTGTGGCTGGTCTATCTCGGCATTACCGCAGCCTGCATCGCCTCGCTGAAGCTGGCCGGGATGAACTGGCTGGACGCGATTTGCCACGCCTTCTCGGCGATGGGCCTGGGCGGGTTTTCCACCCATGATGCCAGCGTGGGCTACTTCGATTCCCCGCTGATCGAATTCGTGCTGATCGTATTCATGCTGATGGCATCCATCAATTTTGCCACCCACTTTCTGGCACTGCGGCGGCGCACCCCGAGAGCCTATTTTGACGACATAGAAGGAGTGGCGACGGTATCCGTCATCCTGGCGGGCTGTTTGGTATTGGCGGTCTTTCTGTGGCGGCGCGGCGTGTATCCGGATTTTCTGCATGCGTTGCGCTACGCCAGCTTCAACCTGGTTTCGATCGCCAGCAGCTCGGGGTATGCCACGGCAGATTTCAATCTGTGGCCGATTTTTGCGCCCATGCTGATGATGTTTCTGGCCTGCATTGCACCGAGCTCGGGCTCGACCGGGGGCGGCATCAAGATGATCCGCACCCTGGTGCTGGTCAAACAGGCCGGGCGCGAATTCCTCAGGCTGCTGCATCCCGCCGCGGTGGACCCGATGAAAATCGGCGGCCAGGTGATTCCCAACAACATCGTGTTTTCGGTGCTGGGGTTCATTTTTCTATATTTCATCAGCATCACGGTGCTGGTGTTTGCCTTGTTGCTGAGCGGTATGGATTTCGTCAGCGGCTTCTCGGCCATAATCGCCTGCATCAACAACTTCGGCCCAGGGCTGGGCGTGGTCGGCCCCGTGAGCAACTACGGCGTGCTGAACGACTTTCAAACCTGGGTCTGCACATGGGCCATGCTGGTCGGGCGGCTGGAAATTTTCACCCTGCTGATTATCTTTACGCCGCACTTCTGGCAAAGGTGAGGAACGGGCCGGCGCCGCGCCCGTTGAGAAAGCTATGGAATCATGAGCCTGTTTTCCCTGATTGCCGCCCTGCTGCTGGAACAGTTGCACCCCCTCGCCACACGCAAAACCCTGCACTCGTGGCTGGGCGGCTACGTGCAGTTTTTTCAGGATCATTTCAATGCGGGCGAGATCAAACACGGCAAAATTGCCTGGCTGCTCGCGGTGCTGCTGCCGCTGACCGGATCGCCGGTGTTGTACTGGCTGCTGCTCCGCGCCCATCCGGTATTTGCCTGGGCGTTCTGCGTGCTGGTGCTGTATCTCACGCTGGGGTTCCGCCAGTTCAGCCATTATTTCACCGACATTCACCGGGCTTTGCGCAACGGCGATCTGGAAAAGGCGCGCATCCTGCTTTCCGGATGGCGCGGTACGCCATGCCACGAACTGGGCGCCGGCGAGGTGGCGCGCGTCGCCATCGAAGAGGCGCTGCTTGCCTCGCACCGCCACGTGTTCGGCGTGATGTTCTGGTTCGTGATTACCATGCTGCTGGGGCTTGGGCCGGCGGGGGCGGTGCTGTACCGGCTGGCGCTTTTTCTCCGCGCGCGCTGGAGCAACCGGAACGATGCCGGGTTTGGCGAGTTCGGCGCATTTGCGCAGCAGGCCTGCCGCTGGATGGAATGGCTGCCGGTGCGCCTGACAGCCGCGACCTTCGCCATCGTCGGCGATTTTGAGGACACCGTATATTGCTGGCGCACCCAGGCGCAAAGCTGGCCCGACCCGGAGGCGGGCATCGTGCTGGCCAGCGGGGCGGGGGCGCTCGGCGTGCGCCTGGGGCAGCTCATCCCGCAGGGCGGGCTGCCGCTGGATCGCCCCGAGATGGGAGTGGGAGAGGAAGCCGACGCCGATTTCATGCAAAGCGCCGTGGGGCTGGTGTGGCGCGCGCTGGCGTTCTGGATGATCCTGCTGTTTTTGCTCGGCCTCGCTACTCTGGTCGGGAACTGATGTCCTGAAACAGCTTCAACCTGCGCGCGAGGATCTTTCCTTCCTCCGCCGCCTCGCGCAGAGCGCAGCCCGGTTCGTGCGCGTGGCGGCAGTTGCGGAAGCGGCACAGGCCGCGATATGCCGCAAATTCCACAAAGCCTTCCTCGATGTCGCCCAAAGCCAGATGGTGCAACCCGAACGCCTGCACGCCGGGGCAATCAATCAAGTGGCTATCCGCGTTCAGGTGGTGCAGGCGCGCGTGGGTGGTGGTGTGTTTCCCGGAATCCAGCGCGGCGGAGATTTCCCGCGTGGCCGCCCGCGCATCCGGCAGCAAGGCGTTGACGAGCGTGGATTTGCCCATGCCGGATTGCCCCACCAGCACGCTGGTATGGCCTTGCAGGAAGGGCAACAGCGGGGCGGCATCCGTTTTTGCCGAAAGCTCCAGCACGCGGTAACCGATGCTGCGGTAGGGCGCGAGCTGCGCGCGCGCCGCTGCGGCAAGCTCACCGAGATCGCACTTGTTCAGCACGATCAGCGCCTCCAGTTGCTGGTCGTGCGCGGCAACCAGGCAGCGCGCCAGCAACCCGTCATCGAAAGAAGGCTCGGCTGCCACCACGACGATGACCTGGCTGACGTTGGCGGCGATGAACTTCTGGCGGAAGGCGACGGAGCGGTGCAGCAGAGTTTTGCGCGGCGCGATTTTTTCGATGACCGCCTGGTTGTCCGAGGTGCGCCGCAGCTCGACGAAATCGCCGCACGCCACCGCGCTTTTTTTGCCGCGCGTCAGGCAAGGCAGCAACTCTCCGCCCGGCAACTCGACAAGATATTGGCGGCTGAATGCCGCCACCACTTGCCCTTGAAGAACAGGCGGTTTCAAGTCTCGGTCGAGGCGCTCATCCCCGCGCTCATTTGAATTTGTAGTAGCTCTGGTTGAGATACGCGCCGAGATGTTGCTGCTCCTGCCCGGTGAGTGGCAACTGTTGCAATTGTACTGGTCGAACAGTTTCCTGCCGGCCTGCGGGTCGCCCTCCGCAAACGGCGCGGCTTGCGCGGAAGCGGCGAAGCTCAGCAACAGGAAGAGGGTGCTGTTTTTCATGGCATGGCTCCTTTCAGGTGAGAGATGCGCATCAGCGCGGAGGGGTGCGAATCGTAAAACGTGGAATACAGCGGATCGGGCGTCAAGGTCGAGGCGTTGTCCTCATACATCTTCACCAGCGCGCTGCTCAGATCGCCGGCGCAGGTCTGCCGCGCGGCATAGGCATCGGCCTCGAACTCGTGCTTGCGCGAATAGTGGCTCAGCAGCGGGCTCAGCAGGAAACCGAATACCGGCATCACCAGAAAGAACAGCAACAGCGCCAGCGCGGTGGAAGGGGCGGTCACCCCAAGCCCCTCATAGAACCAGCCCGCCCGCACGAGCTGCGCCAGCAGCCACAGGAAACCCAGGCTCATGGCAAAGGCGAACAGGATGCGCTTCATGACGTGGCGATGCTTGAAATGCCCCAGCTCGTGCGCGAGCACCGCCTCGATTTCGGCGGGCGACAGTCTGGCAAGGAGGGTGTCGAAAAAAACGATGCGCCGGGTCTTGCCGAAACCGGTGAAATAGGCGTTGCCGTGGGTGCTGCGCCGCGAGCCGTCCATCACGAACAGCCCGCGCGCGGTGAAGCCGCATTTTCCGAGCAGCGCTTCGATGCGCGCCTTGAGGCGCTCATCCTGCAACGGCTGGAATTTGTTGAACAGCGGCGCGATGAAGGAGGGGTAGAGGAACAGCAGCAGGTTGAAGGCCACCCATACCGCCCACGCATACAGCCACCAGTTGTCTCCCGTGCGCTCCATCAGCCACAACACCGCGAACAGCAGCGGCAAGCCGAGCAGCGCGCCGAGCAGCAGGCTCTTCAGCATGTCGGCCAGATACAGTGCCGGAGTCATTTTGTTGAAGCCGTAGCGCGCCTCGATACCGAAAGTGCGGTACAGGTCAAACGGCGTTTCCAGCAGGGTGGAGAGCAGCAAAACCAGGGTGATAATTGCCATGCCCTGCGCGAGCGTGTCGGCCAGGAGGGGCTGCCACAAACCGGCGATCCACCGGATGCCGCCGCCGAGGGTGAGGGCGAGCAACAGTGCGGCGTCAAACAGGGTTGCCAGCATGGAAAGGCGCACCTTGGCGCCGGTATAGTCGGCCGCCTTCCGGTGCGCCTCCAGCCCGATCTGCGCGCGGAAGGCCTCCGGAACCTGTTCGCGGTGGGCGGCAATGTGGGCAAGATGGCGCCGCGCCAGCCACAGCCTGGCCAGCGTAACCACGGCCAGCGTCGCGACAAACAAGGCGGAAAACAGGGGAGCGGTCATAAATTTTAATGGCGTCATCGTGCGGCGGTGTGACACAATACGCGCCTTGGAGTTCTAAGTTTGGCGCTGCAATTATGGCACAAAACCCCAACTGCCTTGCCTGGATAGATCTGGAGATGAGCGGGCTGTCCCCGGATACCGACCGCATCATCGAGATCGCCATCGTCATCACCGACAACCAGCTCGAGGTTGTCGCCGAAGCGCCGGTGCTGGTGGTGCATCAGCCGGACAGCGTGCTGGACGGCATGGATGCCTGGAACAAATCCACTCACGGCAAATCCGGGCTCATAGACAAGGTGAAGGCTTCCGCGCTGGACGAAGCCGGCGCGGAAAGGCAGATGCTGGAATTCCTCAAGGAACATGTCCCGGCCCGCACCTCGCCGATGTGCGGGAATTCCATCTGCCAAGACCGGCGTTTTATGGTGCGCTGGATGCCGCAACTGGAAGATTATTTCCACTACCGCAACCTCGATGTCAGCACCCTCAAAGAGCTTGCCCGGCGCTGGAAGCCGGAAGTGGCGCAAGGGATGAAGAAACACGGCAAGCACGAGGCGCTGGCCGATATTTACGAGTCCATTGACGAAATGAAGCATTACCGCGAGCATTTCATCCGCCTGTAAACCGGAGCGGGCGTTTCATGCTGATGACGGGCTTGCCGGTGCGAATGCATTCGCACCTACGAAAGCGGCGCAATCCAATGTTCTTCGCCAACTGCGGTTTTCATGATGCCGCATCTCCTGGTTGATATCTCCTCGCACGGGTTCGGTCATATCGCCCAGACTGCGCCGGTGGTGAACGAGCTGGCGCAGCGCCTTCCCGGCTTGCGCATCACGCTGCGCGCCGCCGCCCCCCACCCCATTCTGCGACAGCACTTCCGCTGCGATTTTCAGCATATCCCGGCAGCGCTGGATTTCGGCATGCAAATGGCGAACGCGGTGGATGTGGAGGCGGAGAAGAGCGCCCAGGCCTATCGCGCATTCCACGCCGGATGGGAGGAAAAAGTGGCGCAGGAAGCGCAAGCCATGCGCGCGCTGCAACCGGATCTGCTGCTGGCCAATGTGCCCTACCTGTCGCTGGCTGCCGCAAGCGTTGCCGGCGTACACGCCGTAGCGATGTGCAGCCTGAACTGGGCGGACATCTACCGCCACTACTGCGCGGAAGATGCCGCGTGCGGCGCAATCGGCGCGCAGATGCAGGAGGCGTACAACAGCGCCCGATGCTTTCTGAAACTGCAACCCGCCATGCCGATGGCGGATATTTCCAACGCGCGCAGCATCGGCCCGGTCGCGCGGGCGGGCCGCGATCGGCGCGCCGATCTCGATGCGACACTGCATCTCGGCAAAGGCGAAAAACTGGTGTTAGTGGCGATGGGGGGCATCGAGTTCCGCTTGCCGGTGGAGCGCTGGCCGCATATGCCCGGCATGCGCTGGCTCGTTCCGCAAGCCTGGGGGGTGGAGCGCGGCGACATGCCGTCACCGGAAAGTTTGGGGATCCCGTTTTGCGATGTGCTGGCTTCGTGCGATGCCGTGCTGACCAAACCTGGCTACGGCACGTTCGCCGAAGCCGCTTGCGCCGGCGTGCCGGTACTCTATGTGGGCCGCAAGGACTGGCCGGAAGAACCATTTCTGGTCAACTGGCTGGAGCTTCATGGCGTGTGCGCCGAAGCGGAGCGAGAGCGCCTGCATACCGGCGAGATGGGGGATTTGCTCGCGCAAGTCTGGCGCATGCCAAAACCGCCGCGCCCCTTCGCCACCGGGGCAGGCGAGGCGGCGCAATACCTTGCAGGCTACTTCCGAGGTATTTCCGGCGCGCCGGATTTCTTCTGCTCGGCGAACTCGTCGTAGCATTCGATCCCGCAGAAGTACCCGACATAATCTGCGCCTTGCGGTGTCAAGGCCGCGCTCAAGGGAATTTCCTTGCGGCACATGCTGCATGAAATCTTCTGCGGCTGGATTTCCGTTTGCGTCGGGGTAGCCATGTTGTTGCCTCCTTAACGTGAATCTCGCGCAGCGAGGGCATACCGCACCCCTCTCCTTCCGGGATAACCGGCCTGCGTGTGTTGTTGGGGCTTCAGCCCCTTAGTGCAAACTCTGTCCAGCCTCTGGCTGGTAACAGATTTGCCTACCCTTGCGGTACAACCACGGCGTACCCCTTGCGGGTGGACTTGGCCGCGGCTTCTTGCAGCCTGGTGTCATGATGTCTAGTTGTTCCACCAGTAACGTGTCGCGGGATGTGAGGGAAACGCACTTGGCGCTGACGATTCATCATTCGGGGCGGTCTGCGCCATGTGCGTTAGGATTGCTTGCAGGTTGCACGAGCGATGCTACGCCTGATGCGGGTTTGCCGCAACAGGAGAGTGAACAGTATTGGGGTTTAACCGGGTGCGTCGCGTCGGGTAAAACTCCGCCTTGCCTACCACCAAGCCTTGATTTTTCCGTGGGGAATGCTGTGGCAGCGTTCGCAGGAATTGGTGGGGGTGAAGGCAACCTTGCCGTGGCAAACCCCGCAATATTCCCCCCGGAATATCTTGTTCATGCTGACTGCGCTGCTGCCTGCCCTGGCGGCAAATATTTCATCGTGGCAGTTGGCGCAAGCGAGCCAGCGGGTATGTGATTTGTGCGGAAACTTCACATAGGGCATTTCCCTGGTGTTTTTCATGATGATGTCCATGTCCAGAATTTCCATTTTTTCTATGGACATCTCCCTGATACCGGCGCGCGGGACGATTACCCCGCTATTCAATGCCTGCATCCAGTCAACCGCGCCTTTTCTATCCAGTGCCAGGCCGGTGAATGCCTCGTCGGGTTTTTGCAGAACCGGGTCGGCAGGGCTGGTGTCATCGAGAACGGGCGGCTCTTCCCGTGTGGGTGTAAGAATAAATGCCTGCGCCTGTGCAAGCGGAAGCAGCCCGTGCTCAAGAAATGCTGCCATGAGGCAGGCGGCAACAAGAATGGCGCGTGGGCGGCGGGTAAGCGTTTGGAATCTGGCAACGATCATGCTGTGGATTCAAGTTCGGGGTGCGGCAAAGGTGAATAATATCTCATGCGGAGGTTTATGGGCATCCGTTGCAACGGTGGAACAGGATAAAGGTGTTCTCGCAAATTTGTTTTTTAAATCAACGGACGAATGGTTTTTTCACTCCGGCCAATTTTAAAGAGGCGCAGGGTGGATAAGCGTGGCGCACCCACCTTTTCGAGCGCGCAGGGTGGATGCGCCACGCTTACCCACGCCACACTTTTTTCGAGAACAAATTTACCCCGAACGGTGGAAATCGCCTTTCACGGGCTCTGGCGGCTCCCCCTTTTCCATTACCTTTGCGCTCGCCCAGCCGCGCGCAAAGGTGATGTCCAGGCAGTCTCCGGCAGACAATTGCGCGCTATCCAGAACAACCTGGCCGCGCTCGTCGCGCACCACGCTGTAACCGCGCGCCAGCACCTGCTGCGGATCGAGGTGCGCGAGGTGCTGCCGCAGGCCGTGCAGGCGGGAATCGCATCGCTCGAGCGAGCGCCGCATGGCTTCCAGCAGGCGGCGCCCCTGCTCGGCGCCGCGCGCGCCGCTCTGCGCGAGGTCCGGGCGCGCCAGATGCAGGCGCCGGCGCAAACGGTCCAGATGTTGCGCCTGCTGTTGCAGCCGCTGCGCCGGATGCACCAGGCGGCGTTGCAGGAAATCGAGCCGCTGCATCAAGCGATCGGCTTGACGCAACCTTGCGCGGTCCAGATGCTGCGCGATCAGGCGCAGCCGTTGCAGCAATTCCTGCCGCGCCGGCGCAACCAGTTGCGCCGCCGCAGTGGGCGTGGCGGCGCGCCGGTCCGCAACAAAATCGGCGATGGTGAAGTCGGTTTCGTGCCCCACCCCACTCACCACGGGGATGCGGCTGGCGGCAATGGCGCGCGCCACCCTCTCTTCGTTGAACGCCCACAAATCCTCGATGCTGCCGCCGCCCCGGCACACCAGCAGCACGTCGCATTCGGCGCGCTCGCTCGCCATTCCGATGGCCTGTGAAATTTTCTGCGCCGCCCCTTCGCCTTGCACCGGGGTGGGGTAAAGAATAACGGGAATGCCGGGCATGCGGTCCGACAGGGTGGTCAGCACATCGCGTAGCGCGGCGGCCTGCGGCGAGGTTACGATGCCTATCCGCGACGGCAGAAACGGCAGCGGGCGCTTGCGCGCAGCGTCGAACAACCCTTCGTCTTGCAGTTTGCTCTTGAGTCGCTCGAATGCTTCATACAGCGCGCCCAGTCCGGCGGGGCGCATCTGTTCCAGTGTCAACTGGAATTCGCCGCGCGCCTCGTACAGGGTGGCCAGCGCCAGCACTTCCACCTGCGCCCCGTTCTTCGGAGGCCAATCCAGATACTGGTTTTTGTGCCGGAACATCGCGCAACGCACCTGCGCCTGCTCATCTTTCAGGGAAAAATACCAGTGCCCCGACGCCGCGCAGATAAAATTGGAAATTTCCCCACGCACCCACAACAGCGGCAAACTGTTTTCCAACAATTGCTTAACCGAAAAATTCAGCTCGCGCACGCCATATATGCGCCTTTTTTCATCACCGGCTAGACCAAAAGACATATTGACATTCCGGAATAATTCACAATGCGAGGAGCCGCGCCACATTGCGGCATGAATTCCTGTTCCAGAGCCGAAAACTTGCAGTATCTATTTGTTTTTTATAGTTATTATTACTGTCCAAGAAATAGGCGGGCCAGCAAAAAAGGTTATTTGATAATGGGTTAAGCATTACGTCTGACTGTTTATGCACAAAGTTATCCACAGTTTCTGTGCAAAAGAAAAATTGTTTATTCGCCATATAGGGTTATCCCCGGCAAATTGCTGCTTGCCGGAGTTTACCGGAGAAAGTTTACCGGAGAAATCTACCGGAGAAATCTTGCCCAAACAGGCGCGACAAGATACAGTTCCGCCCGCTCGCATATTGATATTGAAGCACATTAACAGGCCCATGGGAGAGGTTGCGTGTTTGCTATCGTAGAGGCCGCCGGATGGCCTATCTGGTTATTGATCGTAACGTCGGTGATCGCCGTTGCGCTGATCGCGGAACGCCTGCTGTTCCTGCGCAATAAAACCGTGGTGCCCGCGGGATTGCTCGATGAAACCATACAGGAACTCAAGCTGCGCGGTGTCAGCGAAGCCATGCTGGCGCGCCTGGCGGAAGGCTCTCCGCTCGGGCGCGTGTTTGCCGCCGGATTGAGAAACATAAAAAGCTCCCCCGATGTGATGAAAGACTCCATCGAGGAGGCCGGTCGCACCGTCGCGCACGAGCTGGAGCGTTTCCTCACCACTCTGGGAACAATCGCCTCGATCAGCCCGCTGCTCGGGCTGTTCGGCACGGTGGTCGGGATGATCGAGATTTTCGGCGCGCAAAATGCCATCGGCAACACCCCCGCCATTCTCGCGCACGGCATCTCGGTGGCGCTGTACAACACCGCATTTGGCCTGATCGTCGCAGTTCCCAGCATGATTTTTTACCGCCATTTTCGCGCCAAGGTGGACAGCCTGGCCATCGAGATGGAGCAGCAGGCGATCAAGCTGGTGGAAATTGTGCATGGCTTGCGCCGCGTATAACCCGCCGGGGAAAACAGGATGAACTTCCAGCGCGGGCGCACGCGAGAAGAACCGGAAATGAACCTGATTCCGATGATAGACGTATTGCTGGTGATCCTGATTTTCATGATGGTCACCACCACCTACGCCAGGTTTTCCGAGTTGCAGATCAACCTTCCGCAGGCAGGCGGCGAGGAAGCCGCAAACCGGTCCAGCCAGATCCATGTCTCGGTGGACGCCACCGAACACTACGCCATCAACAACACGCCCGTCACATTCAGCAATGCGGGCAAACTGGCGCAGGAACTCAACCGGGTGGCGGGCGCGCAAAAAGACCCCGCCATCATCATCAGCGCGGACGCCAAGGCGCCCCACCAGGCGGTGATCAACGTCCTGGAAGCCGCGCGGCTCGCCGGTTACGGGCGCATCACCTTTTCCACCAGCCGGAAATGACGGATGGGCTGGCTGGAACAGCACTGGTACCGCATCACCCCGACGCATCTCCTGTTGCTGCCCGCCAGCCTGGTTTTCCGCCTGGCGGTGGCCCTGCGCCGCGCGCTGTACCGCTGCGGCATTCTGGCCGCAGAAAAACTGCCGGTCCCGGTCATCGTGGTGGGCAACATCACCGTCGGCGGCAGCGGCAAAACCCCGCTCACACTGTGGCTGGCGCAACTGCTTCTCGATAACGGCTGGCATCCCGGCATCATCAGCCGGGGCTATGGCGGCACGTCAACCGTTGCGCAAGCCGTACCCCCTTCCGGGGATCCTGGCGTGGCCGGAGACGAGGCGGTACTGATGGCGCAACGCAATCTGTGCCCGGTGTGGGTTGGCCGCGATCGCCCTGCGGTCGCGCGCGCGCTGTTGCGGGATCACCCGGATTGCGATGTGCTCCTCAGCGACGACGGCCTGCAACATTACCGCTTGCGGCGCGACCTCGAAATTGCCGTGGTAGACGGCGTGCGCCGCTTCGGCAACGGCTTGCTGCTCCCCGCCGGCCCGCTCCGCGAGCCGCCCTCGCGCCTGGCTCGGGTGGACGCGGTAGCCGTCAACGGCGGAACGGCGGCGACCGGCGAATTCGGCATGCAATTGCAGGGCGCCCGCTTCCATAATCTGCTCAATCCGGATGCCGGGGCGCAGGCGGCCGATTTTCAAGGGTTGCGCTTGCACGCCATCGCCGGCATCGGCCACCCGGAGCGATTCTTCGCGCACCTGAAGAGTCTGGGGCTGACGGTACGAGCACACCCCTTTCCAGATCACCACCGCTACGCTCCAAACGATATTGATTTCGCGGGCGCCGATGCGATATTCATGACGGAAAAAGATGCGGTAAAATGCGCCGCATTCGCCGGCAAGAAATGCTGGGTGCTGCGCGTGGATGCGCGGCCCGACCCGGCGCTCGCCCAACTCATCCTGGAAAGGATTTCCCCCGATGGACGCCAAGCTGCTTGAAATCCTGGTTTGCCCGCTGTGCAAATCCCCGCTGGTTTACCGCAAGGCGCAGCAGGAACTGATCTGCAAGGCGGATCGCCTGGCCTTTCCGATTCGGGATGACATCCCCGTGATGCTGGCGGACGAGGCGCGCAAGCTCACCGCAGAAGAAGTCGAGAAACTCTAAGGAAAACGCTGGATAAGCCCTCCGTTCGCGGCTATGTCATCGGCACGCGAAAGGAGGTTTATGCCGCATTCCGTTTGGAACTTATGCGAACAGCTACAGGGGTGTTGTAGGGGGCGGGATGAATTATGCCGCTGTCAGCTCCAATCGTTTTTCGATGCGGTCAATTCTTCCATCGACGCGGTCGAGGCGTGTTTGCAGGATTACGCTGTCATCATGTGTTCCGGCAAGGCCGCGTTTTACGGAATTGAGGCGCATTTTGATCGTTTGCAATTCCTCGCGTGTTTCTTGCCGAAAGTCTTTCATCTCGTTGCGCAGCGCCTTCAGGTGTTCGATGATGATGTTATCTATTTCATCCATGATGCTTCCCTTTTCAAAAGGCAGCCCAGTTTAAGCGGTTTCATTTAGTACATCTGAAGTTTAGACACTCGCAGCCTTTACCCGAAACCGCAGGCATCCGGACCGCACGAAAAAAATATTTTCAAAATATGCAAAAAAAGCTTGACATGACATCGGATTTGCGGGGTCGCCGCGTTGCCCGCTCGGTGTTGTTT
>JACRPU010000011.1 GCA_016223025.1 Nitrosomonadales bacterium | reverse complement strand
AACAACAAGATACGCGTTATCCAGCGCCGCGCATATGGGCTGCGCGATGAAGAATATTTGCGATTGAAAATACTCACGTCAATGCTCCCGAAGCTCTAAAAAGCATGAAATTTACCCACACTCTTTCACGAAGACCCCTTTATTCTTGTCGAGCCGGAGCTATCACTTCGCGGTTGCCGTTGCTCTGCATGGGCGTCACCAGCCCGGCTTTTTCCATCTGTTCGATCAGCCGTGCGGCGCGGTTATAGCCGATGCGTAAATGGCGCTGCACCAGCGAGATGGAGGCGCGGCGCGATTTCAGCACCACTTCCACCGCCTGGTCGTAGAGCGCGTCGCTTTCCGCGTCCGCGCCGCCTTCCTCCTCGCCGCCCGTTTCCTGCTCATCCAGCGAGGTCAGCACGCCTTCTATGTAGTTCGGCATGCCCTGCGCCTTGAGGTGTTCGGCGACGCGATGCACTTCCTGGTCGGATACGAACGCGCCATGCACGCGCAGCGGGTAGCCGGTTCCGGGCGGCAGGTAAAGCATATCGCCCTGTCCGAGCAGCGCCTCCGCCCCCATCTGGTCCAGAATGGTGCGGGAATCAATCCTGCTCGATACCTGGAAGGCGACGCGCGTCGGCACGTTGGCCTTGATGAGGCCGGTGATGACATCCACCGACGGCCTCTGGGTCGCCAGCACCAGATGGATGCCGGAGGCGCGCGCCTTCTGCGCCAGCCGCGCGATCAGCTCTTCCACTTTTTTGCCCACCACCATCATCAGGTCGGCCAGCTCGTCTATGAAAACCACGATGAACGGCAGCTCTTCCAGCGCTTCGGGATTATCTGGGGTGAGCGTGAACGGGTTGGTCAACGGCTGTCCGGCCTTGATGGCGTCACGCACTTTCTGGTTGTAGCCGGAAATGTTGCGCACGCCGAGCGACGACATCAGGCGGTAGCGCCGCTCCATTTCCTGCACGCACCAGTTCAGCGCGGATGCGGCCTGGCGCATGTCGGTGACCACCGGCGCGAGCAGGTGCGGGATGCCTTCGTACACCGACAGTTCGAGCATCTTGGGGTCCACCAGCAGCAGGCGCACCTGCTGCGGCGCGGTCTTGTACAGCAGGCTCAGAATCATGGCGTTGATCGCCACCGACTTGCCGGAACCGGTGGTGCCCGCCACCAGCACGTGCGGCATCTTGCCCAGGTCGGCCACCACCGGCTTGCCGGAAATATCCTTGCCCATCGCCATGGTCAGCGGCGAGTGCATGTCCGCGTAGGCCTGCGAGCCCAATATTTCGGAGAGTTTCACCACCTGCCGTTTCGGGTTGGGCAGCTCCAGCGCCATGCAGGTTTTACCGGGGATGGTTTCCACCACGCGGATGCTCACCACCGACAGCGCGCGCGCCAGGTCTTTCACCAGGTTGGTGACCTGGCTGCCTTTCACGCCGACGGCGGGCTCGATCTCGTAGCGCGTGATGACCGGCCCCGGATAAGCCGCCACCACCTTCACTTCCACGCCGAAATCCTTGAGCTTGCGCTCGATCAGGCGCGAAGTGAACTCCAGGGTATCGGATGACAGCACTTCGATTTCCTGTGCGGGCTGATCCAGCAAGTGCAGCGGCGGCAGCGGCGAATCCGGCATGTCGGCGAACAGCGGCACCTGCTTTTCTTCCACCACTCGCGCCGACTGGCGCACTTCGATCAGCGGCGGCTCGATGCGGATGGGCTGGTGCTCTTCCACGCGCTTCTTCTCTTCTTCCACCACCGCCAGTCGCTCGCTCGATGCCTGGGCGCCCAGCCGCCGGTCCTGCCGGGTCTGCCAGAACCCTTTCGCCGCCAGCCAGGACTTTTCGATGGCTGCGCCCAGGCAGTCGGTGAAACGCAGCCACGACAGGCCGGTGAACAGGCTGAACCCGGCAGCCACCAGCGCCAGCAGGAACAGGGTGGCTCCGGTAAAGCCGAGAAAACCTGCCAGCGCATCGCCCAGCACCGCTCCGAACATACCGCCGGGAGCGAACGGCAACACGGCTTTCAGGCTGTGCAGACGAAGCGCTTCCAGCGAACTGCTGGCCAGGATCAGCAGGGCGAAACCGGATAGCGCCACCCACAGGGCGCGGCGATCGAACAAGCTGGCGGGGGAGATGCCGCGATAGCCCGACCACACGCGCTGCACGAGAAACACAGCCCACCACCATGCGGAGAACCCGAACACGTACAGCAGCACGTCGGCCAGCCAGGCGCCGAATACGCCGCCGGGATTGCGCGGCACGGCGCCGCTGGCGCTGTGCGACCAGGCGGGGTCGTTGCGGTCGTAGCCATACAGAACGAGGATCAGGTACAGCGCGGTCGCGAGCAGGACAATCCAGCGCGCTTCGCGTAGCAGCGCCGCCAGTCGGGCGGGCAGGGGGGAGGGCTTGTCGGTCGCGCTCAATGGCATGTCGCATCCGGCGCTAGTGCAGTGTCTCGCAAATGGCTTGGCAGGATGAAACAGATGAATTTTTTCGCCAGGCAAGGCGCAGACCCGAAGCCGTATGGGGTATACGGCAAGGGGATGCAACGCCGCATGGCGGAAGAAAGACGCGGTTTCATGTCGGGGTATTTGCGAGACACTGCACCAGGTAACCCGGCCTCACGAGGCTTCTTCGCTTTCGAGCAAGCCCAGGCGCCGCCCCGCGCGCACCGCATCTATCCGGTTGTTGACTTGCAGGATATGAAATACCGCCGAAACATGAATTTTGACCGTGCCTTGCGACAAGCCGATCACCTCGGCGATGCTCTTGTTTGTCAAGCCTCGGCCGATATATTGCAGCACTTCCAACTGGCGCCCAGTCAGGCCGAACTTGTTGTTGCGCCAGGCGGTGCGCCCGTCGCCCGCGTTCGTCGCTTGCTGCAACAGTTGCGGCGGCAGGTAGGTGCCGCCATCCAGGATAACGCGCAGGGCTTGAACCATTTCCTTGCTGCTCGACGATTTGGAAATAAAGCCCATCGCACCGCCGTTCATCGCGCCCATGATCTCTTCGCGCTGGTTGGCGCCGCTGAGCACCACTATCACGATGTCCGGGTGGCGCGAATGGAAATACCGGATTGCGGGGACGCCGCCCTCGCTGCCCGGCATCATGAGATCGAGCAAGGCCAGGCAGATGTCGGGATTTTTTTCCGCAATTGCCAGCGCCTCCGGAAAGTTGCAGGCGTCCAGAATTTCAACCTGTTCGCCCAGATCGCCGTCCTCGTCCAACTGGTGCATGACATGATGCATCCCTTCGCGGAACAGCGCGTGATCATCCGCCAACAGTATTTTCATCCCATCTCCCCCGGATGTTTTCTGTTGCTAATCATACAACAAGCAGCAGGCAGGGAAAACTTTCTTTCCTGCCGCCGAACGCGCATGGCGCAGGCCGCCCCGGATGATGAATCGTCTGCGCCATGCGCGTCTCCCTCACCCCCGTTCCCCCTCTCCCGGAGGGCGAGGGGTACGGTATGCCCTCGCTGCGCGAGATTTACGCTAAAGGAGGTTACGCATTGCCCCCGGTATCGCCCAGCAACCCGATATTCAATTGCGCGGCCGCCGCCCCCGCATCCGGCTGCGCCTGATGTTCGATCACGCCCAGCAACGGCGCCGCCAGGCGTTCGCGCAAGGCAGCGATATTCTCCCGCAGCGCGGGCAGATCCGCATCCGGCACGTTCGCCGCCCAGCCCGCCAGCGTTAATCCGCTTGCCGCGATTGCGGCGGCGGTCAACAGGGCGTGGTTCAGGCACCCCAGCCGCAAACCCACTACCAGTATCACCGGCAGGCCGAGCAGTTGCGCCAGATCGGCGCCGGTTTGCCGGTCGTTGAGGGGCACCAGAAAACCTCCCGCCCCTTCCACGATCACTTCGTCCGCTTGCCCGGCCAGCTCGCGGTACGAAGCGAGGATGCGCGTCAGCTCGATGCGCACGCCGGAATGCTTCGCGGCGAGGTGGGGCGCGATGGCGTGGCGAAAACAGTACGGGTTCACCTGCCCGTAAGTGAGCGGCATCGAGCTTGCCGCGCGCAGCGCCAGGGCGTCCCCGTTGTGCTCGTCTTCGCCGCAGCCTGCGGCAACCGGCTTGAAACCGGCCACGCGCCTGCCCCGCACCGCGAAGGCGCGCAGCAGCGCGCAACAGACCAGCGTCTTGCCGACGCCGGTGTCGGTTCCGGTGACAAAGTAGCTCATGCAACCCCTCCCGGCCTCCCCTCGCCATAACCAGCAGGGGGGGGGGAATTTGATTGCCCGCCTGATAATGGGGGGGCGGGGGGTTGGTTTGCGCCAAGATTGAACGGGGTTTGAATGATCGCCCTGCCGTCCGCCGTTTTGCTGGGCCGCGGTTTCCACGCATGGCCGTAGATGATTTCAAACGTCGCCGGCAGCTTGCCGTCACGGCGCAGGTGCTCGTAATTTTCCAGCATCCTGCCCCACGCCTGCTTGCCCATCATTCCCGGCGCGCGCCCGGCGGTGGCGTTATGCGCCCCGATGCCGCGCAAATCCAGCATCGCCGCTTTCGCGTCGCCGTAGGTGAGCGTGATAATTTCCATATCCATCACCGGTTCGGCGAAACCGGCATCCAGCAGCATGTCGCCGATGTCGTGCATGTCGGTAAAGCGGTTGGTGTGGTTGTATCCGTCCACGCCGCGAAAGGCGGCGCGCAACTCCTTCAGAGTATCCGGTCCGAAGGTGGAAAACATCAGCAGCCCTTCCGGTTTCAATACGCGGTGCAATTCGCGGAAGGTGGCGGGCAAATCGTTGCACCATTGCACGGTCAGGTTTGACCAGGCCAGATCCACGCTCTGCGCCGCCAGCGGCAGCGATTCGACATCGGCGCAGAGACAAGCCTGCCCTCCGCCTGAGAACAGTGTGCGCCACCAGCCAGAAGCGCCGCGCGCCGCGCGCAACATGCCGATGGCGATGTCGAGCGCGATGATCTCGGCCCGCCGGTAGCGGTCGCCGAGCTGGCGCGCTCCCCAGCCGGTGCCGCAGCCCGCGTCCAGCACGCGCGCGGGTTGGAGCTTGATATAGTCGAGCCGCTCCAGCATCCGCCCGCACACTTCGCGCTGCAATACGGCGGCGGCATCGTAGCGTTCCGCCGCGCGGCTGAACGCGCGGCGCACGGCGCGCTTGTCAATTTCAAATGCATCCATGGATATGTTTGGCGCGAGTGAGCCTCAATTGTAACCCGGCAAGCCGCCCGCTCGTGCGCGGACTGTCAAAGGGCTACAATACGGGCGGCGCGGCAGCATCCTATCCGCTTGCCAGCCTTCGGCAGCCCCGTCCAGGGTAGATTTGTTCTCGGAAAAAAGTGTCTGCGTTTCTTTAAATTGGCCGGGGTGTAAAAATCATTCATCCGGTGATTGTTGACGACTGAAATGGAAACAATTTCTTCCGCAACCGGCTTGCGCGCGCGGCTGCGCGGCGAGCCTGCCGTCGCGTTCGTGCCGACCATGGGCAACCTGCACGCGGGCCATCTCGATCTGGTGCGCATCGCGCGCCAGCGCGGGACATGCGTGGTAGTGAGCATTTTTGTGAACCCCCTGCAATTCGGCGCGAACGAGGATTTCGGCAAATACCCGCGCACCCTGCAGGAAGACTGCGGCAAGCTGGAAGGCCTAGCGGACGTGGTGTTTGCGCCGCCGGAGAGCGAGTTGTACCCGCAGCCGCAGCAAGTGACGGTGGTGCCGCCGCTCGAAAACGATTTGTGCGGCGCATTCCGCCCCGGCCATTTTCGCGGCGTGGCGACGGTGGTGCTGAAGCTGCTCAACATCGTGCAGCCGCAGGTGGCGGTGTTCGGCAAGAAGGATTACCAGCAACTGTACGTGGTGCGCCGGATGGCCGCGCAACTGAACCTGCCGGTGGAAATTGCCGGCGGCGAAACCGCGCGAGCGCCGGACGGTCTGGCGCTCAGCTCGCGCAACCAGTATTTGAGTGCTGCCGAGCGAACCGAAGCGGCTTATTTGTATCAAACGCTGGCCGGGATGCGGCAAACATTGCGGGAGGGCGCGACGGATTATCCCGCGCTGGAGCAGCGCGCCGCGCAGGCGCTCGGCGCGCGCGGCTGGCAGGTGGACTATGTGGCGGTGCGCAACCAGGCCGATCTGGCGCAGCCGGAAAGCGGCGAGAGAAACCTGGTGGTTCTGGCAGCGGCGCGGCTTGGGCAGACAAGGCTGATTGATAACCTCGAAGTTTGTATATAATGCGCGCCTCAGTTTCGGGAGAATGGCTTCCATGCAAAGAATCATGCTGAAATCCAAATTGCACCGGGTGCGCGTGACGCGCTCGGAGCTGCATTACGAAGGCTCGTGCGCGATAGACGAGAACCTGCTGGACGCCGCCGACATCCGCGAGTACCAGCAGATTGACATCTACAACGTCACCAACGGCGAGCGTTTCACCACCTACGCCATCCGCGCGCAGCGCGGCTCCGGCGTCATCTCGGTGAACGGCGCGGCGGCGCACAAGGCCGCCCCTGGCGACATCCTCATCATCGCCACCTACGCGATGTATTCCGAGCTGGAGCTGCAAAGGTTCCATCCCCAGCTCGTCTACGTGGACGAGCACAACCGCATCGTCGCGCAGCGCGACCATATCCCCGCCCAGGCGGCATAACCGCGCTGGCAGAACCGTTCGTCCTCGCTGCATTTCAACCAGGATAACCCGTTGCGGGATGATGGCGGGGCGGGTTCCTTTGCCACTTTTGCCCTTCCAAAGGGTTTCAGGCGTGCGCGCAATTTCGGCTTTCTGCATCCCAACAGCAAGCTGGTCAAACTGGTACAACTGACCAAACGGGTGTCCTCGCGGACAACGGCAAACTGGAGAGGGTGTTGAGATGCCAGCGATACGCAACGGTCACTCCATGCCGAACGTATACGCGGGCTTTTCTTACCGTCCACGCTTGAGTGCAGAAGTTTCGGTTGAGTTGTGTCGGTTGAGTTGTTGCCAGATACGCGACCGCAGCCTACAATGTGTAAAATAAAATGAAAGGATACACACCATGCGAACCAATATCGTAATTGACGACAATCTGATGGAAAGCACTCTCCGGGCGACCGGGTTAAAGACCAAGCGGGAAGCGGTGGAGCTTGGGCTGCGCACCCTGCTGCTGTTGCGGCAGCAAGAGGAGATCAAGCGCTTTCGCGGCAAGCTCAACTGGCAAGGCGACCTTGACGCGATGAGGCTCGGCAAATGATTTTGGTCGACTCCAGCGTTTGGGTTGACTACTTTCGGGGAACAGCAACACCACAGGTGGAAAAGCTGGACGCGCTGCTTGGTGTCGAGCCGATTGCGACGGGCGACCTTATTTTGACCGAGGTGCTGCAAGGCTTTGTCAGCGAGCGGGACTTCAACCAAGCGAAGAAGCTCATGACTGCGTTGATAATCGTGGACCTGGCTGGGCGGAACATAGCCATTCAAGCCGCCAGAAACTTTCGTGTGCTGCGATCTCTAGGGATAACCGCGCGCAAGACGATAGACACGGTAATTGCCACCCATTGCATCGAACGCGGATTGCCCCTTTTGTATAGCGATAGGGACTTCGATTCGTTCGTTGAACATCTTGGCCTCCGCTCAGTGCTGCCGCCTGAAATTTAATCTCTTTGGGTAAATTCCCCGCCGCTTGCGGCGGAAAATGACGGGATGAACGAACGCAATACCCCGCCCCTTGGGGCAGGGTTGTTTATTTCGAGCACGGCCCCTTTTATCCCCGGCCCCTTTTACCCCAAAAGCTGGGACTCTCGCAACGACTGGTGGTTGTTTAGTTTTGATGTTTAGCCGACCATTCTCGCGCTAGCTTTTGTGCATTTTCTATTTGGCTGGGCGACATTTCTATTGCGAGTATCTCACGGGCTTCATAAGCTTTTTTATCCCCAGAAGCGGCTGCCAAGTTAAACCACATGTGAGCAAGGGCAAGATCCTGTGGAACGCCTTGGCCTCTAGAGTACATAACGCCAAGGATATATTGCGCATCCGCAAGGCCTTGCTCAGCAGCCTTGCTATGCCAATTAACTGCTAGCTTGTCGTCCTGAAAAACGCCTTGGCCATTACTGCACATAACACCAAGGATATATTGCGCATCCACAAAGCCTTGCCCAGCAGCCTTGCTAAGGTGGTTAAATGCTAGCTTGTCGTCCTGTGGAGCGCCTATGCCATTAAGGTACATAAGGCCAAGTTTAAGTTGCACATCTGCATAATAGTATTGTTCAGCAGCCTTGCTAAACCAGTTAAATGCCTGCTTGTCGTCCTTTGGAACGCCTTGGCCTCTAGAGTACATAACACCAAGGATATATTGCGCATCTGCAAGGCCTTGCTCAGCAGCCTTGCTATACCAATTAACTGCTAGCTTGTCGTCCTGTGGAACGCCTATGCCATTACTGCACATAACACCAAGGGTATATTGCGCAGCTTTATAGCCTTGCTCGGCAGCCTTGCTATACCAGTTAAATGCCAGCTTGTCGTCCTTTGGAGCGCCTATGCCATTAAGATACATATGGCCAAGTTCAAATTGCGCTGGTCTATAGCCTTGCTCAGCAGCCTTGCCAAACCAGTTAAATGCCAGCTTGTCGTTCTGTCGAGCGCCTATGCCCTTAAGATAGCTAAAGCCAATGTCAAATTGTGCTTTTCTATTGCCTTGCTCGGCTTTTCTATAAACTTCATCAAATATCATGCTTTGTTGGCACCGATTGATTTTGACCCAGTGTGCTGATTGAGTAAAAGGGGGCCGTGCGGCCCCTTTTACCAGCTTTTACCCGACGGTTCACGATGCGTACCGCAAGTAAACTTTGCTCGGAAACGCGACATGCCCACTCTTGACCTGCGCCCAAGCCTCATGGAGCGAAAGCTTGGGCCAGAGGTCGGAAATGTAATGAATGTGCACACCGTGTTTCCAATGATTTTTCGACTCCTCAGTGTCGCGGTTATCGAAATAGAACAGATGCCAGTAGCGGTAGTTTGGCATGTAAAAGAGATGAGCCGCCAGCACACGACGCTCGCGAAAAAGTTGGAATATCTTTGAAGTAAATTTCCGAGCACCGTAGGTTCGGAACTCCCCGACACCATTCTCTGCTATTGCCGAATACTCCGCCTCAGTAGGCTGCAGATGAGGAGCTACCGTATCGGCGAAGTGATTCGCGTAGCGATATGGTGCGAGGGCGCCGTGCTGTGCCACAAGAATGAGCGCAACAAGATCTTGGCGATGCACCACCAACCCCGCGCAGTGGCGCATGACTTCGCTCTTCGACCGGAGGTTCAATAACTCAAGTAACGAAGGGAAGTGCTCAGTCGGTTCGCGCACGGTGTCGAGACCTAATGAGTGATAAAAGGGGCCGTGCTCGAATTATTTTCCATCTTCCGCACCGGGTAATAGTAAACGGGGTAGTGCTCGAAATATAGCACACCCCAATTCCCCGGACAGAAACACCCCCACCAAACTTTACAAGCCGTGCGCAGGCCGGGCGGTCGGTTATTATCACGGGAAAACCCCTGGCTATGCCGGGGCGACTCCCGAAGTTTGACAGTTCCGGGAGTGCGCTTTACCTCTTGGCCGTTCGCCCTGAGCTTGTCGAAGCAGCAAAAGGGGCCAGGCTCAATTCTACAGCGATCGCGCAGGCAGCACTGATCTCACTCCCTCCCCCTTTAACTGTTGCGCCTCGAACTCGAATCCGACACTGCGGATAAAAGGGGCCGCGCTCGATATATTCTGATAGGCAAGCCCGGGAGGGTGGCAACACGTGCCCAGTGATATTGGGTAACCATTGGGAATGGCGGGCAACGCTGTGTCCCTCGACTCCGACGAGGGCAGATTTTTGCCCTCTCAGCGGATCATTGCACTACATAAACACCGGCCTTGCTCAGTTCCTCGTGCATTCTGTCAGGGGCCAGATCAAGTTCACCCGGCCATGTCACCGCACCATTATCCGCATACGCCTGATTGAACAGCATTGCTTCGCGCAACGGCTTGAACACGCCGCATTCGCGGGCCAGGAAGCGTGCCATGTCCACGATTCCCCGCGTACCGTCAGCAAATGTTACCTCCAGCCTGAAATTGGCAAGCGGCAGCACGGAGGTTACGTTCCATGGCGTGACGTGGCCTATTCCAGAGGCGCGATGGGTTTGGGTGTTTGCAGTTGTTCGCATAGTTTCCAATCCTCCATTAACTCGCTACGGTGCGCCAGCCCCCATTCCTTCACCAATATGGTGGCGCCGTGCGGCAGTTTTCCCTTGATGATTTCCAGCGTCTCGATGTTGATCTGAGCCTCGAATTCGCCATATTTTGCATGGGGTAAAAGGGGCCGTGTTCGAATTGTTTTCCAACGCGCACCATCTTATCAGCCCGTATGCCCGGTGTGTTGCGCCGCTTCGATTCCCGCCCTCGCCAAAAAGCCGGAGCGCGATTCGCCCGCACGTTTGGCGGCTTCGTCAATCAAGGTGAGCACACTCTGCGCGACAGGGTAATGTTCACGCGCTCGGTGGTGTCTTCCAATCGGCTTAAATCCAGTTCGACGAGCGCCCAGATACCGTCAGCATATTCCGGATTGCTTTGGTGATGTTCAATAGGGTGAACTGCGGGCAAAGTTTCACCCGAAAGCAGCAGCCCTTCAATGTGGCACTCTACCGCCTCGTGTGCCATCTCCAGCGCTTCGTCCAAAGTTTCGCCAGCCGAAAAACAGCCCGGCAGATCGGGCACAGTTACGCCGTAATCGCTGTTCTTGTCTTTGTGAATCACAATCGGGTAGCGCATGGTTATTTCCTTTCTTTCCAGTCCCAGCCCGCTTGCCAACTTTACAAGCCGAGCACAGGCCGAGCGGCTGGTTATTGACCCTGCTTCACCGGCTGACCGGCGAGTTCCTGCAATAACAGGAACTGCGAGTTTTTTGGCGTTGCGCGGCGCGGCGTTTTGCGGCGGTAGCCGCCATCCTTGCCCATATCCCACGCCAGGCAGTTGTCCAGCAAGTAAACCTTCAGCCCTTCTTCGATCACGCGCTTTTTCAGCTTCTTGTCGAGCAGCGGGAAGCACACTTCGATGCGGCGGAAAAAATTGCGGTCCATCCAGTCCGCGCTGGCGAGATACACGTCGTGCGCGAGGTTGTTGCGGAAATAGAAGACGCGCGTGTGTTCCAGGAAACGGCCGATCACCGAGCGCACGCGGATGTTCTCCGACAGGCCCGGCACGCCGGGGCGCAGCGCGCACACCCCGCGCACGATGAGATCCACCTTGACCCCGGCGCAGGAGGCCTCATACAGCGCCATGATGGTTTCCGGTTCCAGCAGCGCGTTCATCTTGGCGATGATGTGCGCGGTTTTGCCGGCCTTGGCGAGTTTGGTCTCGTTATGGATGGCGCTCAGCACCTGGCTGTGCAGCGAGAACGGCGATTGCCACAGGTGGCGCAGTTTGCCCGCCTTGCCCAGGCCGGTGAGCTGGCTGAACACTTCGTTCACGTCGGCGCAGACTTCCTCGTTGGCGGTGAACAGGCCGAAGTCGGTGTACAGCCGCGCCGTGCGCGGATGGTAATTGCCGGTGCCGAGATGCACATAGCGGTGCAGCTTGCCGTCCTCGCGCCGCACCACCATCAGCATCTTGGCGTGGGTCTTGTGCCCGACCACGCCGTACACCACATGGGCGCCGACCTCTTCCAGCTTGCTCGCCCAGTTGATATTGGCCTCTTCGTCGAAGCGCGCGAGCAGCTCCACCACCACCGTCACTTCCTTGCCCATGCGGGTGGCCGCAATCAGCGCCTCCATCAGCGCGGAATCCACTCCGGTGCGGTACACCGTCTGCTTGATGGCGACCACTTTTGGGTCGGCGGCGGCCTGCTGGATGAAATCAATGATCGGCTTGAACGACTGGAACGGGTGGTGCAGCAAGATGTCCCCTTTGCGGATAACCTTGAACATGTCCGCGCCTTTTTTTTGCAGCACCCCCGGCACGCCGGGCGAAAAGGCGGGAAATTTCAGGTCGTCCCGCTCCACCTTGTCGGGTATGCCCATCAGGCGCACCAGATTGACCGGGCCGTCCACGCGATACAAATCGCCGGGTTCCAGCATGAATTGCTGCAACAGGAATTCGGCTACCTGCGGGGAGCAATTGTCGGTCACTTCCATGCGCACGGCGTTGCCGAAATGGCGGTGCGGCAGTTCGCCCTGCAGGCTGATGCGCAGGTTCTTCACTTCCTCGTCATCCACGAACAGGTTGCTGTTGCGCGTGACGCGGAACTGGTGGCAGCTCAGCACTTCCATCCCGCCGAACAGTTCGCCGACATGGGCGTGCAGAATGGAAGAGAGGAACACGAAGCCGTGCTCGCAGCCGCTGATTTCCTTCGGCAGCGGGATGGTGCGCGGCAGCACGCGCGGCGCCTGCACGATGGCCTTGGCGGAGTTGCGCCCGAAGGCGTCCTTGCCTTGCAGTTCCACGGCGAAATTGAGGCTCTTGTTGAGCACCATCGGGAAGGGGTGCGAAGGGTCCAGCCCGATGGGGGTCAGCACCGGCATCACTTCGCCGAAGAAAAATTCCCTGACCCAGGCGCGCTGCGCTTCGTTCCAGTGGGTGCGGCGCAGGAAGCGGACGCCTTCGCGATCCAGCGCGGGCAGGAGGTCGCTGTTGAGGATGTGATATTGCCGCTCGATGAGCTGGTGCGCCTGCTCGCGCACTAGCTTCAGCGTCTGGTGCGCGTCCATGCCATCCGGCCCGGCGGGAACCCCGGACAGGTTGATCTGCTCTTTCAGGCCGGCGACGCGGATCTCGAAAAATTCATCCAGGTTGCTGCTGACGATGCACAGGTATTTCAGCCGTTCCAGCAGCGGGACGTCGGCGTCTTCGGCCTGCGCCAGTACGCGCCGGTTAAATTCCAGTTGCCCCAGCTCGCGGTTGAGAAAATGCTGGGCGGAGAATTTTTTGGCCACTATGCGTGGTTGCTGCTACTTGCGCGGCGGAACATAGCCCGGCGGCATGGCCGCCCCCGCGCCGAAGAAATATTCTTCCATCTGCGCGGCCAGGTATTTGCGCGCGTGCGCCTCGGCGAGATTGAGGCGGTTTTCGTTCACCAGCATGGTCTGGTAGCGTATCCATGCCTGCCAGGCTTCTTTGGAAACATTGTCGAAAATGCGTTTGCCCAGATCGCCGGGATAGGGGAGGCGCTCCAGCCCTTCAGCTTCGCGCCCGAGTTTTACGCACTGCACCATTTTTGCCATAGTCAAGTTCTCCGATTTAGTCTAAATGAGCCAACTTTTCACATTTCTTGAGCGGTTTTTCGCAGGTGCGAATTTATTCGCACGAACAGCACGAACACCAGGCTATGTGCGAATAAATTCGCACCTGCGTTTGGTTCCGGCTCGGCCGGCTTAACGTGAAACTCGCGCAGCGAGGGCTTCGCCCTCTCTCCCTCTGGGAGAGAGTAGAGTGAGGGAACGGGCATGGCGAGTTTCATAATCAGGGGTGGCTACTCGCCATGCCCGTTAGGTATTTCACAATGCAATTTACAAGGTTTTCACAAACACTTTGGAGCGCCGCTGATAGTTGTACAGGTTTCTTTTCTGTTCGGGCAGTTTTTCCATGCCAACTTCCTTGAAGCCGTGCTCGACAAACCAGTGCGCGGTGCGCGTGGTCAGCACGAACAGCTTGAGCAAGCCTTGCGCCTGCGCTTCCGCCGAAATGTGCCCGAGCAACGCTTCGCCGTAGCCGTGCCGCCGGTGGCCTGGTTGCACCGCGAGGCAGGCCAACTCGCCCGCCGCTTCATCGCTGAACGGGTACAGCGCGGCGCAGCCGACGATGCGGCGGTCGTGCTCCATCACCACGAAACGCCCGATTTCGCGTTCGAGCAATTCGCGGCTGCGGCGCACCAATACTCCTTCCTCTTCCAGCGGCTGCAACAGTTGCAGGATGCCGCCGACATCGTTGATGGTGGCATCGCGCAGGGTGTTGAGCGTGGTTTCCACCACCATGCTGCCGATGCCGATGTCGGAAAACAACTCCTGCAACACCGCGCCGTCCGCATGGCGGCTGATCAGGTGCGTGCGCGCCACGCCCGCTTCGCAGGCGTGAACCGCGCAAGGCAGAAACAGGCCCACATCGTCCGGCAGCTTGCGCTTGCCGGACAGCACGGCATTGGCCTGCGCCACGGTCAGCTCGCGCAGCAACTCGCCTTTCCTGCCCAGCACTCCGTCCGTGTCCATCAAAAAAATCAGCTTGTCCGCATCCAGCGCGATGGCGGTGCGGGTCGCCACATCTTCGAGGGTGAGGTTGAACACTTCGCCGGTGGGAGAATAGCCGAGCGGGGAGAGCAGAACCACTTCGCCTGCGGCCAGCCGGTCCTTGATGGCGGGAACATCCACCTTGCGCACGCAACCGGTGTGCAGCAAATCCACGCCGGCGATCACGCCCATGGGTTGGGCGGTGATGAAGTTGCCGCCCGCCACGCGGATGTCGGCGTTCGCCATCGGCGAATTCGCCAGCCCCATGGACAGCAGCGCCTCGATTTCCACGCGCACCCGCCCTATCGCCTCTTTCACGCACTGCATGGTTTCCGCATCTGTCAGGCGTATGCCCCGGTGGTAGTGATCTTCAATGTTATTGCGCGACAGGTGTTGTTCGATCTGCGGGCGGGCGCCATGCACCAGCACCAGGCGCACCCCCAGGCTGGCAAGCAGGTTCAGGTCGTGCGTCAAGCCGATAAACTTGCCGTCCGCCACCACTTCTCCGCCGAAAGCAACCACGAAGGTTCGCCCGCGGAAGGCATTGATATAAGGCGCGGCGGAACGGAACCAGGCGACAAATTCCGGTGCGTCGAATCCGGCAGGAACGGCAGAGGTTGCTTGCGGCATGGTATTCCAGAAAAGTAAATGGTCGCCCGTTCTTCACTGAGGCCCTCCGTCTGCCCGGAACAGGAGACGGCACATGAAGCCAGTTTATAACGCCGTTCGCGGCTCCCGCAAATGCGCGCCTGCCGGTCAGGCAGACTTGCTGCCCGCATCCCGGAAGAATCTATAGGTGTTTTTCCCGTTGCGCTTGGCGGCATACATGGCTTCGTCTGCCTGTATGAGGAGCGTTGTGGAATCCCTGGCGTCATCCGGAAACAGGGAAATGCCGATGCTGCCCCCCGTATGGCAAGACTGCCCGGCCAAGGCAAATGGCTCCGACAGGGCGGCAATGACATTCTTTGCCGCCAAAGACGCGTTTTCATGCGAGCCGACATCATTTAATACGAGGATGAATTCGTCGCCACCGGCCCGCGCGACGGTATCGGAGTCCCGCACAACCTTCTTCAGCCGGGCTGCCACCTCTTGCAGCAGCAGGTCGCCGGTTTGATGCCCCAGGGTATCGTTGATGCACTTGAAGCTGTCAAGATCGAGGAACAGGAGCGCTGTCTTGTGGTTGCCGCGCTTTGCCAGGGAAAGGGATTGTTCGAGCCGATCCATGAACAAGGCCCGGTTCGGCAAGCCGGTCAGGTAATCATGGTGCGCCAGATGCTCTATTTTTTGTTCGGCCAGCTTGCGCTCGGTAATATCCCGGAAAACGCCGACAAAGTAACGCTCCTCCCGGAGGAGCATTTCTGATACGGAAAGCTCCATGGGAAATTGCCTGCCGTTTTTTCTGATGCCCGTCACCTCGCGTCCGGGTACGCCAAGGATGCGTTTCTCCCCGGTATCGCCGGTGCGGATATAGCGCCGGATATAGGAATCATGTTCGCTCTTGAATGGCTCTGGCATCAGCATGTTCACATTTTTACCCAGAACGTCCTGCTGCAAATGGCCAAAGATTTTCTCGGCGGCGGGATTGAATCCGAGAATTTCTCCCGTCCCGTTTATCATGATGATGCCATCCATCACATGATGGATAATCGCCAGCAACTGGCCCTGGCTTTTTTCGAGATCTCCCTTGACCCGTTTCAAGTTCGTTATCATCTGCCAGATCAGTTTCGCTTCGAGTCCGCTGATCGCGTTCTTTTTGCCAAAAACCTTGCTTACTTCGCCGGCGACGGCATCATCGTGCGTCAGGTTATATACGATGCAGTCGGGGAAATCCTTGCAGGCGCGCAATGCTTCGCCCGCATCCGCATAGGCGGGAACCCCGTGCTGTTTTGCCAGCTTGATTCCGGGCGCGTCCGGGTTAAGATCGGCTATGGCGATCACCTCGACCAGATCGTCATCCAGGAACATTTCGAGCAGCGCGGATCCTCCCCGCCCGGCTCCGATAATCAGAACGGGATGCGCGTGAGTTTTTCGCGTTTCCATGTTCATTGCATTGCGGCGAATGCGGCAACAGTAACTGTCAGCATAGTCAAACCGGGCGATTGGGCGGAAAAGGCAAACGATGCGCAATTATACTTCGCACCCGGCAGGAAACGGGAGGCTATATGGCGCGACGGTGCTTTCGTTAACGGCAATACCGTTCACTCAAGAAAAATTCCGTTCACCCTGAACATGTCACATCGCCCCGTCGGGGGAAGCCTTATCCGGTTGGAAACGAAGTCTCCGGGAACTTGCCTCGGGGCGTGATTGCGGCAGATCAACAGCGTTTTCCGGGCTAAAACTCGTACCGTATCTGGAGATACACGTTGTCGTCGCGCGAGAGTTGCCCGAACTGGCCCCACGGCTTGCCGCCGAAAAAGTTGGCGCCGACCGCACCCCACACCTTGTCGGTGAAGCTGTAGCGCAGTTCCGGGTTCGCGAAGTGGTCGCCGTTGCTGGCGTTGTACGAGACATAGGCGGAAAGCCGCAGCGTCTGATGCAGAAAAAACTGCGTCAGGCGCGCCGTGACGGTATGGCTCCAGCGTTCCTCGACCGGAAAGCCGGATGGCAGTGTGGCGAGGTAGGCATCGTAGCCGTGCATGGTTTCGGCGTAGTACTGGAAGCCGAGCGAGACATCCTCCACCGGCTGAATCTGATAACCGGCGAGCAGCCGCGTCTGCGAGTTAGGCACGGCAAAGTCGCTCCCCGCGCGATCCTCGCGCGAATCGTAGTAAGCCGCTTCCAGGCCAAGCACCCCTTCGCCCGCACGCCCGGACAAGCTGGCGCCGTAGACTGAAAGCTTTGGATAAAAATAGGTGATGCTCGTCGGCGCCGTCATGCTGTCCGGTCGCATCGAGGGCGTGCGCTGGAAGCCGCGATACCAGTAGAGCGCCGCATCATAGCCCGCGACATCGCGGTAAACGCGCAACGCAACATCACCTTCACCCGGTTTGACGGTTTCGCGGTTGGTGACCGCTGGCATCGGGTCGTAAAGCCGGAAACGGCTTGCGTCAGGGATGCGGCTTGCGCGGAAGACCGGCGCCGCTACAAACTCGAAAGAAGCAAACTCCGGATAGACCCCTAACTTCACCGCATCCACGCCGCGCTTGAGGTATTCCAGCGGTCGCCCGGCGAAGAGCGCCTCATGATCTTTGGGAAAAAAGTCGTTCACGAACACCAGGTCGCCCAAGCCCCAGGTGATGACCTGCCTGCCAAGGCGCAAATCCCAGTTGCCCCCCGCATAGTCGAGATAACCCTCGCGCAATTCCGATTGGTCTTGGCGACCGAGATGATCGTAGGCCAGATCGCCCTTCACCAGCAATCGCCAGGCATCGCCGGTGGCGTCGAGCTTGATCTGGGCGCGCTCCTCCAGCCACTTGTAATGGCGGCCATCGGGATTTTGCCCGGCGGTGTTGAAGGCCGTGTTCTGCTGCAGGAAGCCGGAGAGCGAGGCCTCCGCCCGTGCCGCCAGCGGTGCCAGCAGCAAAGCCGCAAAGAACGTGGCCGTTCGCAGCATCAGTCCGCCCACACGCGCAAGCCAGTTTTGTGCGCGAATAGTGTGCGTACCAGAAATTCGTTGCGCATGGTTAATCGCGTCCAGGTTGTAATGCTTAGTGCGGTACTGCTTGCCATCGGCGGCAGTTGTAAAGAAATCCTTTACCACTGAATCGGATGTCAACTCAAAGGGATTGCCATGTACCATTAGTGCCCCGACGTTCCTCTAGTTGACCCGTCAATCCTTCGCCACCACGGTATCGTATAGCCCATAGTGTCTTAAACCCTCATGGCTTTCGATTCCCGTATAGCGAAGTGACGCATCCTCGTAACGGCGAAAGGCAAAGACGGCCTGGTTCATCTGTTCAGTATTGAAAACCTTGAGACGGACGAGCAGGTGGAAGTCTTTGACCGTCAATCCGGTGACGGCCAGAAACAGGTCCGGTTCGAGCTTGGTGATCACATCCTGCAACGTGTTCTCGCGGAAGTCGGTGAGGTACATGAACGCCGGAATGCGGGTCGCAAACTTGATCAGCTTCTCCTGCACCAGCTTGCGCTTGGACTTGTATTCTTTCTCTTCGTCGGAGAGTTCCTTCTTCTCCTTTGCCGACAAGTCCTCGTTCTTCGCCTTGTTCTTGAGTTCCTTGACCTTCTCGCTCTTGTTGATGATGGTCTCGATGATGTTGTCACCCAGCGAGCGCCAACCTTCGATCCGCTCCACGGCGGCCATTGCTTCCGGATTGTCCAGAACGCGGCGCAGCGTGTCGTTGTCCACGTTCACCAGCATCGCGCTCTCCCACTTGCGTGCCAGCAGCGTGGCCGAGGTGCCAGCCATCGCGATGTCAAGAATGCCACCCGCGTCAATCTGCGTCATGTTTGCGCCGTCATAGGCCAGCACGGGCAGGAAGGACACCAGCTCCTTGACCGCATTTTCCGGGTTCGATTCGTTGGGCGACAGGCCGATGCCGTACTCCGAAAGTTGCCGCAGCGCGCGGGTGGGCGCAAAGTCAAACACGAAGCAGACGGGTTTGAGTATCTCCTCTTCGTTCGGGTTGTCGCCGTTGGGGTTTTTGATCGACCACGCCGACTGCACGCGGAACGCGGCCTGAAAATAGGTCTCGGGTGACTTGAGATTGCGCAGCATCAAGATCGACGACCACTGCGACACGGTGACGCCCGTGGTGAGCTTGCCGCACGAGAGCGTGATGGTCTTGGTGTCGAATCCGCTCCCGATCGCTTTGCGCACCGGCGGCAACGCCTCCAGCCCAATGCCCGCCGAGGCGCCTGCGGCGGCGACCACTGTGTAGTCATGCCAAAAGACGTTGTGCTTTTCCGCCAGCAGGTTCCCCATCGCATGGCAGGCCGCGACGTTGGGCAGGAACCAGAACGCGTGCTGCAAATAGGGCAGCACGCGCACATCCGAATACGGGAACGGTGGCCGCGTACCCGTCTTCAGATGCTCGACCGATTTGGGCGCATAGCCCCCACGGATGATGTCCAGCCACTTCTGCACATCGCTCTTATGCTTGAATTTTGCGGTTTTGCCCGCGCCGGTCGCGGCGAAAAACTCGTTGAGGTCGAACTCGTCAAATTCGCCGCCGCTCGCAATGGCCAGTAATTCGTCCGGCATCTGATAGGTCAGCAACCGCATCTGCGGCAGCGCACCGTAGGGGTTGCGCTGGCCCGGATTCGTAGCGGCGAATGCCTCCCTGGCGCGTTGCTCGTCGGTGTACGTCCAGTTGAAAATCTGCTCCTCGATGAACTCCCCCGTGGACAGCGCCTTGAACGGCGTGCCGGAGAGGTACAGGTAAGCACGGGTGGTGATGGGCAGAAACTCGGTCTCCTTCTCAGAGAGCACGCTCAGGTCCTCGTTCACGTCCCGCAAGTCTGCCGCGTACTCAAGGGCGGATTCCTTCTTGGCAACCCCCTCCTCCTCGCCCTCGAACAGCTCTTTTGCGGTTTCGCGCCACGCGCCGAAGTGGTACTCGTCAAACACCACAAGGTCCCAATTCACCGTGTGCAGCCACTCGTTCCTGGGCTTGATGTTCCCCGCCGCGTCGCGGCCAAGCAGGTCCTGGAAAGAGCCGAAATAGACCACCGGCTTTTTAGGATCAATCTGCGTCGGATCGCTGCCGGAGGATTTCGACAGATACTGCCACCCATCAAAGTCAACATGCGATTCAAGGTCGCTTTGCCAGGCATCCTCGACTGCGGGCTTGAAGGTCAGCACGAGCACGCGCTTGGCCTTCAGCTTCTTCGCCAACTGGTAGGTGGTGAAGGTCTTGCCGAAGCGCATCTTCGCGTTCCACAGAAAACGTGGAACGGCATTCTTGTCTTCAGCCCAGATCGAGTGGTAGTAGTCAGACGTCTTGGCTACGGCGTCAAGCTGCTCGCGGCGCATCGGGAAAGTTTCGTGATGCGTACCGGTGAATTTCTGGCCGGTGCGCAGCTCGGCGAGCACGGTCTTAACCTCCTTGACCGAGCAACGCATCCACTCCAATTCGACGTTCTCGAAACCCTTCCTCACGAGCGCCGCGCGCACATCGTGATCGCTGAAGAGAGTGCAATCGTCGCGCTCTGCGGATTCGTCCAGCTCTATGCGATAGTTCTTGATAGTGGCCGTCTTTACCTGCTCCGCGACGCGCTGCTTCACATCGCGCGTCGTCTGCCCCACCTTGAGCAGACCCTTGTGTGCTTTGTCGGCTATCGAGTAGGCGTAAATGCGCGGGCGGGCTTCCGGCTTGGGCGCGAGGATTTCCTCGATGGTGGGCTTACTCATCGGCGCGATCCAAAATCGTCGAAACTAATTCCCCATCCCCTGGCGGGCGGGGGTTAGGGGGTGGGGGAACCGCCGCCATGCAGCACTCTCTGACAACCTCCAGCACCCCCTCAATATTCTCAATCACATCGTTGTTCCAAAAGCGTAACACCTTGTATCCGTTTGCCCGTAAACAATGGTCTCTTTGTCTGTCGTATTCACTGTTTTCTGAATGCTGGCCACCATCGAGTTCAATGACTATCCTTTTTCCGAAGGATACGAAATCAACGATGTATGTTTCAATCGGCTGTTGTCTGCGAAATTTAACGCCTTCAACTTGACGGTTTTTTAAATACCTCCACAGCAGGCATTCAACGTCCGTGCTGCTGTTTCGCAGTTCACGGGCAAAATTCTGAAGGGGATGGCGCGGTTTCATGCTCTTCCTGCCGACAGCAAGTTTCCCCCGCCCCCTAACCCCCGCCCGCCAGGGGCGGGGGGACTCTTTGGGGCTCTTGGAAGAGCTGCGCGCTCATGGAAATCGCGGGCCTCGACGATCTCGCGCCCGAAGAGCGCGTCTGGCTTGGATGCGAGGATTTCCTCGATGTGCTTACTCATCGGCGCGATCCTCCAAGGCAGACTCGATGAGATGCCGTTCCCGCTCGACCTCAAGCCGGAGTTGTTCTTCTGTCGGCAGGTTGGGCAGGTATTTGGAAGCAAAAATCTGCTTGTTCTCGTTCAGGATAGAGTACTTGGCAACCGCTTCGCTTTTGTCGGAACAAAGCAGCAAACCAATGGTGGGGTTGTCACCGGGGATTTTGAACTGGTCTTCGTAGAGCCTGACATAGCCGTCCATTTGCCCGACATCGGCGTGGGTCAGCTTGCCCATTTTCAGATCAAGCAGCAGGAAGCACTTCAGGATGTAGTTGTAGAAAACAAGATCGATGTAGAAATCGTCGTCCCCGAACCGTATGCGCTTCTGACGAGCCACAAAAGAAAAACCCTTGCCCAGCTCCAGCAGAAAGTTTTGCAAGTTGTCGATAATTGCCTGTTCGAGTCTGCTTTCATGCAGTTCACAAAAATCGGGAAGCCCCAGAAACTCCAGCACCATCGGCGACTTGAGCAGATGGGATGGCTGAACACTTTCTCCTGGCAAGCGCTCACGGCCATCGGGCAGCAAGCCCTGCTCGCCGCGATTGGCAATAATCCGGTCATAGTAAAAACTGTGAATCTGCCGTTCCAGTTGCAGCTTCGACCAGCCGCATTCGCTGGCTTCCCGTTCGTAGAAATCGCGGGCAGCCACATTCTCCACCCGCATCAGAGCACGGTAATGCGACCAGGAGAGTTGGGGCGAGAAGCCTTGAAGGGATTCGCTACCCGGCGGGTAGCTTTTTTTGGACTGAACCAACTCTCCACCCGTGGGGTGGGGAATTACCGAGTCCAGCAATTGGCTACCCAGCGGGTAGCCAATCGAAGTGCATCGCTCGGAATAGGCTTGGAAAAATTGCCTGAAATTCTTCAGGTTTGCTACCGAAAGCCCTTGTCCATACCGCTCCGTCAGCCGCGCGGACAGGTCTGCAATGACTTTTTTGCCATATTCGGCGCGCCCTTCGCCACCCTGCAAGGCCTCGACGATCTCCCGCCCGATCAACCAGTAAGCCAGCACCATGTTGGTGTTCACGGCCCGAACCACATTGCCCTGCGCCTGTTCAAGGATGGACACGACGCGCCCGAAGAGGGCATCCGGCTTTTCCGCAGAAATCTGCCGCTTGGGCTTAGTCATCTTCTTCGACTACCGTGACATCTTCGAGCAAATCACTGGCGAGATCCATCGGGCGGACTATCTTTTCAATGAAGGCAATCTCACTGACCGTCAGGCCGTACTTCGCGTAGAGGTCAGCGTCCGTCCACTGTTTAGCGTGAAATACATTTACGAAAACAGCCGTATGTTGCATGGAATCAATCTGTTACTCTGTGGATAAGTTCAGGCCCAGTAGAACCTATTTCATAATCAGGGGCGCTGCGCTTCTGCTGCATGAAAGTTAGTCCAATTCTGCGTGGGCACGAAGGTGTAAACCTTGCGCGTGGTGTCTTGCGAAGGTTTGTGCAGAAGAATCAGCAGACGCGTCAGCCGGCAGGTGAGGTAAGACAAAACACTTTCGGCCTCGCTCTTGGAATCGAGCGGGCCGATGCACAAATAGGTTTCGGAACAGATGCTGCCCGGCTCACCAATAAAGGGCGTACTGAGGATGCGATGCGGATAGGTGTCGCGATTGCCGGTGCCGGGCGCAGCGCGGCCAACATAAATCTTCCACTTGTCAATGAGTTCAGTGCCAGACGGTACGGTGTTTCTGGCGACGTACCCTGTTCCGCCGTTCTGGTAGATGAGCACATCACCAGCGCGCTTTGTTGCCTTGCCCTTGAAAGTTGTTTCAAGTGCGAACGGCTTTCTGGAACTGACGAGCCGATCAAATCGCTTACCTTCTGGTAGCAAGAGAGTTTCAGATTGCCCTGTTTCGACAGCAACAACTTTCTTGAGAATCGACAGCCCTTCATTGAAGCGGATGAACACATCCGCGCCCTGTTCAAGCAACCGTCGCGTGGCGGTCGAGACAGGCCAATCCTTGAAGCGGGTGGTCACGCGGCAGAGGCCAGGGTTGTCCCGTTCCCATAGGAAGTAACACACGCCACCTTTGAGGCCTACGCCCGGAAATACATCCGCCGCGCTGAGGTAGTCATCAATTGAACGCAGGCGATTGTCGGTAAGCATTGCCTCTCTGAACTCATCCAGCCCTTTGCCGCCAGCGAACCAGCGCGCTGGAATTACCAGAGATAGATAACGCGGTTCAAGCTTCTTGGCCTGCTCCACGAACAACTGATAAATCGGTGCGGCACTCTTGCCAAAGCCGCCGTCGTCCAACTGGTACGGCGGGTTGCCAATGATGACATCGAACTGCATATTGCCTCCAAACAACTCGGTTATCCGAGTCTTGATGTTGTCTGTGTGAATGAACGCGTAAGCGTGAGTTTCCAGCGCCTCGCCGCGATCCAGCGCCGCTTGGCTGGTGCCGCAAAATGTGCATTTGCCGTTGGCCCAGATATGCTCGGTACGCTCGAACCAGATATTGCCCGCCTCACTATCAAAGCCCTTGGCGATGGAGTGCGATCCATTGGCGTGCTTCGAGCAATACACGCTGCGTCGCGCCAGCAGGCTGGTGAGATGCGTAATGCCGATACCAAACACTTGCTTGGTCAAAATGTGATTGACTCTTTCTTCAAGGCTCGGCATTTCATCTGCGAGACCCTTGTTCAGACGGCTGGTGATTTCCCGCAGGAATACGCCCGACTTGGTACACGGGTCGAGGAACTTCACGGTTTTGTCCGCCCAGAGGTTCGCCCCGTTGTGGCTGGCCGCCCACGCCTCGGCAAGGGTATCCAGCATCCGGTTGGCGAACTCCGGCGGGGTGAACACCTCGTCGTTGGAAAGATTGGCAATACATGTCAGCACATCAGGATTGCGACCGCGCAGGGTGAAGCTGACCTGTTCGATCATGACTTCTTGTTCTCCAGTTTGAAACTCATTGGGCAGCTTCTGGAAACGCGCGGCGTCAGTCGTCATGGGCGCTTGATTCGAATTTTGTTTTCGGTGAGGACGACAAAGCAGCCGCCCCAACCGGCGATCTCGGCGGCAACGGCATTGATGGCTTCCAGCAGGGCATGGGCGCCCGGTTCACGTAAACGCACCAGCAACAAACCGGCGTGTGTGCCGGGCGCGAATTGGCGGGTGTCGGAAAAATCCAGGTCCTGGGTGATCAGAAAACGGCCTTCCGTACCCGCAGCCTGCCAGATTTCCGTATCCGGTCTGCCGCTCAAGTACTCATCGGGTACGGTGTCAACGTCGTGCCCGTGTTGTTGCAGAATGGGCACCAACCTCGCGGGCAGGTTTTCGTCGAGCTTGATCTTCATGCCAGAACCGGAGTTGCCGGCAAAGGCAGGTCTTCTTCTGCCGATATTGCCGCAAAAGCAACAACGGCACGCACGGCATCACGGCTGAGCGTCGGAAAATCCAGCAAGAGTTCCTCCGTGCTCATCCCTTCTGCCAGACTGGCGAGGATGGTGCGCACTGTTATCCGTGTGCCGGTGATGACAGGTTCGCCGCCGCAGATCGAGGGATCGCGGGTGATATAGGGTTTGTAGTTCATGTTCATGGTTTTTCTCCTTACGCATTTCGCTTGATTATGCCAGTCCCATCGTGCAAATCAACTTTGGTTCTGACTGATTTTCCTGTTCATCAATCACACATACCAGCGGCGGATTTCGGCACCGGGCAACCTGTCCAGCAACACCACATTGTGGCCCCACGGCAATTGTGCAGCAGCCTGCTGCACAAATTCCGCATCCGTCCACGCTTCGGCAAAAGCGCGCATGTACATCAGGTTGGCGCGGGAAAAGCCCTTCATATCAGGGAAGGCAATACGCAAATCCTGCGCCAGCCGCTCGATGACCTTCGCGCCCCAGCCTTGCTCGGCCTGCCGCGCCAAAATGTCTCGCCCGATCTGCCAGTAGAGCAACACCAGTTCGCGATTGACCGCCAGCGTGGCGCGCTGCTGGGCGGTGTGGATGCGACCCTTGAGATCGGCCAGCCAGTCGGCATAACCTTCAGGCGGCGCGGTTAAGCGCACTGGTTTGTCGCTCATGGTTTCAATCTTGGCCATGTTCAATCTCCCCTAGAGCTGCCAGCTCGCTCACCGTCATCGGCGGATAGGTCTTCGTCGGCATGAAGATCTCGTGCTTGCCGAGGTGGGCAAAGAGCGTCCCTTCCTGACTGTAGGCCGACGAACCGGTAAGAACGTCAAAGCGGAAGTCGCGGCGCTGAAACTTGCCCTTGCCCAGGTAGCCCCATTCGGCAAAAGTAATCGGCTCGCCATTGCTGACGCACATCGTCAAGGCATCGCCGTGTACTAGATTCTGTGATAACACATAGGTCGCGGCGCGGCACAGGTCATCCGGCTCGTTGATGTTCAGATACTCGGCGAGAATATCCAGCATGTTTGCACGGCACTCGGCGATGTTGTCTTCCAGGAGCTCGATCCCGTAGATGCACATCAGCGCAAGAAGCGCATAGTGCTGCTTTTCAAAGTCCGATTTCCCGAACTTTCTCTCGACGACCGCGAGCTTGCGCTGCAAGACCTTGACAATAAAGTTACCGCTTCCACATGCCGGTTCCAGAAAGCGCGAATCAATGCGCTCCGACTCGTCCTTCACGAGGTCGAGCATGGCATCGACCATCCATGCGGGAGTGAATACCTCTCCGTGGTCAGCGACACGTTTTCGAGTTTTGATCAGGCTCATAGGCAAATGGCTTCGGGCTACGATCGTAAGTATTATGGCATTGTACCGAATACCACTGCCGTCCAAAACGCGTTCTGGACAAGTTTATTTAATAGCTAAATCAATCTGTTACATTTGAAGTGAGGTCAACTTGCAAATCGTGCCCCCCATCACAAACATGCTGTCCAAAACAACTGCCGATGCGGACAAATCCGCTAGACCTGCTAAATACGGCTTGAAATCACGCTCTACCAGCCAGTTTCTGGGTGATGCCCTGCAACAGAACCGGCGTTTGGCTCAAACATGCTGTCCAAAACAAGTTTCGTGAAAACCTATTTTGGACAAGAGTGACCGAATACCATTCTGTGAGTGGCGCCCGGTGTAATTCCGAAGCTGGACGGCAGCTTATTTTAGACAAAGCAATGGCGCCATTTGGCCGGAGGCGGAAATTCGTTTGAGGCATGCACTTCCGCGTTGGCCGATAACCGGGCGCTCATGGCAATCTCCAGGCCGCCTCCTTGTAGCACAGCACTCCCCACCACCCATGCTGATCGCCTTCCTGCAAGCGGCCATTGAGAATTTTCGCTTATGCCAAATTCAGTGTGGCCATCCGCAGCATCAATCAACCCACTTGCGCGGCGGCTGGCGCAGGAAGCGTTCGGAGAACAGGCTGTCCTCGATGCCGAGGCCGTAGTCGGTCTTGAGGTAAGCGACCTCGGTGCGATGGCCGGTCTGCAAATTCTTCATGGTGCGCTTGACCGCCGTGGGAATACCTTTCACATCGGCGATCTCATCGGCGGAGAACTGCTTGTAACGGGCGCTCTTCCTGTCGTATTGCTCTTCCCGGAGCGGCAGGAAATTGGCCTTGTCCACCCAGGTGAACTTGTGGCCGAAGTCCGAATCCGCGCCTTTCGGCGTACTCTTCACCACGTAGCAGTCGCGGTCGCCCACTTTTTCTTCGCGCTCGACGGCGTGGGTGTCGTCCTCGATGTCACGGCCCGAAACATCCTCGTAGGTGAAGTCGGAGCCGACGAAGCTGGAGCGCTTGTCCTGCGCGGCGATGCGCTTGACCATGTTGATGGCGGGAATGAACATCCAGCGGTCGTCATCCCTGGCCGGGTACTTGTTAATCATGAAGGTCATGTCCTTGACATCGGACGGCTGAAAGAAATACAGGAAGTACTTCTGGTCGCCGCCCGCTTCGCCCATGTTCTTGCGCAACATGGTCATCTCGCGCACCCGCTCCTGCCCGTCCTTGTTGATGAGCTTCATCACCACCCGCGCCTTGAAGTCTTTGCCCGGATAGAGGAAGGCGGCCTGCGATTTTTTCATCACTTCTTCGCCCGAGAGAGCTTGCGCCTGGCTCGTGAATGCCAAGGGCAGGAGAGCGGCGATTATCCATATCCACCAGTGTTTAGTTCCGGCATAACGCGCTTCGCGCATTAGCCTTCTCTGAAGTGCCTTAAGCAGGCATTTCGCCGAGAGGCGAAAGCTCGCAAACTTCGTTTTCATTTCAGTCTCCTTTCACAATTGCCGGGGCGGGGTTCGCCGTAGGCTTCGGATCGTCAAATAACCAATTTCTCCCGATCATCACCAGAGCGGGCAGATAGAGAATGGTGAGCAGCGCGGAGAGCAGCATCATCGAGACGATGAAGGCGCCCACCGCCATGTAGGGCGTGAGGGGTGCTGCCAGCATCACCGAGAAGGCGGCGGCAAACAGCAGCGCATTGCGCAGAATGCCCTTGCCCGGTCGCGCTGCCGTCCACAGCAGCGCCTCGCGCACCGCCGCCTCACTCGTACCGCCGCCCGTTTCGGCCAGGCGCTGGCGGAAGCGGCTGATGAAGTGGATGGAGAAATCTACCGCCATGCCGAGCGACAAAGTGCTCATCACCGACAGCGGCATGTCAAAGTCCTTGCCGACGAAACCGACCACGCCGTAGATCAGCAGGATGGTGAACAGCAGCGGCACGTAGGCGACCAGCGCCCACCTGGCCGAGCGAAAGTCCAGCGCCAGGATGACGAACACCACCACCAGCGCCAGCCCGAGTCCAAGCACGAGGTCGCCCAGCACCTCGTCGTTCCACACCAGGTTGAACCAGGCGATGCCGGCCGGTTTCACTGTGGCCGCCAGCGGGTGGGTTTTCTGGTAGGAGTCCGCTGCATGGGTCACCTGGCGCATGGCTTCCGCATCCCAACTCTTCATCTGTACCCACAGATTGGCTTTCTGGAACGTGGGATCGACCACGTTATCCAGGTCGGCGGGCTTGGCCGACATGCTGAACAGGAACAGATATTGACCGACCGTGTCCTGTGTTTCCGGAATCGTGTCGAATTTCTGGTCGTCATCGTGCAGCACCCGGTTGATGCGTTTCACGTAATCGGCGACAGAGAAGGTCTTGCCCACTACCGGCAGGGTTTCCAGGTGGCGCTGCAGCCCCTCCAGCCAGCGCATGGTTTCCGGTCGTTTTACAAAATCCGGCTCGTTGGCCTGCATCACCAGATAGCCGAGCGAAGTACCGCCCAGCGCCTGGTTCATCGCCGTATCGGCGATACGGATCTCGCTGGACTCCTTGAACCAGGCCACCAGATTGTTGTTGACGTGAATCTTCGTGGTGCCGGCGATGGCCACCGCCACCAGTATCAAGCCGGCCAGCGCGGTGGCCTGCGGTCGTGTAGCGCCGATTTCGCCGAGCTTGCGCAGGAAGCGCGAGGTTCGGTTCAGTTCTGCGCTCTCTTTCTCAACGGCGCGTGCGATTTTTTCTTCCTTGACGAAGGTGAGGATGGCCGGAATCAGGCTGAAGGAGAACAGCCGCAACACCACGGTGCCGAAGGCGATCAGCCCGCCGAATACCTGCACCGGCACGATGTTCATGAACAGCAGCACGGCGAACCCCGCCGTCGTGGCGAGCGCCGTGTAGCGCACCGGGCGGCTCACCGCCGCCATGGTCTCGCGGATCGCGTCGAGCTTGTTGCGCTTCTCGCGGTAACGGAAATAGAACTCGTTGAAGATGTGGATGCTGTCGGTGGCGATCGCCATCAGAAATACCGGCGCCATCGAGCTCATGATATGCACCGGATAGCCGGCGCCGATCAGCGACCCCATGCTGATGATAATCGCCGCCATGGCTACGCCCATCATGGTGAACGATAAGGACAGGTTGCGGAACATGAGCTGGATGGCGATAAACATGATCATGCCTGCAACCGGCGAGAAGATGCCCATCAGCTTGAACATTTCGGCGCCGAAGGTATCGCGCGCCACCGGGTCGCCCGCGACGTAGTAGCGCTCCGGCCCTTTCTCTTTGGCCACGATCTCGCGGATATTGCCGGCGATGACGGCGCCATTGGCGCCCTTCTCCAGCGGCACATGGATGGCCGTGGTTTTGCCGTCCTTCGAGATCACGCGATCAACCAGGAGCGGGTTGCCGAACAGCGCGCCGCGCAGCGCTTCCACCTCTGCCTGGCTTTGCGGCGCGCCCGGCATGAGAGGGCCGACCTTGAGAGTGCCGGCCTCGGCGGTGACGTTGGTGATGGTGGTGAAACCGTTCACGTCGCGGCTGGCCACGCCAGGAAGCGCAAGAATTGCGCCGGTGATGCGTGCGATGCGGGCCAGGGTCTCCCGGTTCAGCACGCCCGCATCATTCTTCACCCCGACGACAATGGTGTCTTCATACAGCGCAAAAGCCCTGTCCACCTCGTCGTTCCAGACGCGCACGTCCGAATTCTCCGGCAGCATGTGCTTCGGGTTGGTGTCCGTGGCGATGCGCGGAAACTGGGTGAGAAACAGCAGCACCAGCGCCACCGTCGCCCAGATAACTTGTTTAGGATGGCGGAGGGAGAATTCGACGAGCGAGAACTGGAACATGACTTTTCCGCGAATTGCGTTGTTGCCGGACGCGATGAGTTATCTCAGAACCGCCGGTACAGCCACTGCTTCTCGTAAAGAATTTTGCCGGTGTGCCAGAAACGGCTTGGGCTGCGCATTTCCACTTGCGGCGTCGGCTCGGCGTAGAAATTTCCTTTGCCGAGGCCGGCGCGCCCGTCGCCGGTCTCGATGAAGCACATGCCTTCGCCGGAGAATTGGCGCGGCGCGCCCTTGCCGGTCCATGCGTGGGCGATATTGTGCGCCACGACCTCGGCCTGGCCGTGCGCGAACACGCCGGCTTTTGGTAAGGGCCGGCCCATCTTGAGCGGAATGGTGGTGATGTCGCCGAGCGCGAAGACGTTGTCAAATTGCGTTTGCAGCGTATGGCGGTCAACGGGAACCCAGCCGCTCTCGTTGGTCAGGCCAGCCTCGCGCACCACTGCCGGCGCGCGGTGCGGCGGAACATAAAGCAGCAGATCGAATTCGGCACTTGCGCCGTTGGCGAATGAAATACGGCGATTGGCCGGGTCAACATCCTTCACCTGATGCTCGGGATGGTAAGGGATGCCGCGCGTTTCAATCATCCCGCGCACGGCGGCGCCCATCTCTGGGCCGGCGACGAACATCGGTCGCGGTTCGGCGGCAAAAAACTCTATTTCGGTTTTCTCGCGCAGGCCGCGCTTGCGCAGATAACTATCCACCAGCAACGCGGTCTCGTATGGCGCGGCCGGGCATTTGTATTGCGGCGCGGCGGTAAGGACGACAATGCGCCCTCCCGGAAACCGGGCCAGCGCGTCGCGGATTGCGGTCGCGCCTTCCATCGTGTAAATGCAGAGACCGGCTTCGGCCAGGCCGGGGATGGCCCCCGGCGCATACTCCGCGCCCAGTGCAACCACCAGCGCATCGGCACGCAGGGACTGCCCGGCGATTTCCGCTTCACGCTGTGCGGGGTCAATCCGCGTGACGTCGCCCCGGAGAAATTCAATGCCGTGGCGATGCAGGCGATCCAGCGGCCTGGAAAAATCTTCCGGGGTCCGTTCGCCCACCATGAGCCACAGCAGCGAAGGCGGGAAAAAATGCTGCCCGGCGCGATCCGCCGCGATCACGCGGTCGGAAGCGGGCAGCAACTCGCGCAGCGTCTCGGCGGCAACGATGCCGCCGATCCCCGCGCCCAACACCAGCACCGTGCGATCCATATCTTCCCCCTGTAACCAACCATCAATAAACGATGACCTTATCGGCCCACTGCGTCCACGCAGTGAGCTGATCCATGGTGCTGCGCGACGCGCCCTCGACCACTTCCTCGGCAGCGATGCCGCGCGCATCCAGGCAACTGCCGCACGCGCCGACTTCTCCGCCGTGGCGCGCCACCAAGCCCAGCATGTCGCCGATGTTGTAATAGCCCGGCGGCACTTTCTGCCCGCGCTTGGCGCATGAGGCCGCATCGCCGACAAGGAACATCTTGACCTCCGCTCCGCCAGCCTTGAGCAGCGAACGCGCAAGCCGCAAGCCGTTGTAGCTGCGCTCTGACCCGTAAGGAGCGTCGTTCAGGATCATCAGGTATTTCATCGCTTCCCCCGCCGGTTAAATAATCTAATAATTGCTGGATTGATTAAAGCAGCATCTGCGCACAATGTCAACAGAAACATCGGGAAATGGTTTGTTGCTATAATTGGCAATCTAAAAGTTGCTGGAATGCAATGATGAAAGACGCACGCAAGATCAAAGACCTGCTTTATGAGCAGGTGGCGCGGATAGGCAAGGTATTCTCAAGCCCCAAGCGGCTGGAACTGATCGAGCTGCTTTGCCAGGGCGAAAAGACGGTGGAAACGCTTGCGCGGGAGGCTTCCATCAGCATGAAACTGGCCAGCGCCCACCTGCGCGAGCTGCGGGGCGCCCATCTGGTTGAAACCGAGCGCCGGGGTAAAAACATTCACTACCGTCTGGCCGGCAAGGCGGTCGCAGATTTGTGGGTGCATATCCATTCCCTGGCCGAAGATCGCCTGATCGAACTGCAAATGGCGCTACAGAAAATCGCCGCGCAACCGGACGATCTGGTGCCAAATGACCGGGAAACGCTGATGAAAATGGCGCGCCGGGGGGAAGTGGTTGTGCTGGATGTGCGGCCAACCGAGGAGTATCTGGCGACACATCTCCCCTTCGCCCGCTCCATTCCGATTGACGAGCTGCGCCTGCGGCTCGCGGAACTGCCAAAGGACAGGCCGATTGTCGCCTACTGCCGGGGACCGTATTGTCTGATGGCGATTGACGCGGCGGAACTGTTGCGCAAGGAAGGTTTCAAGTCTGCGCATCTGCGGGATGGCGTCGCGGAATGGGGCGTGGCGGATATTTGACAGCCCGCTCTCCTGCGCTTGCGGGGAGGAAAAGCGCAGCGTTTCCACCGACGGATTTCCCTGCTTTGTAATCAGCCCGGCTCGACGGCAACGTCGCGCAGGAAGCCCGACCCAACGATCATGGCGGGTAGCCACCCCTGATTATAAAACTCGCCATGAACAAATGAAACGGATGGATTTTTTTGCCAGGCAAGGCGCAGACCCGCAGCCGTATGGGGTATACGGCAAGGGGATGCAACGCGGCATGGCGGAAAAAGACGCCGTTTCATGTTTCGTTATTTCTGGTTTGCGACACTAGGTTGCCAAAAGACGCCAACCAAGTGGCTGGTTATCACCCCAACCCTCTCCCGGAGAACCGCCCCTCACCTCAATCCCCCCGTGGAGAAGCCCTCACCTCAATCCTCTGGTGGAACGACTAGCCATTATTCGACTAAGCCGTCAGAAAACGACGGCCAAGTACACCCGCAAGAGGTACGCCGTGGTTGTAAGGGGCTGAAGCCCCAACAACACACGCAGGCTGGTTATCCCGCAAGCGGGGGAGGAGGCAAACGAGAAAGGCGATCTTCAATCCCTGCGGGCGAGGAGGCGAACGAGAAAGGCTCTCTTCAATCCCGGCGGGGGAGGAGGCAAACGGATCGCTGCGCGAAATTCACGTTAAATCCGCTTCGCCAGTTCCGCCGCCTTGCCGGTATAAGCTTCCGGCGCCAGCTCGCACAGGCGCTGTTTTTCTGTTGCAGGAATATCCAGCGACTGGATGAAGGCGCGCAGGCTGTCGCGGTTGATGCCGCCCTTGCCGCGTGTGAGGTCTTTCAGCTTGTCGTAGGCATCGGCGATGCCGTAGCGGCGCATCACGGTCTGGATCGGTTCGGCCAGCACTTCCCAGTTGTTATCCAGTTCCTCTGCCAGGCGTTGCGGGTTGGCTTCCAGTTTGTTCAATCCCTTCAGGCACGAATCGTAGGCGAGCAGGGCGTAGCCCAGCGCCACGCCCATGGTGCGCAGCACGGTGGAGTCGGTCAGGTCACGCTGCCAGCGCGAGATGGGCAGCTTCTCGGACAGGTGGCGCAGCAGCGCGTTGGCCAGGCCGAGGTTGCCTTCGGAATTTTCAAAATCAATCGGGTTGACCTTGTGCGGCATGGTGGACGATCCCACTTCGCCCGCTACCACTTTCTGCCTGAAATAGCCCAGTGAAATGTAGCCCCAGAGGTCGCGGTTCAGGTCAATCAGGATGGTGTTAACGCGCGCATAGGCGTCGAACAGCTCCGCCATGTAGTCGTGCGGCTCGATCTGGGTGGTGTAGGGATTGAAATCCAGGCCGCGCGCCTCGACAAATCTCTTGGCGAAAACTTCCCAATCCACACTGGGATAAGCCGACAGGTGCGCGTTGTAGTTGCCCACCGCGCCGTTGATCTTGCCGATTATCTCGACATTCGCCATGCGTTCGCGCGCGCGTTGCAAGCGGTACGCCACATTCGCCATTTCCTTGCCCAGCGTGCTGGGTGTGGCGGCCTGGCCGTGGGTGCGGCACAGCATCGGCAGGCCGGCGAGTTGATGGGCAAGGTCGCGCAACTTGCCGGTGAGCGCATCCAGCGCGGGCAGCATCACTTCGGCGCGCGCGTGTTTGAGCATCAGAGCGTGGCTCAGATTATTGATGTCTTCCGAGGTGCAGGCGAAGTGGATGAATTCCAGCGCGGTTGCCGTTTCCGGGTTGGCCGCCAGTTTTTCGCGCAACCAGTATTCGATGGCCTTCACGTCATGGTTGGTGCGCTTCTCGATGATCTTGATCTGCTCAGCATCCGCTTCGCTGAACTGCGCGGCGAGCCGGTCGAGCTGCGCGAGGGTGGCGGCGGAGAACGGCGCGATGTCCGCGATGTCCGCTTCGGCGCCCAAGGCTTTCAGCCACTCGACTTCGATCAGCACCCGGTAGCGGATCAGGCCGAATTCGCTGAAGTGCTGGCGCAAAGCGCCCACCTTGCCGTGGTAGCGGCCGTCGAGCGGGGAAAGGGCGGTGAGGGCGGTGAGGGTCATGGTGATGGTCGGGTAATTGGGGCGGGCGCTATTTTACGTGAAAGCATGGGCGCCGCGTGTGCATGGCACTCCCTCCCAGGGTAAATTTGTTCTCGCAAATTTGTTTTATTACACTCCGGCCAATCTTGATTAGAGGCACCCTGTAATTACTTCAATCACCGCTCCGCGATCCGAATCGGGCGAATTACGGTATGAATTCTGGCGTATGGGCAGCATATTCGCGCCAGCGTTCGCCGAACTCCGCCTCGGCATCCCGCTCCTCGGTGCGCGCCAGCCGCACGTACATCCATACCAATACCGGAAACATCAGCAGCGTCAGAATGGTCGGCCATTGCAACAGGAAGCCGAACATGATGAGCGCGAAAGCATCGTACTGGGGATGGCGCACCCTGGCGTAAGGCCCGGTGGTTGCCAGGCCATGCCTGCGCTGCGCCCGATAGAGCGCTTTCCATGCCGCGGACAGCAAAATGAACCCGCCGAAGATGAAGGCGGTGCTCAATAAATGGAACGGCCCGAAATGCGGGTTGGCGCGCCAGCCAAGCATCACTTCCAATAAGTGACCTGCATCGTGTGACAGGAAATCCACCCCGGGAAACTTCTCTGTCAACCAGCCAGACAGGAAGTAAATCGTCAGCGGAAAGCCATACATCTCCGTGAATAGTGCCACGATGAAAGCAGAGAACGCGCCGAACGAGCGCCAATCGCGGGAGGTTTTCGGCTTGGTGAAACTGAACGCGAAAATGATGAACACTGCGGAGTTGATGATAACCAGCGGCCACAGTCCATAAGCGGGAGCGTCTGTATTCATTTCGACTCTCCTTCGGACGAACCATGATGATGAGTATGCTGGCTGTCGCCGTCATGGCCGTGGTGCATGAACAGATGCATCAGCGGGCAGGCCAGCAGAAACAGATAAGGCAAGACTCCCAGCACATGGGCGCGGTGTTCCGTGAACAGGAAGAATCCGGCAACCGCGAGAAAACCATAGAACACCCAGCGTGCCCTGGAAAGGTGCTGTGTTTCGTGTTGATCCGACATGCCATCCTCCTTAAAGTGTAACGCGGCGCAGCCGCAGCGCATTGGTAATCACCGATACCGAGCTGAAGCTCATCGCCGCAGCGGCGATGATCGGCGAGAGCAATAAACCGAAAAATGGATACAGCACGCCCGCCGCAACCGGGATGCCGAGCACGTTGTAGATGAAGGCGAAGAATAAATTCTGGCGGATGTTGCGCATCGTGGCGCGGGAGAGGCGCACTGCGCGCACGATGCCGCTCAGGTCGCCCTTGACCAGGGTGACGCCCGCGCTTTCCATCGCCACGTCGGTGCCGGTTCCCATGGCAATGCCGACTTGCGCCTGCGCCAATGCCGGTGCATCGTTGATGCCGTCGCCCGCCATCGCCACGAAGCGGCCTTGCGCTTGCAGTTGCTTGATGATGGCAGCCTTCTGATCGGGCAACACTTCCGCTTCGATGCGGTCTATGCCCAATTTTTTCGCCACGGCCTCCGCCGTGATGCGGTTATCTCCAGTCAGCATGATGACCTGTATGTTCTCCTCATGCAGGGCACGGATCGCACCCGGCGTGGAAGCTTTGACCGGATCGGCCACGCCGATCAGCCCCGCCGCCCTGCCGTCGATCGCCAGCAGCATCACCGTCTGGCCATCGCCGCGCAGCGCCTCTGCGCGTGCCGGCAGTTCATCTGCGTCAATGTTCAACTCCTCGAACAGCTTGAGATTGCCCAGCGCGACCGCGCGGCCATCAACCGTTCCCGCCACGCCCTTGCCGGTAAACGAACGAAAATCGCTGACCGTTGCAAGTGTGGCTCCTTTTTCCTGCGCACCATTCACGATCGCCGCCGCCAGCGGATGTTCGCTGGCGCGCTCCAGGCTTGCACCCAGCCGCAGCACCTCGCCTTCGTCGAATCCGGCAAGCGGAATGACCGAGGTCAGCTTCGGTTTGCCCTCGGTCAGCGTTCCTGTCTTGTCCACCACCAGCGTGTTGACCTTCTCCATGGTTTCCAGCGCCTCGGCGTTCTTGATCAGTACGCCGACCAGTGCGCCGCGCCCCGTGCCGACCATGATAGACATCGGCGTGGCCAGCCCCAGCGCGCAGGGGCAGGCGATGATCAGCACCGCCACCGCGTTGACCACGGCGTGCGCCAGGCGCGGCTCCGGCCCCCAGATGCCCCATATCGCCAGCGTGGCGAGCGCAACCCCCACCACCGCCGGAACGAAATAACCCGCCGTGACATCGGCCAGCCGCTGGATCGGCGCGCGCGAACGCTGCGCCTCGCTCACCATATGCACGATCTGCGCGAGCAACGTATCGGCACCGACGCGCTCGGCGCGCATCAATAAACTACCCGTGCCGTTCACCGTGGCGCCGATCAGCCGCGCACCCGCCGTCTTTTCCACCGGGATGGATTCGCCGGTGACCATGGATTCGTCGAGCGCGCTCGTGCCTTCCAGCACCACGCCGTCCACCGGAACCTTCTCGCCGGGGCGCACGCGCAGCACATCGCCCGGCTGCACCCGTTCCAGCGGAATGTTTTCCTCGCTGCCGTTAGCGCGCACGATGCGCGCGGTCTTGGGGGCGAGCCCCAACAACAGTTTGATCGCCGCGCTGGTCTGGCTGCGCGCGCGCAACTCCATCACCTGCCCCAGCAGCACCAGCGCCATGATGACTGCTGCCGCCTCGAAATACACCGGCACCGTCCCCATCATGCTGCGCATCGCGGGCGGGAAAATTCCCGGCAACAACATCGCCACCACGCTGTAGCTCCATGCCACGCCGACGCCGAGCGCGATCAAGGTAAACATATTGAGGTGGCGGTTGACTACGGAGGCCCAGCCGCGCTGGAAGATCGGCCAGCCGCCCCACAGCACCACCGGGGTGGCCAGCGCGAATTCCAGCCATTGCAGCGCCGTCATCGAAATCGGCCGAGACATCACTTGGGGAATCGCTTGCGGCAGCAGGTCGGTGCCCATCGCCATCACGAACACCGGCAAGGCCAGCGCCGCGCTCACCCAGAAGCGCCGCGTCATGTCATGCAGTTCGGCATTGTCTTCCGCCGGCGCGTTGCGCGGTTCCAGCGCCATACCGCATATCGGGCAATCGCCCGGTTTGCTGCGCACTACCTCGGGATGCATCGGGCAGGTGTATTCGACCGCTTCCGGAACTGCCATCGTTTTCTGGGGAGATTCCGGCTCCAGCGCCATGCCGCATTTCGGGCAGCTTCCCGGCGCGGGCTGGCGAATTTCCGGGTGCATCGGACAGGTATAAACAGGTCCGCCACGAACCTTGGTAGGTGCTGGGTTGGACAGTTCAGGCGAGAAAAGTTTGTTCAGATAATCCGCCGGAGACGCCTGAAACTTGGCCAGGCATTTTGCGCTGCAAAAGCGGTATTCGGCGCCGCGATATTCGCAGCGGTGTGGAGATTCCGGTTTCACCGTCATGCCGCATACGGGATCAGTTGCCATTTCTTCTCCTTTCTGGTGGCAGGCGAACATGCCAGGTAATCTCAACCGCTCACTTCAGCAACCATTTGAAGCTTCTTGGAGGGGTATCGCCTGCCAGGCGAATCTGTAATTCCACTGCCACCGGTGGCGGAACAATCGCCTTGAAGCTCAATTTTCCCTTGCGGTGATGGCCGCCCGGCGGTGCGCCATCCCAACCCAAAGGCAGGTATTGCTTTCCATCCGCAACCAGCACCGAAGATTTGGCCAGGTCATCGTTCAATGCCTTGGTATGGGTTTCCAGAGCCACCTCAAAATCCCATGTTTTCGCTCCGTCTGGGATGCTTTGCAATGTGGCCGTAACTTTTATTTCCCGCTCATTGCTCACTTGCGGCGCATATTTGAGTTCCCCCGCATGGCTGGCCGCAATGACTTGAACCCCCCAGAAATTATCGGTGCAGGAATAAGCGGCGATTGCCGCAACAGTTAAACCCATCAAGAATTGTTTGCGCATTTTTTATGCTCCTCGGTAGCTTTAATAACCATGGCCGCGACATACAGGATGCCGGTAGCGTTAAAAGCCAAACCGAGCCAGAACAGCTCGATCTGGTATTCAGCAACGACAGTGAGAAAGCCGGTGACCCCAAGAATGGGCACGATGTTGGCCAGATAATGGGCGCAGCAGGAAACCATTGCGGCAGTGGAAGTCGTGCCGGACACCGCAACCGCCTTGCCCGAAGCGCCATGTTGCCCGACGAGATTCTTGAGGTGTGTGTAAAGCCCGACCTGAACGCCGAAGCCCAATGCGAGCGGCACGATGAAATACCAGAATGTCGCGAATTGATCGAGCGCAAAATCCATCCCGGAAATCAGGCTCACCACGCCAAAATAGATAGCGAGCAATAACACCAGTGCTCCTGCTCCAAACTGAAGGGGCATCAGGAAAGCTAGCTGTGCCGCTCCCGATTGTTGGTGTGTCATATCGCATCTCCTATCTATTAACGTGAAACTCGCGCAGCGAGGGCTTCGCCCTCTCTCTCTCTGGGAGAGAGTAGAGTGAGGGAACGGGCACGGCGAGTTTCATAATCAGGGGTGGCTACTCGCCATGCCCGTTAAGGAAACACGGAGACATTCGCTGGATCGCCCAGGGTTCCCTGATTACTTGCGCCGGATATTGACGATTACCCATACCAGTTCCTCCGGCTTGGCTTTCCCCAGCTCGAACTGCACTGCGTCACCTTCCTTGAGGCCATCCAGCAGCGAAGCTTTCACTACGTTGAAGTCCATCGACATGGCCGACCAGCCGAGCGATTTGATCGGCTCGTGCGCCAGCTTGACACGCGATTTTGCGCGATCCACGGACACTACTTTGCCCGTGCCCTGATGGCTGGCCTGCACGGCTTCTTTTTTCATTTCCATGCCGGCCATCTGCTGCTCCGCAAATACCGGCAGCACCGTGCCAGCCAACAACAATCCCAACATATAAACCCGTTTTTTCATCACATTCTCCATTTGTTGCCTTTCCGGGCATTTCCAGCGGCGCTGCGACTGCCGCCCGTTTACAGTCAGCGCTTGTATGGTTTGCGCCCTTTCATCTCGCGTGCCCCGAACAAAATATACAGCGCTGTGATCGCCACCAGCGCCGGCGTCGTCGAAGCAATCATGCCGCACCCGCCCCGATCCGACCGACAGCCTTGCCCCGGCGGGAGCGCTGCAAAGCTTCGTTGCTCAGCATGATGACCTCGATTTCCTCGGTGATTTCCTCCTGGCGCAGCAGGTTGTATTTGCGCCGCAACTCGCCAGATTTTTCTTCCATGCGCTGCATGGCGCCTTCCATGTGTTGCAGGCGGAGGCGGCTCTCCGCCATCAGGGAGCCGTAGAACGCGTCGTGCATCTGCGCCCACAGATAGTGGCGCGCCAGCCCGGCAAAAAACTTTTCCGCCTCCAGATTCAACATGGGCGGATAAGCGAAGCGCGGGGCGGCGCGCCCGGGCTCGGGCGCCGGCAGGATGGGGCGCACGCCCACCCGGCTTTCCCCTTCGCGATGGGCGAACACGGAAATGGTCAGCGGTTTGTTTTCGCCCGCCCGCACATGCAATTCGCCGAGCGCGTCCATCAGGCGCTGCAACACCGGTTGCACTTCCTCGGCGACGCTGGGTCCGTCCAGGGTCGCGGCGATGCGCGGCTCCCGCCCCAGTTTCGCGGCGAGCCTGCGCCCCACCACCAGCACGTCGGCGGCGCCGCCTCCGGTTTGCCGCCAATGGTGGCGCAGCGCCTGCGCCAACGATTCGTTGAAGTCGCCGCAGAACCCTCTTTGCGAGCCGATGGCGACAACGATATCCGGCGCCTTGTCTTCCGGCCGATAGGCGATTTCGGGATGGTGCGCGAGGAAGTCGGCGGCGGCCGCCTCGATGCCCGCCAGCACCCGGTGCTGATGGGCGAGGAAACGGGCCAGCTTGTGCGTTTCCATCAGCGAGATGTTCTTCATCGCACCCATGATGCCGCCGATGTCGCCAAGCGTCCCCAGGTGCTTCTGGATCATCATGCGTTTGCTCATGGATACCTCCAAAAATTCAAAGTTCTAAGCAAGACAAGGCGCGAGCAAAAAATTGCGACGCAGCATATATCTGAATATGTAAGGAGTAATTTTTTGTGAGCAACGCAGTATTGCGACGAAATTTGGATTTTGGGAGGTGTCCTCATGGCGCGGGCATCTCCTTCATCCACGCCGCCACCGCCTGCCGCCATTCCTCGCGACTGTCAGCGAGAGTCAACGGGCATTGAACGACGTGTTGAACCAGATAGTTCAGGCAAGCTGGGATCGCGCTCGTCGCCAGCGCGTCGAACAGACCCTCGTTGTAAGCGACCATCCACGCGAGCTGGAATTCGATGGGCAGCGGTGCCAGCCGCTCCTGCCTGAATATCTCGCGCAGCACCCGGCCACGGCGGATTTTGGCTTCCATCGAAGCCTCCAGTTGTGAGCCGAAGCGGGTGAACACCTCCAGCTCCAAAAACTGGAGGTAGTCGAGTTTCATGCGCCCGGCCTCTTCCTTGATGCGCGGGTGCTGCGCCTGTCCGCCGATGCGCGATACCGATCTGGTGACGTCGATGGCCGGCAGGAAGCCGCCGGCGAACAGGTTCTGGTCGAGATACACCTGGCCGTCGGTGATCGACACCAGGTTGGTGGGGATGTAAGCCGCGATCTCGCCCTGTTCGGTTTCGACCAGCGGCAGCGCGGTCATGCTGCCGCCGCCGTGTACCGGAGCAAGGTGGGTGGAACGTTCGAGCAGGCGGGCATGGAGGTAAAAAATATCGCCGGGGTAGGCTTCGCGGCCCGGCGGGCGGCGCAGCAGCAGCGACAGTTCGCGGTAAGTGCGGGCGTGCGTGGTCAGGTCGTCGTAGACCACCAGCGCGTCCTTGCCGCGCCACATCCAGCCCTCGGCCACGGCGCAACCGGCGAAGGGCGCCAGGTACTTGAGACCGGGCATGGCGGTGGCCTCGGCGACCACCAGCGTCGTATGCGCGAGCGCCCCGGACTCGCGCAACACTTCGAGGGCGCCGATCACGCTGGAGCGTTTCTGGCCGATGGCGACATACACGCAATAGACGTTCTTGCCCTTCTGGTTGATCACGGTATCGAGCGCCAGCGAGCTCTTGCCTGCGCCGTTGTCGCCGATAATCAACTGGCGCTGCCCTTTGCCGATGGGAACCACGGTGTCGATGATTTTGTTGCCGGTATAAAGCGGTTGCCCGACGAAATCCCGCGCCAGAATCGGGGGCGACAGCACGTCCAGCTCGCGGTGCCCGTCGCATTCCGGCATGGCGCCGCCGTCCAGCGGTGCGCCGAGCGGGTCGATGACCCGCCCCAGCAACGCGTCTCCCACGCCGATGCCGAGGCGTTCGCCGGTACGGTAGGCGAGCACGCCGGCACTCAGCGCCGGGCTTTGCTGCAACAGGATGGCGCCCAGCAGTTCCTCTTCGAGATGGAAGACCAGCGCCCGGCTGCCGTCTTCCAGATCCAGTATCTCGTCCATCGCGGCGGACGGCAAACCCTTGATCCATGCGATGCCATCACCGATCGCGACGACCCTGCCCTGCTCGGTCACGCGCAGCCCGAAGCGATAGCGGCTCAACCAGCCCGGCTCGCCGTCGCGGGAAGGTGGGAGGTTAATGTTTGGCGTCGGCATGTTGCGCCCCGGCAAAAAAATGCAGTTCGTCCAAGAGGCTGGAGCGCAACATCCAGGGCCCCACGCTGATGCGCAACCCCGCCATCAGGTCGGGGGACTGCCCGAACTCGCAGGCCACCGGTCGCCCCGCCAGATGGTCGAGCGCCCCGGTGAGTTCGGCGCGCTGCGCGTCGCTCAGGGGATACGCGCTGGTGATCTTCGCCCCATCCGTTTGGCCCGCGCTCCGCAGGGCATGCAGCTCCCGCTCCGGCAACTGCGGCAAGTCTTCCAGCAGCACCCGGCGGATGCGCTCCTCCAGTTCGGCGCTGGCGAGGCGCGACAGCAGGCGCGCCGCAAAGCGCCCGCCCCCTGTTCTCGCCTCCTCCTCCAGCCGCTGCCGCTGCTCGATGGCGCGCCGCTGTTCCACGGCATGCTGCTTGTTGCGCTCTTCGTCCAGCGAAGCTTGCAGCGCGGCCATCAGCCGGGCGCGCTCCGCATCCATCTCCTGCCGCAATTGCTGGAAGGCCCGCGCCTTTTCCTGTTCCCACTCGGCCATCCGGTTTTCGTACTGGCGCTTGAGCGCTTCGGCCTCGCCCCGCATCTCCCGCGCATCGGCCAGAGTCTTTTCGATCCCGGCCTGGCGCCGGGCGATGGCGGCGGTCACCGGCTTGTACAAGAAACGCTGCAACAGCCACACCAGCACCAGAAAGTTGATGATTTCGAGCGCGAAGGTTGTCCAGTCGAATTCCATGGGCGCTCCCTACTTCAGCAGGTATTCGAGCAGCGGGTTGCGGAACAGGATAATCAGCACCACCACCAGCACGTAAATGGCCAGCGACTCGATCATCGCCAGACCGATGAACAAGGTGCGCGTGATCGCCTTTTCCGCCTCGGGCTGCCGCGCCAGAGAATCCAGCGCCTGGCTGATGGCGCGCCCCATCGCAAGCGCCGGAAAGATCACGCCCAAAGCCACGGCCAGTGCGGCGACGATGGTCGATGCAGTGGTAAACAACGTCATGTCATTCATGTGTTACTCCTTTTTTCGATTATGTTTTGGGGATTGGAAATTACTAAAACTGAAGTTTAGACACACGCCGCTGCCTGCCGCCCTGATTTTTTCATGGCAGCGCGGCACGACAAACACAAAAAACTACGATCCGACACCGACAAACGCGATGCCGCACATCTCAACACCGCAAACGCTGATCCTGGC